>NZ_JBNBBL010000023.1:0-255 GCF_050031945.1 Plantibacter sp. 2H11-2 | reverse complement strand
TCCGGACAACGCTTGCACCCTACGTATTACCGCGGCTGCTGGCACGTAGTTAGCCGGTGCTTTTTCTGCAGGTACCGTCACTTTCGCTTCTTCCCTGCTAAAAGAGGTTTACAACCCGAAGGCCGTCGTCCCTCACGCGGCGTTGCTGCATCAGGCTTTCGCCCATTGTGCAATATTCCCCACTGCTGCCTCCCGTAGGAGTCTGGGCCGTGTCTCAGTCCCAGTGTGGCCGGTCACCCTCTCAGGCCGGCTACC
>NZ_JBNBBL010000022.1:0-255 GCF_050031945.1 Plantibacter sp. 2H11-2 | reverse complement strand
CGTGATGAACTGCGACGCGCACATGAGGATGACCATGACGGCGGCGATGATGACGACCGCCCAGTTGACCGGGTTGCCGGCGAGTGCCGCCTGCATGCTCGTGTGCAGCGGAGCGATCCCGAAGAGGTTCGCGTCGCCGAACTGCACGGCGAGGGTCTCGTTCAGGGGACCGACGCCGGCCTTGCTCTTCTGGGCGTCGTTGAGCACGGAGAACAGGGCGAAGAAGATCGGCATCTGGACGAGCAGCGGCAGACA
>NZ_JBNBBL010000021.1:0-255 GCF_050031945.1 Plantibacter sp. 2H11-2 | reverse complement strand
TCCGGACAACGCTTGCACCCTACGTATTACCGCGGCTGCTGGCACGTAGTTAGCCGGTGCTTTTTCTGCAGGTACCGTCACTTTCGCTTCTTCCCTGCTAAAAGAGGTTTACAACCCGAAGGCCGTCATCCCTCACGCGGCGTTGCTGCATCAGGCTTTCGCCCATTGTGCAATATTCCCCACTGCTGCCTCCCGTAGGAGTCTGGGCCGTGTCTCAGTCCCAGTGTGGCCGGTCACCCTCTCAGGCCGGCTACC
>NZ_JBNBBL010000020.1:0-257 GCF_050031945.1 Plantibacter sp. 2H11-2 | reverse complement strand
TTCGCCACTAATCCACCCAGCAAGCTGGGCTTCATCGTTCGACTTGCATGTGTTAAGCACGCCGCCAGCGTTCGTCCTGAGCCAGGATCAAACTCTCCGTAAATGTTGAATTGCACGACCACCGAAGTGACCGGCACATTTCGCGCACCATGCCACCGGAATAGGTGAACACGATGCAAGTTTGAAACTGACAGAACAAATCATTACTGACTTGCTTTGTTTTGTTTAAATGTTTTCCAAAGGAATCTCTTACAACA
>NZ_JBNBBL010000019.1:0-631 GCF_050031945.1 Plantibacter sp. 2H11-2 | reverse complement strand
GCTACAGGCATCGTGGTGTCACGCTCGTCGTTTGGTATGGCTTCATTCAGCTCCGGTTCCCAACGATCAAGGCGAGTTACATGATCCCCCATGTTGTGCAAAAAAGCGGTTAGCTCCTTCGGTCCTCCGATCGTTGTCAGAAGTAAGTTGGCCGCAGTGTTATCACTCATGGTTATGGCAGCACTGCATAATTCTCTTACTGTCATGCCATCCGTAAGATGCTTTTCTGTGACTGGTGAGTACTCAACCAAGTCATTCTGAGAATAGTGTATGCGGCGACCGAGTTGCTCTTGCCCGGCGTCAATACGGGATAATACCGCGCCACATAGCAGAACTTTAAAAGTGCTCATCATTGGAAAACGTTCTTCGGGGCGAAAACTCTCAAGGATCTTACCGCTGTTGAGATCCAGTTCGATGTAACCCACTCGTGCACCCAACTGATCTTCAGCATCTTTTACTTTCACCAGCGTTTCTGGGTGAGCAAAAACAGGAAGGCAAAATGCCGCAAAAAAGGGAATAAGGGCGACACGGAAATGTTGAATACTCATACTCTTCCTTTTTCAATATTATTGAAGCCTGTCTCTTATACACATCTGACGCTGCCGACGACAATTAAGCCGTGTAGATATCG
>NZ_JBNBBL010000018.1:0-985 GCF_050031945.1 Plantibacter sp. 2H11-2 | reverse complement strand
ATCTACACGGCTTAATTGTCGTCGGCAGCGTCAGATGTGTATAAGAGACAGCAACACGGCAATAAAAATGCGCCGCCTGAACCACCAGGCTATATCTGCCACTCATTGTTGTGAGTGTGGCGATCCGATAGATGAACGAAGACGCCTGGTCGTTCAGGGTTGTCGGACTTGTGCAAGTTGCCAGGAGGATCTGGAACTTATCAGTAAACAGAGAGGTTCGAAGTGAGCGAAATTAACTCTCAGGCACTGCGTGAAGCGGCAGAGCAGGCAATGCATGACGACTGGGGATTTGACGCAGACCTTTTCCATGAATTGGTAACACCATCGATTGTGCTGGAACTGCTGGATGAACGGGAAAGAAACCAGCAATACATCAAACGCCGCGACCAGGAGAACGAGGATATTGCGCTAACAGTAGGGAAACTGCGTGTTGAGCTTGAAACAGCAAAATCAAAACTCAACGAGCAGCGTGAGTATTACGAAGGTGTTATCTCGGATGGGAGTAAGCGTATTGCTAAACTGGAAAGCAACGAAGTCCGTGAAGACGGAAACCAGTTTCTTGTTGTTCGCCATCCTGGGAAGACTCCTGTTATCAAGCGCTGCACTGGTGACCTGGAAGAGTTTCTGCGGCAGTTAATCGAACAAGACCCGTTAGTAACTATCGACATCATTACGCATCGCTATTACGGGGTTGGAGGTCAATGGGTTCAGGATGCAGGTGAGTATCTGCATATGATGTCTGACGCTGGCATTCGCATCAAAGGAGAGTGAGATCGGTTTTGTAAAAGATAACGCTTGTGAAAATGCTGAATTTCGCGTCGTCTTCACAGCGATGCCAGAGTCTGTAGTGTCAGATGATGACCGTACTCAAACATCGGGTTGAGTATTATCTTACTGTTTCTTTACATAAACATTGCTGATACCGTTTAGCTGAAACGACATACATTGCAAGGAGTTTATAAATGAGTATCAATGAGTTAGAGTC
>NZ_JBNBBL010000017.1:0-20082 GCF_050031945.1 Plantibacter sp. 2H11-2 | reverse complement strand
AGATGTGTATAAGAGACAGGCTCACGTCAGCGCACCGCGCTGGCCAACCCGACAGGTGCGGGGTTGGCGGAGGGGGTTACGCGACGATTGCCGCGCGGAGGGCTGCCGCGGAAGCCGCCGGGTCGTCGGCCGAGTAGATCGCACCGCCGGCGACGGCGACCTGCGCGCCCGCCTGCTGCACCGACGCGATCGTCGACACGTTCACGCCACCGGCGACCGAGAACGGCACGGCGGCCGCCTCACCGTCGGACAGGAGCGTCTGGAAGGTGAAGCCCTCCTCCGCCTGCTCGTCGAGACCAGCGTGCATCTCGACGAACGCGGCGCCGAGAGCGGTGACCTCCTTCGCGCGCTGCACCTTGTCGGCGACCCCGATGAGGTCGACGACGACGGACTTGCCGTGCGCCTTCGCGGCCTTCACGGCGCCGACGATCGTGCTGTCACCGGCGGTCCCGAGGACGGTGACGATGTCCGCACCGGCGGAGAAGGCGATGTCGGCTTCGAGCTCACCGGCGTCCATCGTCTTGAGGTCGGCGAACACGATCTTGTCGGGGTGGGCGTCCTTGATCGCGGTGACGGCACGCAGGCCCTCGCTCTTGATGAGGGGCGTGCCGAGCTCGAGGATGTCGACGTAGGGCGCGACCTTCCCGGCGAGTTCGAGGGCTGCCTCGGTGGTGAGGACGTCCATGGCTACCTGGAGCTTCATGTGGTGCTGCTTTCTGTCGTGATGGGATGCGGCCGGCGTGCGCCGGGCGCGTGGGAAGGAAGAGGGTGACTACTCGAGGTTCGCGTGGCGCGGCCACAGCTCCTCGGCGCTGACGCCGGCGGACTGCCAGAGCGCATGGAAGAACGCGTCGCCGAGCAGCATGACCGCCTGCTCGAAGAGGCTCCCCGAGTACTGCACGGAACGCGTGCCGCCGTGGTCGGTCTTCTGCGCGGCGGGGACGACGATCGTCTCGGCGGCCAACTCGGCGAGCGGGGATGCGGGGTCGGTCGTGATGGCGATCACCTGTGCTCCGACGGAGACGGCCGTGTCCGCAGCGCGGACCACACCCGTCGTCGTACCGGAGCCGCTGGCGACGAGCAGGACGTCACCCGAGGTGATGGCGGGCGTCGTCGTCTCGCCGACGACGTGCACGGTGAGTCCGAGGTGCATGAGTCGCATGGCGGTCATGCGGAGCGCGAGACCGGAACGACCGGCACCGGACACGAACGCGCGGTCCGCCGTTCGCAGTCGGTCGAGTGCGCCGGCGAACGGGGCCGGATCGGCCTCCAGCAGGCTCGACACGGTGCGATGCAGCTCGGCGTCGATCGCGGCGAGCGCCCCCTGGACCGTCGAGGTCGCAGGCGTCACCGACGTGGATGGAGGGACGGTGGGGTTCGTCATCCCTCCATCCTGGGCGTGATCGGGTAGGTATGCCGCCGCTCACCCGAACGGTTCCACCTACCCGAACGGGTGGGTGTGGACCGATGGGATAGGGTGCGGACATGATCGAACGCACTGTCACCTACCCGGTCGAGCTGCTCGACGGCCTGGCCTCCGTCGCGTCGAGTTCGCTGCTGCGCATCGCCGGTGCGTTCCGGGATGTCCTCGAGCCGGTCGTCGCCCATTCCGCGCTCGTGATCTTCACCGAGGACTGCACCGGTCGCCCCCGGAAGAAGGCCGGCGACCCGGCGATCGTCGAGGGCGTCACGATCGCCGAGCTCGACGCGGTCCGACAGCGCACCCCGCGCGGCCCGGTAACCACGGCGCTCGCTGATGCCGGACCACACGCCGACCGGCCGACGTCGGCGGTGATCGCAGGCGCGGAGCGTCCGATCGCAGCCTGGCTGGCCGAGACCGGCGCCCTCCTCGTCCTGACCGACCCGCAGGGACCGATCGACGACCGGCTCGTCGGCGCCCTCTGGGAGGTCGTCGCGGCGGGCATCCGCCAGCAGGTCGCGACGGCGGCCCCCGATTACCTCCGCGACTCGCGGGCGGCGTCGAGCGAGCGGGCCGGCGCGATCGCGGAACTGACCGACGCCCATGCGACGACGCTGGAGTCGATCCTCGCCGTCACCCGGTCGCGCCAGACGTCGGCGGAGGACGCCCGAACCGCGGTGACCGAGATCGCCTCGGCCGCCATGGTCGAGCTGCGGGCGGTGTCCGACCGTGACCGCCAGCTGGCCGAGGAACCGGTCGCGCGCGCCTTCGCCAGACTCCGCGAGGACCTCCGCCCCCTGGCCCGCTTCGGCGGCCCCGAGGTCCAGTTCATCGAGCCGCCCGTCGACGGTCGGGCACTCCCCGGTGAGGTGGCGCACGCCGGACGGGCGATCGTCCGCGGCACGGTCCTCGCGCTCGTCGAGCAGTCCTCGGTCGGGCGGGTCCGGGTGCAGTGGGACTGCGACGGCAGCAACCTGCTCATCGGCATCCGCGACGACGGCCCCGGCGAGTTGACCGTCGACACCCCGAGCGTGCAGCAGCTCGGCGCTCGCGTCGCGGCACTCCGCGGCAGTCTCGATGTCCAGGCGACGCCCGGGTGGGGCTCGGAGCTGCACGTGACACTGCCGCTCGACCCGCCGCCCGCGACGCAGACCCGCGCAGACTCGGCCGCCGCGCTGACCGAGCGCGAGTGGAGCGTCGCCGAGCTGGCCGCCGGTGGAGCACGGAACCGGGCGATCGCCGAGACACTCACCATCAGCGAGAACACCGTCAAGTTCCACATCGCGAACGTCCTGCGGAAGCTCGGCGTCGCGAGCCGCGTCGAGCTGGCAGCCGCCTTGGCCGCCAACCGCTGATCCCGTCCGGGCTGCGCCGCCGCCTACCGCTTCGAGCTCGTACGGCCCCGGTCGCGATCCCGGTCGCCGAACCGTCGCGTGATGAGCGCCCAGCCGAGGATCCAGCTCCCGAGCGCCGTGACCAACCACACCACCAGCGGTGCGAGCACCCAGGCGAGGACACCGCGGATGTGGAGACCGCCGGGGAGGATCGACGCGATGAAGAGCGACACGAGGGTCGTCACGAGTCCGATGCCGCCGAGGATCGCCGAAGCGTAGCGCCGCGCGAGGCGGAGGATGAACGGCCCGAGGACGCCCTGCGCGATCGTGAAGACGACGACGGCGATGATAAAGCCACCGAGCGACAGACGGACGCCGGGCACGACCCAGTCGGCGACGAGCAGCCCGATCGCCGAGGACAGCAGACTGACGGCGATGCTGAGCAGGAAGCGGGTCATGTGCCGACCCTAGCGCCGGGTGTCGGCCGCGTCGAGAGCGCGACTGAGCGGAGGCGGATCGTCGCTTGGCGAACGGCCGGACGACGACCTGCCTCCCCTCAGGAGTGCCGGGACGGCTCAGTCGAGCGCGAGCACCCGCCCGGTGCCGACCCCCTCGACGGCACGGACGAACGCCAGACCGACCACGTCGGAGGCGACGGGCGCGAAGCCCGGGAATGCGTCGTGGTACCCGGTGGCCTCGGCCAGCACCGTGGGGCTGACGGCGTTGATGCGGATGCCGCGCGGGAGCTCCGGGGCGGCACCGATCACGAAGGACTCGACCGCTCCGTTGGCCATCGAGGCCGCAGCGCCCGTCGCGATCGGCTCGCGGGCGAGGATGCCCGTCGTGAGCGTGAAGGAGCCGCCGTCGCGGACGAACGGGGTCCCGATGCGCACGACGTCGAGCTGGCTGAGCACCTTGCCGAGGAAGGCCGCACGGTAGTCGTCGCGCGTCAACTCATCGACGGGCTTGAACGGGACCGATCCGACGGCGACGATGACCGCGTCGACCTCGCCCACCTCGGCGAACAGCGCCTCGATCGACGCCTCGTCGGTGGTGTCGACGGCGGGCGCCGTCGAGCGCGACACCGCGATCACCTCGTGACGCTCCGCGAGGGCGTCCTGCGCCGCTCGTCCGACATGTCCACTCGCACCGATCAACAGGATTCTCATGCGGGCGACGCTAGCACCGGCTCCCGACGGCGGCATCGTCGATCGACGGCGTCAGTGGGCGTCGTCCATCCCGGTGACGTGGACGGCGTAGCCGTGGCAGCCGGCGAGCTTCCAGTCGTACGGTTGATCGTCGGGGTTCGTCCCCCACCGGGCCAGGAAGGCGGCGTCGGTCGTCTCGCTCATGACCATGCCGAAGAGCGGATCGAGGATCTTGGATCGATCGTTCGTCCACGCGTACCAGAACCCTTGATCAGCCATGCACTTCGCGATGATCTGCTGCTGTGCCTCCCAGATCCCGTCACTGAGGTACGAGTCGGTGCTGGGCACGATCGAAGCCGGGTCGGTGGTCGCGTCGTACCAGCCCTCCGGCGTCTGCGAGTAGTCGACGCCGGCCGCCGGCGAGACGGGTTCGCCGGCGTCCGGCGTCGCTGCGGGATCCGCGGGCACCACGGGTTCGACAGACGGGAGTTCGTCGAGCGACGCTGCGGCCTCGGCGACCGCTTCGAGGGACCGCGCGTCGTCAGCGGCCGCCTGGGCGTTCGACACCCCGATGAACACTCCGCCGGCCGCCACCGCGAGCACCCCGCTCATCGCGATGCCGAGCCCGATCCGTCGTCGGAGCATTCCGGGACTCCGGCGGACGGGTGCCGCCTCCTGCGCCGCGTCTGGCCCGTCGTCGATCTCGTTCCCGCTCATGCCGTCTCCCCCTGCACCGACGCCGGTGCGTCCCGTTCCGTCGTTCGGCGACCCCCCGGCCACCACCACACCGCGGCTCCGATGAACCCGAGCGCAGCACCCACGCCGATCGCCACGCTCATCACCCACCACGGTTCGAGCCCGGCCCCGTGCGAGCTCAGGCGGGACACGATGAGCAGGCCGGTCGCGCTGACACGGTACATGATGTCGCCCGCCAGCACGCCGATGAGGACCGCTGCGGGCGCCAGGAGCCCCGCACCGAGCCATCGACTGCGTCGCCGCAGCGACAGCACGAGCCCCACGACGCCCAGGACCGCGGCGACCGCCACACCGAGCGCGCCCGCCGGCACCTCGACGACGTCGCCGATGACGAGCGCACGGAGGATGCGGACGAGGAGGAACAGTGCCGCTCCGGTGACCAGGACGCCGCCCGTCACCACGAGGGCTGCGAGGACGTCGCCGGCCCGCCGCATGCCGAGCGGCATCGGATCGACGCCGTGGCCCGCACGCAACTGCCCGGAGCGCCACGAGAGGTCATGCGGGATCCCGCGGATGGCCCGAAGCATGATGTCGCGCCGCAGCCGCTGCGGCGTGACGCCCGCCTCCTGGGCCCAGACGGCGTGCTCGTGCAGGTCGGATGCGATCTCGTCGCGCCGCTCCCCGGCGACGTCGGGCGAGAGGTCGCGCGTGTACCACCCGCACCAGTTCAGGACCCGGTGGGCGGCCGTGCGGTACTCCGGCGTCCGGATGGCGGTCATGCGATCGCCCCCTGCGTCCACGCCGCACCCGCCGACCTCGCCGCGGCGGCCTGCTCACCGGCGATCCTCGCGTGCTCCCGGTCCCGGGCCGTCGCTCCTTCGCCCGTGATCCGGTACAACCGTCGGCGGGGGCGACCCTCCGCCTCCGCGACCTCCGGGTCCTCCCAGGTCGCCTCGATCAGGCCGGCGTCCGCCATCCGCGACAGGGCTTTGTAGAGCGTGCCGTGCGCGGTGAGGGCGGCGTCCCCGGCTTCGGCGAGCTGCTTCGCGAGGGCGAACCCGTAGAAGCTCCCCTCGGTCGACTGCAACACGGTGCCGACGTCGAGGATGTCGAGCTCGAGCGGGAAGAGCGTGCCGGGTCGTCTGCGTGCCATGGAGCCACTATAGGAAGATAGGTTCCGATACGTCAACTCCGGATCCGCGGACGCATCGGTCGAGGACGACTAGCTCCCGTCGCGGAGGTCCGTCGGGGGTGTTGCACCGAACGCGATCTCGTCGAACCGCGCCTCGCAGGGCGGACCGAGCGGCGCCTGCGAGAGGAACCCGACGCGCACCGGGGCGTCGCTGTGCAGACGGAAGACCCGGACGAAGTCCCACGTGACACCGTCGGTCGAGCTGTGGAACGCCCAGGCCTCACCGAGACGGCTGACACGCATCCACACGTGGTCGGCCGTGACGTGCGTCGAGTTCACGTCGTCCGACCAGGTGTTCGTCACGACGCTCACCACCATCGCCTGCCCCTGCGGCGACTGCTCGAAGCAGAGCTTGGCCCAGTGCTCGTCGTCGATCCAGAGCGCGAGGGCACCGGCGTCGAAGGTGCTGCGCCCGCTCACGACCGCGATCCGCGCCGAGAGCGTGAAATGGTCGGGTGCGTCGAAGGCGAGCGCCGTGGCACGCAACTCACGCGGCCCACCGAGCGAGCTGTTGCTCCAGTCGACGCCGGCGGCGGAGGTGAGGGTGAGCGCTCCGGCATCGGCGTCGAACGATGCGATTCCGGGGGTCGAGGTCCAGGCGAGGTCGGGAAGCCCGTCGATGCGGGTCACGTCGGTGTGCATGGTCCGACCCTATCGGGACCGCACGTTCCCCTGAGTCGCCCGGATCTGCTCGGCATCCGGCCGATTCCGTGCAGATCCGGGCAGCTCAGCGAGGCGCCGGGACGTCGACGACGCGTTCCTCCCCGACGGCTACGGCGAGCGAACCGTTGGAGGCCGACGCGACGTCCGCCTGGAGCCGCTCCAGCTCCGCCGGCGGCACCCACAGTTCCAGCTCCGCCTGCGCCCCGTAGGTCTGATCGCCGAGCGTCGCGCCGTGGCTACCGGCCCAATCGCGCAGCAGGTTGTCGTACCGCCCGGCCTCGGCGTGCGGGACGACGAGAGTCGCGCGGGTCAGCGTCTCACGGCGTACGAGCGAGGCCAGGTCGAGCGTCTCCGAGGCCGCCGAGGAGTACGCACGGACGAGCCCGCCCGCCCCGAGCTTGACGCCGCCGAAGTACCGCGTGACGACGACGACCACGTCGGTCAGGACCCGCCGCCGGATGACCTCGAGGATCGGCATCCCCGCCGTGCCGGACGGTTCACCGTCGTCGGACGAGCGGGCCTGGTCGCCGAGCAGCCCGGTGACCATCGCGACGCAGTGGTGTCGTGCGTCCCACGCCTGCTTCTTCACCCGCGCGATGACCGCTTCGGCGTCCTCCGGCGACGCGACCGGGTGAGCGAGGCCGAGGAAGCGCGACTTCTTGATCACGAGTTCGTGCTCGACCGGCGCGGCGATCGTCGCCGGGTACTGCCGCGCGGTGGTCACCCGTCCGAGCGTACTCGGCCGGTCGATGAGGCCCGTTCGGCCTACGGCCGCAGCACGTCGTCGGCCGGGTGGGCCTGCACGTGCCCACGGACGAAGATCAAGCCGATCACGGCCACGAGCATGATGAGCAGGTTGGCCGGACCGGCGATCGCCAGGAACACGCTCTGACCGGCGGCGGCTCCCGCGTGGTCGATCCCACCGGTCGAGAGGAAGAGCGTCGGGTCGTAGAGTCCGTGGATCAGGATCGGCCAGATGAGGTTGCCGGTCACCCGGAGCGTCAGGTACATGCACACGCCGAATCCGAAGGTGTAGACGACGGTCACGAGCACGGTCGTGACCGGTTGGCCCGACAGGAGGTTGGAGGCGTGCAGCAGGGCGAAGACCAGCGAGGAGACCACCATGACGATCCACTCCGAGCTGCCGGCGTCACGCAGCATCTTCACGACCAGGCCGCGGGTCAGGATCTCCTCGGCGAACCCGATGAACACCCCGGACAGCATCGCGACAGCGACCACGGAACCCTCATAGCTCCCGTAGTCGATGCCGAGCAGGCGCAGGACGACCGCGGCGAGGATCACGATCGGTGCGACCCACATCCACCACCGGCCGCGGATGGGCTGCCTTCCGAACAGCTCCCGGAACCATCCGACCGAGAGGACGAAGCCGGCCAGGAGGAGGGAGCCGACGACGAGCGGCAGCGTGAGCCCGAGGAACACGCTCTGCGGGGTCGCGAAGACGTCCTCGCCGATCTGCGAGCCGAAGAGCTGCCCGACGACCCATCCGGCACCGAGGTACAGGGCGAGGTAGACGATCGCCAGCAGGAACGCCCGCCCGACACCGCCCTTCGCCCAGAAGTCGTGCCATCCGCTGGTGGTGAGTGTCCGCTGACCGCTGTGCCCGTGACCTCTGTGCTCGCCCATGCGTCGATCCAACCACTCAACCGAGCCGAGCGTCGGACAATCCGCGTCGTCAGTCGGCGAGCGCCGCCGCGGCGTTGCTCCAGACCGCGTAGAGGACGAAGCCGCCGAGGGCGAGGAGCCCGAGCACCGGTTGTGCGAGGACGATGAGGGCCCAAGCTGCCAGGAGCACGAGGGACAGGAGCGAGATGCCTGGCCGACGGACGGTCCGGACGAGCCCTCCGAGCAGCTGTGCCCGGAACCGCAGGCCCGGAGCGGCCGCCAGCCCGGCGAACACGCCGAAGGCTGCGACGATCGCGAGCAGCAGCACGACGACGAGCAGCGGCCCGAGCAGCATCGCGAACGGCGTCCCCCACACGGCGACGATGTCGATCACGACGACGAACGTGAGCGCACACACGAGCGACCACACGGCGAGCGCCGGTCGCCACGTCCGCAGGAGGCCGATCCCGACCTCCCGCAGCGGCCCGGCATCGGCGGCGTCGCGCGACCGCTGGAACGACCAGCAGCCGGCGGCGAAGGCGGGGCCGAGCGGGAGCGAGCACAGCAGCAGGAACGGCCAGCTCGCGAGCGGCTCGGCGACGAGGACGATCGCGGCCGCCAGCGGGAGCGCGCCGATCCCGACGCCGACCCCGACCATGAGGGATCGGTACACGACGCCGAACACCGACTCAAAGGTCTCCCGGCGCGGCTGCAGCAGTCCGCGCACGCCGCCGGCACGGCTGTCCGCCCGCCGCTCGGTCACCGCGCTCATCCCTTCATCCCGCTCGTCGCGATGCCCTGGATGAAGTAGCGCTGGCCGAGGAGGAAGATCAGCACGATCGGGATGACGGAGACGACGGACCCGGCCATGATGAGCGCGTACTCGGCGTCGTACTGCCCGACGAAGGAGCGCAGACCGAGCTGCACGGTCCAGAGGTCGTTGCTCGTCAGGTAGATGAACGGACCCATGTAGTCGTTCCAGGTGGAGACGAAGGTCAGCAGCGCGAGGCTCGCGAGCGCCGGCTTCGTGAGCGGCAGGATGATCCGCCACCAGATCGCGTACTCGTTGAGGCCGTCGATGCGGGCGGCCTCGCTCAGTTCGTCGGGGATGGTCAGGTAGTACTGCCGCATGAGGAACACCCCGAAGGCGCCGAACGCCTGCAGCAGGATGATCGAGAGGTGCGTGTTCACGAGGCCGGCGTTCTGCATCATGATGTACTGCGGGATCATGTAGGCCTGCCACGGCACCGCGATCGTCGCGATGTAGGCCACGAACAGCACGTCACGTCCCTTGAAGTGCATCTTCGAGAAGCCGTAGGCGGCGAAGCTCCCGGTGAGGACCTGCAGGATCGTGATGGTGACCGACAGGAACAGCGAGTTCTTGAGGTAGGTCAGCATCGGGATGCGGGTCCAGATGTCGACGTAGTTCTGCCAGACGAACTCGGTGGGGATCCACTGGACGGGGATCGAGAACACCTCGTTGTTCTGCTTGAGCGACGACGAGACCATCCAGAAGAACGGGACGAAGATGATCGCGGTCAGCACGGTGAGCATCACGTAGATGAGCACGCGGCGCAGCGGCGAGATCGGACCGTGGCGGCGCACCCGGGTGCGCTTGCCCCCAGCACCGGGCAGCACGGGCGGGGTGATGGCGTCGGTGACCTCGGCGATCGCGACCTCCGCCTGCGACGGGACCGTGGACGAGGCACGCGTTGTGGCACTGGTCGACATCAGCGTTCCTTCCTCTGCTGCAGCTTGAACTGGACGACGGTGAAGACGAGCACGATGACGAACAGCACGAGCGAGATCGCCGAGGAGTATCCGAAGCGGTTCTCGGTGATGCCCTCACGGTAGATGAGCTGCGAGAGGACGAGCGTGGACCGGCCTGGGCCGCCTCCCGTCATGACGACGATGAGGTCGAACACCTTGAAGCTCGCGATCGTCACCATGATGAGGACGAAGAACGTCGTCGGACGCAGCGACGGGATCGTGATGTTCCAGAACCGCTGCCAGGCGTTCGCACCGTCGACCTCGGCGGCCTCGTAGTACTCCTGCGGGATCGCCTGGAGCCCCGCGAGGTAGAGCACCATGTAGTAGCCCATGTCGCGCCACACGCTCGTGATGATCACCGCGGGCATCGCCCACGCGGAGCTCGTCGTCCAGCCGGGCGGGTCGGCGACACCGATGAGCTCGAGGAACTGGTTGATCGGGCCGGCGGTGGGGTTGAAGAGCATGTTCCACACGACGGCGACGGCGACGAGTGAGGTGATGTACGGGAAGAACATCGCGGTGCGGAAGAAGCCGAGGCCGCGCAGCTTGCGGTTGAGGAGCAGTGCCAGGCCGAGCGACGCGAGGATCGTGAGCGGGATGTGGCCGGCCGCGTAGTAGGCGGTGTTGCCGAGTGCGATCCAGAAGGACTCGTCACGCATCATGCGGGCGAAGTTCGCGAACCCGACCCACTCGGGCGGTGAGTACGAGTCCCACTTCATGAACGCGATGACGAACGCCGCGCACATCGGGATGAGGGTCAGGAGCGCGAAGCCGATGAAGTTCGGCAGGATGAAGCTCCAGCCGACGAGTGCATTCCTGCGGACGCGGCTGCTGGAGCGGGTGCGTTGCGGTGGGGCTGCGATCGCCATGACGAGCCTTTCGAGGACGGTGGTGCGGGGTCGGTGGGGACGCGCCGGGCGGACGCGGGGATCGCGGGGCCGAGCGTGCCGGCCCCGCGATCGCGACTAATCGACGAGGACGTCGTTCTTGACGCGGTCCTGCATCTTCGTGATGGCGTCGTCGACGTCCGACTCGCCGACCATGATGAGGTCGTGCTCCTCGTCGAGGATCGAGCTGACGTCGGAGGAGTACTCGCTCACCGGCATCTCGAGGACGACGTCCTTCGGCTCCTGGAACGCCTTGACCGAGAGGTCGTCGGTCGGGAGGGCCGTGAACGCCGCGGTGACGTCGTCGGACTGGTACGCGGGGACGACACCGATCGCGGCGATGGCCTTCGCGCCGGCCTCACTCGCGGCGAACTCGAGGAAGGTCTTCGCGGCGGCCTGGTGCGTGGAGTTCTTGTTGACGGCGAACGCGGTCGGCGAACCGAACGTCACCGTCTCCTCACCGGCCTTGAGCTGCGGCATCTGCGCGACACCCCAGTCGACGTCGGTCGCGCCGCTCTCGATCGACTGCGCGATGCCCGCGATGTACCAGGTGCCCATCGGCATCATCGCGGCCTTGCCGGTCTCGAACATCGTGCGGTAGCTGATCTGCTGGGTCTTCGCCGTGCCGTAGTCGAGCGCGTAGCCCTTGTCCTGCAGGTCGAGGGTGAGGTCGTACTGGTCCTGCATGAAGCCGTAGTCGCCGCTGATGAGGTCGCCACCGGTCTGGGCTGCGGCGATCGACTGGACGACGGAGCGCCAGTAGTGGTTGTACGTGCCGTAGACCTTGGAGTCCCCGTCGCCCGAGGTGAGCTTCGCCGCGATGTCCGCGTACTCGTCCCAGGTGAGGTTGTCGGGGTGCTCGATGCCGGCCGCGTCGAAGATGGCCTTGTTGTAGTACAGCAGCCAGAAGTCCTGGCGGTACGGCGCCGCGTAGTAGGTGTCGTCGAGGGCGAACGGCTCGATCCCGGCGAGCTTGTCCGCGCCGATGTCGTCGACGACGTCGCCCACGTCGACGAGCTGGCCACGGTTCGCGTAGCGCGCGTAATCGGTCACGTTCTTCATGGTGAGGACGTCGGTCTTGTCGCCGCCCGCGAGCATCGTCGTGACCTTGTCGGAGTAGTCGTCGGCGAGGATGTCGACGGGCTCGATCGTGATGTCGGGGTGCTCGGCCTCGAAGGCGTCGAAGAGCGCCTTGAACTCGGGCGTCTGGTCGTAGTTCCAGACCGAGACGCTGAGCGTGACGGGGCCGTCCTCGTCCTGCTGGGCGGAGCCGGCACCTGAGCAGCCGGTGAGGGCGAGGCCGGCTGCTGCGGCGATCGCGGAGATGGTCAGGATGGGTCGCTTCATTGCGGATGCTCCTCGGTGAGTAGTGGTGCTGTCGGTGGTGATGGCGGTGCTGGTGGCGGTGCTGGTGGGACGGGGATGCTGCGGGGTGGAGAGGTCGGTGGGCGTCAGTGCGACGCGGGCAGGTCGAGCGACGTCGTCGCGCCGTCCGGCCAGGTGATGGTGCGGGCGGTGGACCCGGCGACGCCCGCCATCGCCGGGGCGACGACGCCCGGCTGCGTGGCGCCATCCAGGAGGAGCGCGAACGCGTGCCAGTGGTCCGGGCGGACGGGACCGTCGGTCTCGCACCACGGCGTGCCCGAACGGGGTCCGAGCGGGGTGGCGTCGTCGAGGTCGCGGACGCCCGACCGGAGCGCGCCGGTCGGAAGCGGGTCGTGCTCGCTCGGGAGCGCGACGACGACCGAACGCACGCCGTCGGCGACGGCGACCGCCGAGGTCTGGTCGGTGGCGACGGTCAGGTCACGACCACTGACGGTCCACCCGCCGACACGGAGCGCGCCGAGCGGGACCTCGTCGCCGGTGCCCGGGACGACGCGGACGAACCGCACCTCCCAGGGGCCGCGGACGGCCGAGCAGAGGTCGATCCGCGCGCCCGTGCGGGGCCGGTCCGCGGCGTGGCCGTGGCCGTGGTCCGGCCCATCGGCATCGGCGTCGATCCAGCGGGCGGGACCGGAGGACGTCGCCCAACCGGTGGACGATCCGTCGGAGGTCGGCAGGGTCGTCAGCCCACCTCGGGTGAACCCGGAACGGTGACTCGGGACACCCTCGGCGTCCAGGAGCACGACCGACCCGTCGAACGGGTCGCGGGCATCGGCGGAGAGCCCCGGCGCGGTCGCCGTCGAATACCCGAGGCGTGCGTACAGCGGGGCGTCGCGTTGGGCGACGCCGTCGTTCGCGTGGTCCGTCCCGTGGTTGACGACGCGGACGATGCCGTCGGCGATCGTCCCGCTGACGATCCAGCCCGGGGCGATGATGGTCCGGAGGACGTCGCCCCGTTCGATCGGCAGTGGTTCCTCGATGGCCGTCCACACCGGGTGGTTGGCCGGGAGCGCGAGCCCGAGCATGCCCTTCGACGCCCAGTAGGGCGATCCGGGGCCGGAGTAGGACTGTGCGAGCTGCCGCCACTCGTGGTGCCAGCCGAGCGTCAGGATCCCGCGGTCGTCGGGGGCGCCAGCGGCGTCGAAGTGCGACACGACTCCACTGGCCGCTCGACGGATGAGTCCCGGCGAGAGCGCGGTGGACCCGGCCATGGCACCGGCCCAGAACGGTGCGGCGGCGGCGAAGCGGTAGATGAGACTCCGCCCCTGGACGAGCGGCGAACCGTTCGCGCCGACGAGTGCGACGGCGTCCTCCAGGTAGCGGTCGAGGTGGGCGTCGTAGCGGTCGAAGCGTGCCTGATGCGGGTGGCCCGGCGCGAGCATCGTGCGCCACAGCACCGGATAGAGGTGGAGCGCCCACCCGGTGTAGTGGTCGTAGGCGCGCGTGCCGCCGTCGGCGAACCAACCGTCCTCGCGGAAGAAACCGTCCGCGATCGCGAGGTCCTCCTCGAGGTCCGCCTCCGAGAACGGGCCGCCGACCGTGCGCAGGAACTCCTCGACGACGATGCGGAACCACACCCAGTTGATGGGCGGGTACGGCTGGCCGATGACGGATGCGAGCCAGTCGATCGTCGTGAGCTTGGTCCGGTCGTCGAGACGGTCCCAGAGTTCGGCACGGGTGAGGTGGAGTCCGATCGCGATGGCTGCGGCCTCGACCTTGGCCTGGTCGACCTCGTCCGGCCGCGGCCACCGCTCCGGGGAGTCCGGGTCGGTGCCCGCCGCGAGGCCGGCGGCGTAGCGCTCGACGAGGTCGCCCGTCCGTGCGGGATCACCGGCGATCCGGAAGGCGGCGAGCATGAACGTCCGCGCGAACCCCTCCAACCCGTCGATGTCGGAGCCGTAGCCGCCTGGCGCACCCGGGAACAGGATGCGGGCACGACCGGGCGAGGTGAAGGGTTCGGCACCGCCGAGCAGCCGGTCCGCGAGGTCCTCCCAGTGCCTGCGCGTCCAGCCGGTCGACGGTGACAGGGTGCGGTCCAGGGCGAGTGTCTCCGACGCCGGGGCGGTCAGGAGCGCGACCATCAGGCGCTCACCCCCAGGTCGGCGACCCGGACGGCTTCGCGCGGGTGCTCGCCGTTGAGGAACCGCTCGAGGTCGTCGAGCGCCGCGTCCGTCATGCGCAGCGTCTCCCGGCCGAGGGAGCCCGCGATGTGCGGGGTGATCGAGACGTTCGGGAGGTCGAGCAGCGGCGAGTGCACGGGCAGCGGTTCGGGGTCGGTGACGTCGAGGATCGCGTCGAGGCGTCCGCTCGCGCACTCCGCCGCGAGGGCGTCGGTGTCGAGCAGGCTCCCGCGGGCCGTGTTGATCACCGTGGCGCCGTCCGGGAGCGCCGCGAGCTGGGCAGCCCCGATCATGCGCTTCGTCTCCGGGAGCTCCGGAGCGTGCAGCGAGAGCACGTCGACGTTCGGCAGGAGCTCGTCGAGCGGGACGAGGCGGGCTCCCGCCGCGGCGACGGCCGTGGCGTCGGCGTAGGGGTCGGCGACGAGCACCTCGACCGCGTCGAGCTGCTGGAGCAGGGCGACGACGCGACGGCCGATGCGCGAGAAGCCGACGACGCCCACGCGGCGTCCGAGGTTGGACAGGTTCGTGGTCTCGAGCAGGGTGCGCCACTCGCGACGGTGCGCCCGCGGGTCGCGGGCGAAGACCTGTGCCCGTTTGCCGGCGAGCACGATCGAGGCGAAGGTGAACTCGGCGACCGGGATGGCGTTCGCCTCGGCGGCCGTGGTGACGACGATGCCGCGCTCCCAGACCGCGTCGGTGACGAGCGAGCGGACCGTGCCGGCGCAGTGGAAGACCGCGCGCAGCCGGGGCATGCGGTCGAGCCGCTCCGCCGTGAGCGGCGGGGTGCCCCACGAGGTGATGAGCACCTCGACCTCCGCGAGCCGTGCGGCGAGCGCCGGGTCGTCGAGGTCGCCGGTGGTCTCGTCGTCGCGGACCTCGCACATCGCGTGGAGCCGGGCCAGACGGGCGTCGTCGAAGAGCGTCGAGAACACGTCGGGCCACATGGCGACCAGGGCTGCGGGGCGCGCGGCGTTCGACATCTGGTGCTCTCCTTCGAGTGGGCCGCGGTTGCATGCGGTTGTCAGGTAGTGAATACTCCAATCCGATCGGAGTCAAAACAGTCGATCACAAACGAACAAGCTCGATCGAAGATGATCATGGAGACGTCGTGCATTCACCCTCGCAGACCGCACCCGCCACACCGGCCATCGATGAGCGGCGTCGGTCGCATCGCCCGTTGGTGACGGCGTGGTCACAGCGCCCAGCGACCGCACTGCAGTCCATCGTGCCGGACGGCGACTGGAGCTCGATCGACCGACGGCTGCTCGACTCCTTCGTCGCCCGGGCGACGCGCGAGTCTGCGACCACTGACCGCGCGGCGCCGCCCTGGCCCCAGCCGCTCTTCTCGCAGTACAGCGCCTATCCGCTGATCGGGGAGCGCCTCTCCTACGAGACGGCGGTCGGTGACCGACTCGCACGCCTCTCCCGCGCCGTGATCCTCGCCGCCGCGTCCGCCGCCGGTGTCGCGGTGGCCGCACCGCACGACCCGCTCGCCGAGGTCGCCGACGGCCTGTGGCTCCTCGCGGAGCAGACGACCTGGTGCTGGGCGGCCCACGACGACGCGTTCCGCAGGTTCGGGACGGTCACGCCGTCGCTCGACGAACCGTTCCTCGACCTCGGCGCCGGTGAGGCGGTCGCGGCCGTCGCCTGGGCGATCGCCGTCCTCGGCGACGAGCTCGACGAGCGCTACCCGGGGCTGACCGACCGGCTGCGAACCGAGGCCGAGCAGCGGGTGTTCCAGCCGTTCCTGGACCGCGACGACTGGCACTGGCTCGGCCTCGACGTCGACCCTGACGGCGAGCCTGTCGTCCTCCACAACTGGAACCCCTGGATCCTCGGCAACACGATCGCCGCGGCAGCGGTGCTCTGCAGCCCCGAGCGCGCCGAGCTCGTCATCGACCGAGCCGTCGACGGCATCGACCGCTACCTGGCGGGCCTCCCTCGGGACGGCGCGATCGACGAGGGCTGGGAGTACTGGTGGAACGGAGCGGCACGCGCGCTCGAAGCGGTCGAGACCCTCGATCGTCTCGCCGGAGGTCGCCTCGCGCTCGACGGCCTCGACCTGCTGCCCGAGTCACTGCGCTTCCCGCTGCGGATGCAGCTGTCCGCCGACTGGTACGTGAACGTCGCGGATGCCCGAGCACGCGGTGATCGCACGCTCCCGTTCGATCTCCTGCATCGCTGGGGCCGGCGACTCGAGCTGCCGGACGTCGTCGCGTACGCCACGGCGCATCGCGATCCCGACGCACCCGTCGCCACGGACCGGGCCGGACTCGGACGTCTCGTCCGCGTCTGCCTCGATCGTGAGTGGGCGGTCGCTGACGCCCGGAGCGCGACGCTGCCGCTGCCGCTGCCGGCATCGGTCGACCTGCCGTCGATCGGCATGAGCCTCGCCCGTGAGCACGACGGGCGTTCCGACGGACTCGCGGTCAGCCTCAAGGGCGGCCACAACGACGAGAACCACAACCACAACGACCTCGGGAGCGTGATCGTCGCACTCGACGGCGTCCCCGCGGTCATCGATCCCGGGCGGCCCACCTACGACGCGCGGACCTTCGGCCCGGACCGCTACGACATCTGGTGCATGCGCAGCGACTGGCACAGCGTCCCGGCACCGCGCGGTCTGCTGCAGCAGCATGGACCGGAGTTCGCGGCGCGCGATCGCCGGGGCGGAGACCATGGCGCACAGGCGAGCTGGTCGATGGACCTCGCCGCGGCCTACGGACTGGCGGAGCACGAACACTGGCGCCGGACCGCGACGCTCGACCGCACGGCGTCGCGCGTCGTGATCGAGGACGTCTGGGCGCTCGACGACCCGGCGGGCACGGCCGTCACCCTCATGCTGTGGGGCGACGTGACCGAGATCGATCCGGCGACCCTCCGCCTCCGTCGGCCGGTCGACGGCGTCCGGGACGTGATACTCCAGCACGACGCGGATGAGGTCGCGATCGAGGTCGTCCGACTCGACGACGCGATGATGCGGTCGTCCTGGGGCGAGACGATCACCCGCGTGCGGCTGCTGCCGCGTCCCGATGCGGATCGTCTGCTCGTCACCGTGGAGGCCGCACGATGAGCGACGACGGCGTCTCCGGCGACCGGGGAGCACCGGCCGGCACGGGACCCTCGCAGGTCTTCGGCATCGAGCGCCGCGAACGGATCATGGACGAGGTCCGACGCAACGGTTCCGTCGTCGTCCGCGAACTCGCCGTCATCCTCGGCGTCACGGAGCTGACGATCCGACGCGACATCACCGCGCTCGCCGACCTCGGGCTCGTCACGCGGGTCCACGGTGGCGCGACCGCCCGGAGCTCCCTCGACCAGACGGTCGCGCGATCAGCCGACGCCGCCGGCCCCGCCAGGTACCGCATCGGCATGGTCGTGCCGTCGCTCAGCTACTACTGGCCACAGATCGTCAACGGTGCCCGCGCCACGGCCGCCCTCAGCCGCTCGCAGCTCGTGCTCCGCGGCTCGTCCTACGACCCGGCCGACCAGCGCCGGCAGATGGCCGCGCTCGTGGAGACGGGTGGAATCCACGGGCTCATCGCCGCACCCGACACCGCGGGCCAGGACGGGTACGCCCTCCTCGCCTGGCTCGATGCGCTGCCGATCCCGGTCGTGCTGGCCGAGCGTCGCGCGCCGTCCTCGCTCGCGCTGCGGTCGCTCGAGTGGGTCACGACGGACCACGAGTTCGGCGCGGTGCTCGCCGTCCGCCACCTGTACGAGCAGGGGCACCGCCGCATCGGCATCGCCGCGGCACGGCACTCCCCCACCTCCGACCACCTGCGGCGCGGCTGGGCCAGGGCGTCCGCCGACCTCGGGCTGGACACCGGCCTGACGGTGAACGCCGAGATCGACGACGTCGAGAACGGCGCCAGGGACGCCCGGCTGGGTGCGCTCGTCGACGAATGCCTCGCCACGGGGACCACCGCGCTGTTCGTGCACGCCGATCCGCAGGCGATCCTGCTCGAGCACCACTGCCTCGACCGCGGCGTGCGGATCCCCGAGGATCTCGCGATCGTCGCCTACGACGACGAGGTGGCGGAGAACGGCGAGCCGCCCATCACCGCGCTGCGCCCACCGAAGCAGCACATCGGTCGGATGGCCGTCGAGACGATGGTCGCCCGCCTGTCGGAGGGCCGTCGCCGCCCGACGCAGCGCACCCAGGTCCTCCCCGAGCTGCAGGTCCGCGCCTCGTCCCTGACCGCCCCGTCCGCCTGAGTCGCCCGAATCTGCGCGAAATCGGCCGGATTTCGTGCAGATCCGGGCGACTCAGCGGGACATCCGCACCCCGCCGAGGACGCGGGCGCTCGTGCGGGCGAGCGTGCGACGCGACAGCAGCCGGGTCGCGAGCGCGGTGAGGTGGTTGCTGCGGCCGGACACGACACTGGGGCCACCGTCAGCCCGGTCGAGCGCGCGGAACGCGGTGTCGATGACCTGCGCGCTCGTCTGCTTGCGGCCGACGGCAGCGTCTTCGCTCCCGACGACGTCGAAGAACTCGGTCTCGGTCGGCCCGGGGCTCACGGCGAGCACCCGCAGCCCGGTGCCACGGGCCTCTGCCCAGAGCGCCTCGGTGAAGCTCAAAACGAACGCCTTCGTCGCGCCATAGACAGCCATGCCCGGCGTCGGCTGGTAGGCAGCGGTGCTCGCGACCGTCACCAGGGCGCCGGAGCCCTCGAGCAGCTGCGGCATGAATGCACGCGTGAGCTCGACGAGGGTCCCGACGTTGAGTTGGATCTCTCCCGTCATGCGCTCCGGGTCCGCCTGGTCGAAGGCACCGTGGCTGCCGAACCCGGCGTTGTTGACGAGCGAGGTGATCCGGATGCCGCGGCGATCCAGCTCCTCGTGGAGTGACTCGGCGGCACCCGCGACGCCGAGGTCGGCTGGCACGACCGTGACCTCGACACCCGAGGCGGACCGGAGTTCGGCCGCCAGCGCTTCGAGGCGATCCGCGCGCCTTGCGACGAGCACCAGGTTCGACCCGCGGTTCGCGAACCGTCTGGCGAACTCGACGCCGAGGCCGGAGCTCGCGCCCGTGATGAGTGCGGTGCCACCGCGGAGATCGAGTGTCATGGAGGAATCCTTCAGCTGGCGGTGCACAAATGTTGTCAGTGACATCATCACCGTCTTCGCTTGTGTTGTCAATGTCAACATGACGGTAGGCTCGTCTCGTGCCAGCTCAGCCCTACCACCACGGAGACCTCCGCCGGACGCTCCTCGAGGCCGCCGCAGCCAGCCTCGAGACGGACGGCGTCGACGAGCTGTCGCTGCGCCGCCTCGCCCGTGACGCCGGCGTCAGCCACGCGGCACCGAGCCGACATTTCCGCGACAAGCAGGCCCTCCTCGACGCGCTCGCCGAAGACGGTTTCCGTCGCCTCTCCGCGTCGCTCGAGCGGGCGACCGAAGCCGAGGTCACGTCGTCGGCAGGGGCCCGAGAACAGGTCGACGCACTGGCCCGAGCGTACGTCGGCTTCGCGCTCGCTCAGCCGACACTCCTCTCGCTCATGTTCGGCCTCAAGCACGCGCCCGATGCCCGCGAGGAGCTGCTCGCCGCCGGCCACGCCTCGATGGAGATCGTCGTCCGGGTCGTCACCGCGGGGCAGGAGATCCGGGCGATCACCGGCGGCGATCCGCACCACATCGCGCTCGTCGCCTTCGCGACCTTCCACGGCATCGCCGCACTCGCCTCTGGCGGCCTGCTCGACGGAGTCCCGGCCGACGACCTCGTGACGAGCGCCGTCGACCTCTTCTGGCGGGGCCTCACTCCCGAGGCTTGAGTCGCCCGGATCTGCACGAAAACGGGCGGAGTTCTGTCTCTTATACACATCTGACGCTGCCGACGACAATTA
>NZ_JBNBBL010000016.1:0-24281 GCF_050031945.1 Plantibacter sp. 2H11-2 | reverse complement strand
CCGCCCCCACCGAGAACTACACGGCTTAATTGTCGTCGGCAGCGTCAGATGTGTATAAGAGACAGCCGGAGGGGCGCGCTCACGTCGATGACCCGCAGTGACGCCGATGCGTGCATGGTGGCGTCAGCGCACCGCGCTGACGGACGAACAGCGACCCGAAACACCCGGATGTCTGGCGGACCAGACAGCCACAGCCCGGTCGCTCTCGCCGCGCGGGCCCCGGGAGGAGTGGACTGATCACATGACCGACATGCCGACCACCACCCGGACCATCCGTGCCGCTCGCGGCACCACCCTCACCGCCAAGAGCTGGCAGACCGAGGGCCCGCTCCGGATGCTCATGAACAACCTCGACCCCGAGGTCGCCGAGCACCCCGAGGACCTCGTCGTCTACGGCGGCACCGGGAAGGCCGCGCGCAACTGGGAGGCGTACGACGCGATCGTCCGCACGCTCGAAGGACTGGAGGCCGACGAGACCCTGCTCGTGCAGTCCGGCAAGCCCGTCGGCGTCTTCCGCACGCACGAGTGGGCACCGCGCGTGCTCATCGCGAACTCCAACCTCGTCGGCGACTGGGCGACGTGGCCCGAGTTCCGCAAGCTCGAGGCCGAGGGTCTCACCATGTACGGGCAGATGACCGCCGGCTCGTGGATCTACATCGGCACGCAGGGCATCCTCCAGGGCACCTACGAGACCTTCGCCGCCATCGCCGACAAGCGGTTCGGTGGCACCCTCGCCGGGACGCTGACCCTCACCGGCGGCGCCGGCGGCATGGGCGGGGCACAGCCGCTCGCCGTGACGCTCAACGAGGGCGTCGTGCTCATCGTCGACGTCGACCCGAGCCGACTGGAGCGACGCGTCGAGCACCGCTACCTCGACGAGATGACGGACGACCTCGACGACGCCGTCGAACGCGTGCTCGCCGCCAAGGCCGAACGGCGCCCGCTGTCTGTCGGTCTCGTCGGCAACGCCGCGACCGTCTTCCCCGAACTGCTGCGGCGCGGTGTCGCCATCGACATCGTCACCGACCAGACGAGCGCTCACGACCCGCTCGCCTACCTGCCCGAGGACACGGCGCTCGCCGACTGGCAGACCGAGGCGGCGGCCGACCCGGTCGACTTCACACGTCGCTCGCGACTCGCCATGGCGAAGCAGGTGCAGGCGATGGTCGACTTCCAGGACGCAGGCGCCGAGGTCTTCGACTACGGCAACTCCATCCGCGCCGAAGCGAAACTCGGCGGTTGCGAGCGAGCCTTCGACTTCCCCGGCTTCGTCCCGGCGTACATCCGGCCGCTCTTCGCCGAGGGCAAGGGCCCGTTCCGCTGGGCGGCCCTCTCCGGCGACCCGGCGGACATCGCCGCGACCGACCGCGCCATCCTCGAACTGTTCCCCGAGGACGAGAAGCTGCGCCGCTGGATCACCTCGGCCGGCGAGAAGATCGCCTTCGAGGGGCTGCCCGCCCGCATCTGCTGGCTCGGCTACCAGGAGCGCCACCTCGCCGGCCTGAAGTTCAACGAGATGGTCGCCTCGGGTGAGCTGAGCGCGCCCGTGGTCATCGGCCGCGACCACCTCGACTCCGGTTGCGTCGCCTCGCCGTACCGCGAGACGGAGGCCATGGCCGACGGCTCCGACGCGATCGCCGACTGGCCGCTGCTCAACGCCCTGCTCAACACGGCGTCCGGCGCGACCTGGGTGTCGATCCACCACGGCGGCGGGGTCGGCATCGGCCGGTCCATCCACGCCGGTCAGGTGATCGTCGCCGACGGGACGCCGCTCGCCGCCGAGAAGATCGCGCGCGTGCTCGTCAACGACCCGGGCACCGGCGTCATGCGTCACGTCGACGCCGGCTATGAGCGGGCGGCCGAGGTCGCCCGCGAACGCGGCCTGCGGGTGCCGATGTGGGAGGGCGAGTGACCGACGGCCTGATCGCCCACGGTCGGCTCGCCGGGCTCGACGAGATCACCGGCGTCGGCGTCGATCCGGCACGCGGCGGGTACTCCCGGCACGTCTGGACGGCGGCCGAGTTCGAGCTGCGCGAGTGGTTCACCGCTCGCGCCGCCCGACTCGGGCTCGACGTCGAGACGGACCGGAACGGCAACCTGTGGGCGTGGTGGGGCGAGCCTGGGCCCGACGCGGTCGTCACCGGCAGCCACCTCGACTCCGTCCCGGGCGGCGGCGCCTTCGACGGGCCGCTCGGCGTCGTCTCAGCGCTGGACGCCGTCGCGCGTCTGCAGGCCACCGGGTTCCAGCCGTCGCGTCCCGTCGCCGTCGTGGTGTTCGCCGAGGAGGAGGGGTCCCGGTTCGGGGTCGCCTGCCTCGGATCCCGGCTCCTGTCCGGTGCGATCACCGCGGACGCCGCCCGAGCGCTGACGGACGCCGACGGGATCACCGTGGCGGAGGCCGCAGCGGCCGCCGGGCTCGCTCCCGAGCACCTCGGCCGCGACAACGAGGCGCTCGGCCGCATCGGGCTCTTCATCGAGTTGCACGTGGAACAGGGTCGCGGCCTCATCGACCTCGGCTCGCCCACCGCCGTCGCCTCGTCGATCCTCGCCCACGGCCGCTGGCGACTCCGCGTGAGCGGTCAGGGGAACCACGCCGGCGCGACCGGCATGCGCGAGCGCCGCGATCCCGTGGTCGCCGCAGCACGGGCCGTCATCGCGGTCGAGCAGGCCGCCCTCGCGACGGATGACGCCCGCGCCACCGTCGGCCGCCTGAGCATCGTGCCGGGCGGCACCAACGTCATCGCCTCCGAGGTCGACGCCTGGGTGGACGCGCGCGCGGCCACCGATGCCGGCACGCGCGCCCTCGTCGCGGACATCGAGAGCCGGGTGCAAGAGGCCGTCGCCGGTTCCGGCTGTACAGCTGAGCTGGTCGAGGAGTCGTGGTCGGGCGTCGTCGAGTTCGACCCCGAGCTCGCCGCGCGGCTGGCGGGCACGCTCGGCGGGGTCCCCCTGCTGCCGACGGGTGCCGGTCACGACGCCGGTGTCCTGAACGGAGCCGTGCCGACGGCGATGGTCTTCGTGCGGAACCCGACGGGCGTCTCGCACTCGCCGGAGGAGTTCGCCGAGGCGGACGACTGCGTCGCCGGTGTCGAGGCGCTCGAGACCCTGCTCCGGAGCGTCCTGTGACGGTCGCGAGCGTCGACCCCGGCGCAGCGGACGTCCGGCCTCCCATCTGGGCCGCGACCGCGATCATCGACGGTCGCCCGACCGACCGCGTACGCTTCACGGCCGACGACTCCGGACGGATCACCGCCGTCGAGCGGGGCGTCGGGCCGCAGACGGGCGACCGACGCCTCGGAACGGTCATCCCGGGCATGGGGAACGCCCACTCCCACGCGTTCCACCGCCTCCTGCGGGGGCGCACCCACGCCGACGGCGGTGACTTCTGGCAGTGGCGCGAGGCGATGTACGCGGCGGCCGCCAGCCTCGACCCGGACCACTACGGCCGGGTCGCTCGCGCCGTGTTCGGCGAGATGCTCGTCTGCGGCTGGACGGCGGTCGGCGAGTTCCACTACGTGCACCACCAGGCCGACGGCACCCCGTACCCGACCGCCCACGCGATGGAACTGGCGGTCGCCGAAGCCGCCGCCGCCGTCGGCATCCGGCTCACCCTCCTCGACACGGCCTACCTCGCGAGTGGCCTCGGGCCCGCCGGGGGTCCCGCCGCTCCGCTGCTCACCGAACAGCTCGGGTTCGGCGACGGCGACGCGTCCGGCTGGCTCGCCCGCTGGCATCGACTGCGCGACGCGCTCTCCGGCTCGGTCGGCGCCACCGGGCTCGTCACGCTCGGTGCCGCGCTGCACTCCGTGCGCGCCGTGCCCGTCGACGCCATGCGCACGATCCTCGCCGGCCTGCCCGACGACGTCCCGCTGCACGTCCACCTGTCGGAGCAACCGCAGGAGAACGTCGACACGCTCGCGAAGACGGGCAGGACGCCGACGGGCGTGCTCGCCGCGCTCGGTGCGCTCGCCCCACGCATCAGCCTCGTCCACGCGACGCACCTGACCGACGCGGACGTCACGGCGATCGGGCGGTCCGGCGCGACCGTCGTGATGTGCCCGACGACCGAGGCCGACCTCGGCGACGGCATCGGACCGGCCCGCCGCCTCGCGGACGCGGGTGCGCGGATCGCCGTCGGCTCCGACCAGAACGCAGTGGTCGACCCGCTGCTCGAACTGCGTGGACTCGAAGCCGGTGAGCGGCTCGCCTCCGGCAGACGCGGCCGGTTCTCGCCCGCCGAGCTCCTCGCGGCGGGCACCGACAACGGGTACCGTTCGCTCGGACTCGGGCGGCACACGCTGGATGTCGGCGACCCGCTCGACCTCGTCGAGGTGTCGACGTCGAGTCTGCGCACCACCGGCGCCGACCCGGCACAACTCGCCCTCGTCGCGACCGCGTCCGACGTCGAGCGGGTCGTCGTCGGCGGGCAGCTCGTGGCGGAGGGCGGCCGGCTGCTCGCGACGTCACGGGAGTCGACGCCGGAACAGCTCCTCGCGGTGGCCCTCGCCGAGCTGGCAGCATCGACGGAGACGCCCCGGACAGCCACCTCGTCCCCGACACCTGATCACCACTCGCAGGAGATGCAGCCATGACCAGCGAACTCATCACCGGCATCGCCGAGCTCACGACCAACGCGGGCTCCGGGCCGGGCGACGTCGACGGCAACCGGATCACCGATGCGGCGCTCGTCATCGAAGACGGCCGGATCGCGTGGCTCGGCGCAGCGGTCGACGCGCCCGACGCCGACGCGCGGACCGACGTGGGCGGGCGCGCCGTGCTCCCGGGTTGGGTCGACACGCACACCCATCTCGTGTTCGCGGGCGACCGCTCGGCGGAGTTCGAGGCGCGCATGGCCGGCGGCCGGTATGCGGCGGGCGGGATCGCGACCACCGTGGCGGCCACCCGGGCGGCTTCCGAGGAGCAGCTCGTCACGGGTGCGCGGCGGTTGCGGGCGGAGGCGCTCGCGCAGGGGACGACGTTCCTCGAGGCGAAGACCGGCTACGCGCTCGACGTGGAGGGCGAGGCGCGATCCGCTCGGGCGGCGATCGAGGTCGCCGACGTCGTCACCTTCCTCGGAGCCCATCTCGTGCCGGCCGGTGTCGACCGCCGCGACTACCTCGACCTCGTGACCGGGCCGATGCTCGCGGCGGTGGCTCCGTTCGCGTCCTACATCGACGCGTTCTGCGAGGTCGGCGCCTTCGACGTCGAGGAGTCGCGCGAGGTGCTGCTCGCCGGTCGCGCCGCTGGCTTGGGTGTCCGGGTGCACGGGAACCAGCTCGGCGAGAGCGGCGGGGTGCGCCTCGCGGTCGAGTTGGAGGCGGCGAGTGTCGACCACTGCAACCACCTCTCTCACGCCGACGTCGACCTCCTGGCGGGTTCGTCGACGGTCGCCACCCTGCTGCCCGCCTGCGACCTGTCCACGCGCGAACCGTTCCCGCCGGCGCGCGCGCTCATCGACGCCGGTGCTTCGATCGCGCTCGCGACCAATTGCAACCCGGGCACCTCGTACACGACGTCGATGGCGTACTGCGTGGCGACCGCCGTGCTGCAGATGCGGCTGACGATCGCCGAGGCGGTGTGGGCGGCGACGCGAGGGGCCGCGGTGGCGGTCGGCCGCGAGCACGGTGTCGACGCCGTCGGATCGCTTCGCGTGGGTGGTCTCGCGGACCTGCAGGTGCTCGACGCGCCCTCGGTCTCGCACCTCGCCTACCGGCCCGGTGTGCCGTTGACGGTCGGCGTCCGGCAGCGCGGCGAGCGCGTCACGACCGGTGAGCGGCGATGAGCGGCGAGGCTGACGAGCGTGCCGTCGTGTGGTTGCCCGCGTCCGGGCATCGGAGCTACCGGTGGCGGAACGGGCTGGGGACGGCGGCGGAGATCGCGGCGGAACCGGCCGAGGCTGGAAACGGCGGTGACGGGACCGCGACCAGGGACGGGCGCGGGGACGCGCCGACCGGGCCGGGTTGGACGCTGAGCATCGCGACGGTCGACGCGGACGTCGTCTTCTCGTCGTTCCCGGGTGTCGACCGACAACTGATGGCGTTGTCGGCGGGCGGACTCGGACTCGTGATCGACGGCGAGCCGGTCGAGTTGGACCGGTGGCAGGTCGCCGCCTTCGACGGGGCCTCAGCGGTGTCGTCGCGGGGCGTGGTCGGGCCGACGCTCGATCTCAACCTGATGGTGTCGCGGGACCGGTTCCGTGGATCGCTCGAGGTCGGCGTCGTCGACGGGTCGAGGCTCGTCACCACGCCGCCGGGAGCCACCACATTCGTCGTGTTCCTCGATGGGCTGCTGTCGGCGACGGGGCCAGGTCTCGGCCCTGGTGCCCTCCGACGGCACGACACCTTCCGACTCGAGGCCGGCACCCTGTCCCTGACCGGCGACGCCACGATCGCGCTCGCCCAGGTCCTCCCCCACTTGTGATGGATGCCAGCGCGGTGCGCTGACGCGAGCGCGCCCCGCAGCCGCGAGCGCGGGTCTCCAGAGGGGTGCGCTCACCTCCCAGACCCGCGCCCACGCCGATTCGGCAGGTCTCGCGCCAGCGCACCGCGCTGACCTGAGACCTCCCCACCGGGTGCCGGCGCGGTGCGCCCGCGTGAATGACGCACACCCGGCGTGAGCGCTCCCCGCGCACGCGAGCGCGGGTCTCCGGAGGGGCGCGCTCACGTCACAGACCCGCGCTCACGCCAGCGCACCGCGCTGGCGCACACCCCGGCGGCGACGGCTACTTCGTGCGGTCGAGGACCGCGAAGCGGAAGGTGTAGGTGGCGTCGAGCGTGTCCTCGAGGCCCGTCACGTTCTTCTGGGCGAGGACGGTCTCGGTGCCCTGGAGCAGCGGGATGATCGGAGCAGCGGTCGCGGTCAGCGCCTGGATCTGCTCGATCGCCGCGATGCGCGCCGCCGGGTCGGTCGCCGTCGCCTCGGTGTCGATGAGCGCGTCGACGGCCGGGTCGGAGTACCCGTTGGCGACGGACGCGCCGGTCGTCGAGTACGCCGATCGCAGGAAGTTGTCGGGGTCCGGGTAGTCCGGGAAGAACCCCAGCTGGTACGCCGGGTAACCCGACTCCGGGTTCAGCTCCTTCACGTAGCTCGTCCACTCCGTCGACTGCAGGTCGACGGTGAACAGGCCGGACGTCTCCAGCTGCGACTTGATGAGCGCGTACTCCTGGTCGGAGTCGGGGCCGTAGTGGTCGCTCGTGTACTGGATCGGCAGGGCGACCGGAGTGCTGACGCCCGCGGCCGCGAGGATCGCCGCGGCCTTCGCCGGGTCCGGCGCGTCACCGTACGCGGTCTGGAACGCGGGCGTCGCACCCGTCTGCCCGTCGAGGACGACCGAGTAGGCCGGCGCGTAGGTGCCCTTGTAGACCTGATCGGCGATCTCCTCACGATCGACGAGCGACGCGACCGCCTGCCGGATGGCGAGCTTCTGCGCGTCGTTCGCGCCCGGCTGGGTGTTCAGGTTGAACGTGAGGAACCGCACCGAACCGCCCGGCCCCTCGACGACCTGCAGGTCGGAGTCGCTCCGGAGGTCGGCGACGTCCGTCGCGGTCAGTGAGCGGTAGGCGATGTCGACGTCGCCCTTCTCCAGGTCGAGACGCAGGTTCGACGCCGTCGTGTACGGCTTGAGCACGACGTGCTGCGTCTTCGCGCGCGTCCCGGAGTAGCGCGAGTTCGCCTCGAGGGAGAGCAGTCCGCCCGCCTGGTAGCTGTCGACGGCGTAGGGGCCGGAGCCGATCACGTCGTCGTCGCTCAGCAGCTTGTCCGCCGGGAAGACCTCTTCGTCGACGATCGGCCCGGCCATGCTCGTGAGCACGTAGGGCCAGGTCTGGTCGTTCGGCACTGTGAGGTGGAAGACGACCTGGTTGTCGTCACCCTCCTCGACGCTGTCGAGGTTCGCGAGCAGCGGCGACGGACCGTTGTCGGCGGCGATCTCACGGACGCGGGTGAAGGAGTAGACGACGTCCTCGGCCGTGAGCGCGTGGCCGTTGGAGAAGGTCAGCCCCTCCTTGACCGTGCAGACGTAGGTGGTCTCGTCGGTGAAGTCGCACGATTCCGCCGCGTCGGGGGCGGGGACGACGTCGCCCTCGTCGTAGCTGAGGAGGTGCTGGTAGATCTGGTTCTGCGGCGTGAATGAGCCGCGATCCCAGGCACCGGCCGGGTCGAGCGAGACGATCTGATCGGTCGTGCCGATGACGAGCGCGGTGGTCGTGGTGGTCCCGCCCTGGGCCGTGCAACCGGTGAGGGCGGCGACGACACCGAGGCCGATGGCGACCGTGGCGAATCTGGCGGATCGGTTCATGGAGCGGTTCCTTCGGGTGACTGCGGGGGTGCTGATGCTGATGGCGCGACGGGGACCGCGTGGGCGGCGAGCGCGAACCTCGGGTGCGGTTCGGCTCCGTCGACGAGCTCGGCGATGAGGCGTCCCAGCACCGGGCCGAACTTGAACCCGTGACCGGAGAATCCCGTCGTGACGATGATGCTGTCGATCCGGTCGATCACGAAATCCTCGCTGGGGCTCAGATCGTAGAGGCAGCTGATGGTATGGGGTGCGGACGCGTCGACGCCGGGCACCCATTCGGCGACGTAGGCGGTGAGCCGCGCGAGTTCCACGGGTTCGGCGAGGCCGTCGCGTTCGTCGGGGTGGACGTGGACGGCACCGCCGTGCAGCCCGACCTTGACCCCCTCGCCCGGGGTCAGCAGGCCGTACACGCTCGACCCCTCAGTGGGGTAGTGGACGAAACTCGGCCAGGCGTCGGCGGCCAGCTCGCTCGGGAAGTGGGCAGGCTGGACCTGCGTCACGACGATCTCGGGCAGCGGGCGACCGACGCTGCGAGCGAGGTCGCCGACGAGGTCGGGCGTCCAGGAGCCGGCCGCGACGACCACGTGGTCCGCGACGACGTCGCCCAGCTCGGTGCGGACGACGGCGCCGGCGGCACCCGCGGTCGGATCGTTCGACTCAGTCGGATCGACGCCCGTCACCCGCACGCCGAAGCGCAGGGTCGCTCCGGCCACCTCGGCGAGGTCGAGCAGGGCTTCGATCGCCTCGGCGGAGTACAGTCGCCCGCCGGTCGCGTGGTGGAGGACCTCGCGGTCGAACCGCAGTCCGGGCCAGCGGTCGCTCGCCTGCTCCGGGGTGAGGCGCTCCGACGCGATCCCGCCTCGGGTCATCGCCGCCTCGATCGCCGAGAGCATCTCGGGTCGGCCGTGGTCGAGCGCGCCGGTGAGGTCGAGCAGCGTCCGTCCGCTCGCCGATTCGAGCTGCCGCCAGGCCGCGAGCGCCTCCGACGTCAGGGCGACGTAGTCGTCGGCGTCGTAGCCCTGACGGAAGATGCGGGTCGCGCCATGTGAGGAGCCGTGCTCGTGACCGCGCGGGTACCGCTCGAGGAGCAGCACGTCCCGGCCCTGCTCGGCCAGTGAGCGCGCAGCCGCCGCACCGACGATCCCGGCACCGATGACCACGACCTCGGCGCGCGCCGGCAGCGCGTCCGCTGCCGGACCCGGCGCGGTCATCGGCCCGACTCCGCAGGCAGGCGCGACTCCGTGGTCTCGCGGGTCGCTGCGGTGGCGCGCGCGTCGACCGCACGACGAGCCGGCATCGCGGCGGCCACGGCGGCCTCGTCGGCGAACGGACGGGACGGGAATCGACCGGGCGCGTACCGCGACGCGTCGACGAAGGGGCTCTCACCCGTGACCATCAGTTCGGCGAGCATCCGGCCGAGTCCGGGGCCGTGCGTGACGCCGGACTCGTTGTCGCCGGCCACGACGTACAGCCCGTCGAGCTCCGGCAAGGGGCCCGCGATGAAGCGGCGGTCCGCGGTGTACGACACGATCCCCTGCACGGCTTCGGCGTCGTCGACGACGGGCGCGGCGGCCGGGATGAGCTCGGAGATGATCGGCGACAGGTGCTCCCGCATCGCCTCGACGAGGTCGGGGCGGTCCGGGCGACGGTCCGCCGGGCTGTCATGCACCGCGAGCGCCTCGTAGCCCACGCCGTTGCCATAGGTGAGACCGCCGAGGTGTTCCCGGATCCACAGTCCGTCGAGTTCCGGGATCATGAGGGTCGGCACCTCGCCGAGGCCGAACGGGGCGGTGGTCAGGCGGCTCGCGATCACGCGTGCGAACGGCAGCACGCGGTCCGTGGCGGCGAGGAGTCCGTTCGTCCAGGACCCTGCGGCGAGGACGACCTCGTCGCCGAGGACGCGCTCGCCGGTGGCGGTCAGCACGCCGACGGCTCGGCCGCCCTCGGCGAGGAGATCGACGACGGGCGTGTGCTCGACGATCTCGACGCCCTCGGCCCGGGCGAGCGCCGCGAGCGCGAGTCCGGCGTCGGGCGCGCTGATCTGGATGCCGTCGGGATGGATGAACGCCCCGACGATGGCCTCAGGGTCGAGACCTGGAACGAGCTCAGCGGTCTCGACGGCGGTGAGCAGGCGGGCGTCCTCGGGTCGGAGCGGGTGCTCGGCGAACGGCAGCAGGTGATCGAGCACGGCCTGCTCGGTGAGCGCGAGCCACACGTTGCCCGTGTTCCGCAGCCCGATGTCGTATCCGGCCGCGTCGAGCCCGCGGTAGAAGTCGAGGCCCGCCTGCTCGAGGGCGAGTTCCGACTCGTCCCAGTACCAGGCGTAGCCCGCCGCCCACAGGCCGACGAAGCCCGCTCCCGCCGCGGTCGTCGCTCCGGCGGCGGTGCCCGACTCGAGGACCGTCACCCGTCGCCCGGCGCGGGCGAGGTGGACGGCGGTCGCCAAGCCGAAGAGGCCGGCACCGACGATGACGGTGGTTGCGGGGCGGGGGTCGGTCACCCTTCGAGGCTAGTCACTCGCCGTCCAGGAGCCGACCACCCCGTCGCAATCCGACACTCGCCGTGTCCTTCGCCGGCGGATTCCGCGTCCCCGACTCAGGAGGTGCGCGGCGCGGCGGGCCCGTCAGCGGTCGACGCGTCGGAGCACTCCTGAGTCGGGGACAAGGGCGGGACTAGATGACGCCCTGGGCGAGCATCGCGTCCGCGACCTTCACGAACGCGGCGGTGTTCGCCCCGACGACGTAGTCACCCGGCCGGCCGTAGCGCTCGGCGGCCTCGTAGGCGGCGCGGTGCACGCCGTGCATGATGCCGCGCAATTTCACCTCGCTGTCGTCGAAGGACCACCGCTGCCTGGCAGCGTTCTGGCTCATCTCGAGCGCCGAGGTCGCCACGCCACCGGCGTTCGCCGCCTTCCCCGGGCCGAAGAGGACGCCGGCCTGCTGGAACACCCGCACCGCCTCGGGCGTCGACGGCATGTTCGCGCCCTCCGCGACCGCGATGACGCCGTGCTTCACGAGGGCGATCGCGTCGCGTTCATGAAGCTCGTTCTGCGTCGCACTCGGCAGCGCGATCTCCCCCGGGACGTCCCAGACGCTGCCGCCGGCGACGAAGTGGGCTCCCTGACGGCGGGCGGCGTACTCGGAGATCCGGCCGCGCTCGACCTCCTTGATCTGCTTGAGGAGCTCGAGGTCGATGCCGGCGTCGTCGACCACGTATCCGGAGGAGTCCGATGCGGTGACGGCGGTCCCGCCGAGCTGGTGGACCTTCTCGATCGCGTAGGTCGCGACGTTCCCGGAGCCCGACACGATGACGCGCTTGCCGTCGACCCCACGGCCGTCGACCGCGAGCATCTCATCCACGAAGAACACCGTCCCGTACCCGGTCGCCTCGGTGCGCACCTCGGCGCCGCCCCAGCCGACGCCCTTGCCGGTGAACATGCCCGACTCGTGACGGTTGGTGATCTTGCGGTACTGGCCGAAGAGGAAGCCGATCTCGCGCGCGCCGACGCCGATGTCGCCGGCAGGGACGTCGGTGTGCTCGCCGAGGTGGCGGTAGAGCTCGTTCATGAAGCTCTGGCAGAAGCGCATGATCTCGGCGTCCGATCGCCCGTGCGGGTCGAAGTCGCTCCCGCCCTTCGCACCGCCGATGCCCTGCGCGGTGAGGGCGTTCTTGAAGATCTGCTCGAACCCGAGGAACTTCACGATCGACAGGTTCACGCTCGGGTGGAAGCGCAACCCGCCCTTGTACGGGCCGAGCGCCGAGTTGAACTGGACGCGGAATCCGCGGTTCACCTGCACCCGGTTGCGGTCGTCGGTCCACGGCACACGGAAGACGACCTGCCGCTCGGGTTCGACGAGACGTTCGAGGATGCCCGCCTCGAGGTACTCGGGGTGTTCATCGAGCGCCGGGCGGATGGACTCGAGGACTTCGAGGAGCGCCTGGTGGAACTCGGGTTCGCCCGCGTTGCGCCGCAGGGCGGCCTCCGCGACGGCGTGGACGGGGTCGGTGGACGTGGTGGTGCCGGTCACTGTGGTGCTTTCTGATCGGCCGACCAGGCGTCTCCGGCTGTCGCTCGACGGTGGTCGGAGGCAGTGGAGCGCGACTCGCCGGCGGGGAGGTACACGGGCCGTCGTGGGGCCTCGGCAAGCCTGGCAGCCGCGATAGATATCCGTCAAACGTCGACTAGACGAGCCGGCCGGACCAGTGGGACGACGACCTAGAGGTGGTCGTGCTCCGCGGCCTCGCTCGGGATGATCGGGATCGCGAGGGCCGGGAGCACCGCGACCGCGAGGAAGGCGAGCGGATAGCCGACCAAGCCGATGAGCGCACCGACCGCCGGACCGACGACCGACGCGGCGATGAACTGGCCGGTGTTCTGCGCTCCCAGCGCCCGCCCGGCCCAGGCGGGGCCGGCCATCTCGGCGACCGAGGTGAAGGCCAGCCCGTTGTCGGCGACCGTCACGGCACTGGCGACGACGAGCGCGACGGCGACAGCCATGGGCCACTGCAGCAGCCCGACGCCGGCGAGGAGCAACATGACGACGACCGCCGACACCGCCACCCAGCGCAGCGGTCGCACCCGGCTGCCGACCCGGTCGCTCAACACCCCGACGCCGATCCGACCGATCGCTCCGACGAACTGCGCGACACCGACGAGCACGCCCGCCGCGAGCGCGTTCCAGCCCTGATCGGTGACGAGCCAGACGAGCGCGAAGGTCGTGAGCGTGAACTGCGGCACCACGAGCAGGATCGACACCGCGTGGATGCGCCAGAGGAAGCCGTCGCCTCGGTAGGGGTTGCGTGGTCGCGCGGCCACGGGGTTCGGCGTCGTCTCCGTCGAGACCGGCTTCGGCACGACGGTCCGTGGCGGATTCCGGAGTCCGATGGTGCAGGCCACAGCGAGGACACCCGTCGCGACGAGCGAGATCAGGAGGGCGGCGGAGATGCCCGACGCCGCCGCCACGGACGGCACCGTCACCGCGGCCGCCGTGACGCCGAGCGGCTGTGACATCTGGCGGATCCCCATCGCGAGGCCGCGGCGGTCCTTCGGGAACCAGCCGACGACGATCCGGCCGCTCGCCGAGTTCGTGCTCGCGGAGGCGGCACCACCGAGGAGGAGCAGGATGCCGAGTGGACCGTAGCCGAGCGAGGGGATGAGGCTGTCCGCGGCGATCGCCCCGGCAGCGGCCAACGCGGTGAGGGCGAGGCCGCCAGCGATGACGATGCGCTCGCCGACACGGTCGGCCAGCCAGCCCCAGGCGATGAGCGTCAGCACCATGCCGAGCGTGGGGGCAGCGGCCAGGACGCCGGCCTCGGCGAGCGACATGCCCCGCTCGGCGTGCAGGAGCGGGATGAGGAACGCCGGGGTGCTGACGAAGAGCGTGCCGGCGGTCTGCGCGGCGACACCGAGCCCGAGGACGGTCCAGGCCCGACCGGCGTTCGGCATCGGTGGGCGCGCGCCGCGAGCGGTCGCCGGGGCCACGGGGGCTGGTGTCGTTCCGGTCATCGTGCCGCCTCCTGCGCTGGGCGTCTCCCACTGCTAGCATGACGGTACACCATTTTGGTATACCAATCGCCACCGGCCGGATCGGGAACACGGATGAGCACTCCGACGCAGACCACGCAGCTGTACGAGCGCCTCCGCGGGGCGATCCTGACCCTCGACCTCGCGCCCGGGCAGCCGCTCACCGAGCGGGGGCTCGAGCAACGCTTCGCGGCGTCACGGACGCCCGTGCGCGCAGCACTCACCCGGCTCGAGGCCGAGGGACTGGCGCGTCGCGACGGCCGCGGCTGGATCGTCGCCCCCATCGACCTCGAGGAGATCGGCCTCATCGCCGAGGTCCGTGAGGCGCTCGAGACCGCCGGCGTCCGGCTCGCCGCCGAACGCGCGACCGAAGCGCAGCTCGCCGCGATCCGCACCCTGCTCGACGAACCCCGCCCCGACGACGAGCACACGGTGCTCCGCGTCGGCGGCGACTTCCACGAGGAGCTCGCGGCGCTGTCCGCGAACCACCTGCTCGCCGAAGGGGTGCACGGCGCGATGGTCCGGCTCGCCCGCACCCGCTGGCTCGAGGTACGGACGCCCGAGGCCCGAGAGCAGGCCGCCACGGAGCACCGCGCCATCCTCGACGCGGTCGCGGCGCGCGACCCCGAGGGCGCGGCGGACCTCGTCGCGCGCCACATCCGCGGGACGAACGAGCGGCTCATCGCCTCGCTCACCGCCGACCAGCGGCGCCTTCGCGGTCACGGTGTCGACATCGTCAGCTGAAGCACCGTTGACGCGCGGTCGGCGTCCACAACTCCTGCACCCGGCCGCGAATCCCGCTGACACCCCGTCCCCGAGCTCGGACACGGACCGACAGCAGGAGTTACGCGCGAACGTGACAGCTCAGTCGTCGAGCGGCTCCGCCGAGAGCAGCCCGCGCAACCAGTCGCGGGCCTCGATGAACACCTCGTCGTTGTACCGGGAGTGGTAGTCGACGGCGGTGCGATCGGCGCTCGGGTACGAGCCCAGGAAGATCACATTCGGGCTGAAGCGTCGGAGCCCCAGCAGGGCGTCGGCCATCCGCTCGTCCTCGATGTGTCCGAGGGCGTCGATCACGAAGCGGTACCGGCCGAGCGCGTCGCCGATGGGCCGCGACTCGATGAGGCTCAGGTTCACGCCTCGCGTGGAGAACTGCTCGAGCATGCCGAGCAGCGAGCCGGACTCGTCGTTCGGCAGCTCGACGATGAGGCTCGTCTTGTCGGCGCCCGTCCTGGCCGGGATCTCCCGTGAGCGACTGACGACGACGAAGCGGGTCACGGCGTTCGGGTTGTCGCCGATGTTCTCCGCGAGGACGTCGAGGTCGTAGTGGTTCACGATGCCGGGCGGGGCGACCGCGGCGTCGGCGGTGGAGGTGCCGTCGAGGAGCGAGGCCGCGGCGGCGACGTTGCTCGACGCCGGGATGTGCCCGTGCGAGGGCAGCTTCGCGTCGAGCCAGAGGTGGCACTGCCCGTAGGCGACGGGGTGCGCGTTCACGACCGAGACGTCCTCGAGGCGGGTTCCGGGGCGGGCGACGAGCACGAAGTTCACCGGCACGAGCACTTCGCCGACGATGCGGAGACCGGGCATCGTGGCGAGTGCATCCTGCGCCACGGACACCCCTCCGTCGACCGAGTTCTCGATGGCGATGACCGCGGCCGTGCTGCGGCCCTCGAGGACGTCGCCGAGCGCCTCGCCGACGTTCGACACGGGCTTCCAGATCTGGCCCCTGGCCTCCTCGACCTGGCCGAGCGCCACCTCGGTGAAGGTCCCGCTCGGACCGAGGAAACTGTAGCTCCGGAGGGCGTCGTCGGCGGGTGCGGCTGGCATGCCTCCGAGCGTACCGTGTGGTTCGCGACACGCCCTTGGACGACCGTTGACTCCCATCCAGGTCACATTCGGGTGATTTCCAGGAAGATCGGGTCATTTCGGCCCCGATACCCCCCGTTTTGAGCTATTCAAATCACGCCACTACCCGCCACAATGGATACAAGGGTGTATTGAGCGCTGCCGCTCGTCTCGGGAAGCGAGTTCACGGCCGTTCGTCTCCCCGATCTCGATGCGTGATCCATGTCGCGCGAGGCTCCACCCGACGGGCTGAGACAGGAACAGGAGTGACGTGACGAGTGTCTTCACCGACGCCGCCCCGCGGTCCACTCCCCGACTGAACCTGGCGAGCGGCAGCGAGGCCGCGTTCAGCCTCGGCTCCTCCTGGAGCCTCCCGTCATTGTCGCTGCCGACCTGGGTGCACCGGCCGATCTCGGCGGCCCGCGCGACCCTCGTCAAGTCGCTCGTCATGACCGTCGCGATCGCCGCGATCCTGGCCGGCGTGGTCACGGTGACGCAGACCTCGACCGCCGGTGCGTCCGCGATCTCCGCCGCCGACTTCGCACCGGCGGCCTCCTCCGTCCCGACGATGACGGCCGCCGCCTTCACCACCGCCTACGCCGGGGATCTCGCCGCGGCGGCGACGACCCTCACGACGATGTCCTCATCGCAGGTCGCGCAGCTGTGGACCGAGCTCGCTCCTGGATACCGCGCACTGCTCATCACCGGTTACCCGGCGGTCATCGGCAACCTCGAGGGTGTCGCCTACACGGACCGGGCGACGGCCAACGTCTCCCGGCTCGCCGGCCTCCTCGCCGACACCGAGGCGAGCTACCGCTCGCTGACGGTGAGCAGCGACCAGGTCGACGGGCAGGCGGACTCGGCGGCCCTCGCCACGACCCTGTCGCGCCTGGACGCGATCAAGCTGCTCGCCGACCGGTACGCACCGGACGCGATCGCCGCCCGCCTCCAGCCCGAGTACCTGATCACGTTGCAGGCGGGCGGCTCCGGACCCCCGCGGGTCGCGGTCGCCGTCGGAGACGTGGACACCGCCGCCTACGTCACGGTGCTCGTCCCCGGGATGAACAGCAGCGCCCTCGAACTCGACGACTACCTGCGCGGGGCGAAGCGCATCCAGACCGCTGCAGCCGACAGTGCGGTCATCCTCTGGATCGGCGGACACAGCCCGAGCGCACTCGAGGTGCCGTCGAACGACCGCGCCATCGAGGGGGCTCCCCTGCTCGCCGGGGTGCTCGCCGGATACGACGCCGTCCGTTCCGCTCACGGCGTCGTCTCCCGGTTGAGCGTCGTGGCGCACTCCTACGGCACGGCGACGGCCTCGCTCGCGTTGGCGTCCGGCGACTATCACGTCGACGACTTCGTCATGCTCGGTTCGGCCGGCATCCCGACGGAGATCGGGATCGACGATCTGCACGTCCCGGCCGGCCGCGTGTACGCCTCCCAAGCGAGCGCCGACACCCTCGCCGGTCTCGGCCAGCTCCTGTCCGGTCGAGCCGACCCCGCGACGAGCTCCTGGGGCGCGACCACCTTCGGCTCGGACGGGCTGACGCTCGGCGACGGCGACCACCTCGGCGCCGTCGACGGACACAACGCGGTCGGGTCGAGCAACGCCGACGACCGGGGCAAGTACCTCGGGCCGGCCACCGAGAGCCTCTACGCCATCCAGCGCATCGTCACGGGTCAGGCCTACGCGGTCGCCGACCTGACGACGCCCGGGTCGTCCCACCAGCGCACCTCCGTGCCGGACGCCGCGGGCGCCGGCGCGGGTGCATCCACGACGAGCGCCTCCACGACCGCCTCCGCCTCGACCGCCTCCGCCTCGGCCGCGGCGCTCCTCGCCACGCGCTAGTCGACGGCCATCCACAGGCACCCTGAGCAGCGACCTCTCCGCAGATGTGTGTCGGCCCGGCCCTGCGCCGAGGGAACCGGGTAGCGTCGTTGACATACCGACATACGCCTTCATAGGCTCGGCTCATGCGAACGACCATCCGACTCGCCGACGAGTTCTACGAGGCCGTCCGCGAGCACGCCTCGCAGGAGGGGAAGACCGTTACCGCCTACATCGAAGAGGCCCTGCGCGCGAAGCTGGCCGCAGCGGCCGCACCGCCCGAGCGGGAGCCCTACAAGGTCGTGCCGTACGGCCAGGGAGGACCCCGCCCAGGAATCGACCTCACGAACAACGCGCAACTCGAGGACATCATGGACGGTTTCGAGTGAAGGTGGTCGACACCAACGTCCTCATCGGCGCGTTCCGACCCGATTCACAACACCACCGCACGCTCGCAACCTGGTTGGAAGATGCCGTCCGATCGAGAGAGCCCCTGGGCGTCAGCGAAGCCGTACTCGCGGGGTACATCCGGATCGTGACCCAGCGTCGGATCTTCGTCGACCCCACTCCGATCTCCGTCGCGCTCGAGCAGATGCAGCGACTCCGCGACGAGCCCGGCGTTCAGGTTGTCCGCCCTGGCCCGTCGTTCTGGACGGTCTTCACCTCGCTCTGTGCAGCGGTCGAGGCCCAAGGCAACCTCGTCTCGGACGCGGCCCACGCCGCACTCGCGATCGAACACCGGGCCACCTTCGTCACGCTCGATCGCGACTTCGCGCGCTTCCCCGACCTCCGCTGGGAATCGCCACTCGCCACGGGTCAAGCGCCTTCCTGACATCGGTCGTTCCTGCCAGACTGGTGCGATGAACGATCGCGCAGGTACCCCCGCCACCGAAGCAGATCTGATCGACGTCCCGTCGCTCATCGACGCGTACTACACGCTGAAGCCGGACGTCTCGATCCCCGAGCAGCGGGTGGTGTTCGGCACCTCCGGCCACCGCGGCTCCTCGCTGAACACCGCGTTCAACCAGGACCACATCGCCGCCACCACGCAGGCGATCGTCGAGTACCGCGCGAGCCAGGGGATCACCGGGCCGCTCTTCATCGGCTCCGACACCCACGCGCTCAGCGGGCCGGCGCAGACGACGGCCCTCGAGGTCCTGGTCGCCAACGGTGTGCGCGTTCTGGTCGACGAGTTCGACGACTTCGTTCCGACCCCGGCGCTCAGCCACGCGATCCTCAAGTACAACGCCGAGGGCAACGGCGACCAGGCGGACGGCATCGTCGTCACGCCCAGCCACAACCCGCCGGCCGACGGCGGCTTCAAGTACAACCCCCCGCACGGCGGACCTGCCGACTCCGACGCGACCTCCTGGATCGCGAACCGCGCCAACGAGCTCATCGCCGGTGGGCTGCACGACGTCAAGATGGCGGAGCCGTCTGCCGTCGAGACGTACGACTTCCGCGGCAACTACGTCGACGACCTGAAGCACATCATCAACCTCGACGCCATCAAGCGCAGCGGGATCCGCATCGGTGCCGACCCCCTCGGCGGTGCGAGCGTCCACTACTGGCAGGCGATCGCCGACCGCTACGAGATCGACCTCACCGTCGTGAACCCGCACGTCGACCCGGCCTGGGCGTTCATGACGCTCGACTGGGACGGCAAGATCCGCATGGACCCGTCGTCGCCCTCCGCCATGGCGGCGCTCGTCGCACGACGCGACGAGTTCGACCTCCTCACCGGCAATGACGCCGACGCGGACCGCCACGGCATCGTCACGCCCGACGCCGGGCTCATGAACCCCAACCACTACCTCGCCGTCGCGATCGACTACCTCTACGCGAACCGGCCGGGTTGGCGCGAGGACGCAGCCGTGGGCAAGACCCTCGTGTCGTCGTCGGTCGTCGACCGCGTGGCCGAGTCCCTCGGACGCCGCCTCTGGGAGGTCCCGGTCGGCTTCAAGTGGTTCGTTCCCGGTCTCGTCGACGGCTCGGTCGGCTTCGGTGGCGAGGAGAGCGCCGGCGCGAGCTTCCTCCGCTTCGACGGCTCGGTGTGGACCACCGACAAGGACGGCATCCTCCTCTGCCTGCTCGCCGCCGAGATCCTCGCCGTGACGGGCAAGACCCCTTCGGTGCTCTACCGGGAGCTGACCGAGCGCTTCGGCGACCCCGTGTACGAGCGCGTCGACGCCGCCGCCTCGAAGGAACAGAAGGCGCGGCTCGGCAAGCTCGACGGCGACGCCATCACGGCGACCGAGCTCGCCGGCGACCCGATCGTCGCGAAGCTCAGTCACGCGCCGGGCAACGACGCGGCCATCGGCGGCGTCAAGGTCGTGACCGAGCACGCGTGGTTCGCCGCGCGTCCGTCCGGCACCGAGGACGTCTACAAGATCTACGCCGAGTCGTTCAAGGGCGCGGAGCACCTCAAGCTCGTCCAGGCGGAGGCGAAGCAGATCGTCGACGCCGCCCTCGGCGCCTAGGCAGCCGACGCCTCGACGGGCTCGGTGAGCGGACACACGCTCGCCGAGCCCGTCGCCTGCATCCGGGCCTGTCGCCTGCATCCGGGCCTGTCGAGGGACGTGCCGACCCCCGGTCCCTGAGCCCGCTCCGCCCCGGTCCCTGAGCCTGTCGAAGGGCTAGTTCAGGTACCCGGGAGCCGCCGGGAGCCCGAAGAACTCCTCGAGCGTCGTCACGCCCGTGTTGTGCATCTCGGTCGCGAGCGGCACGCCGATGTAGCGGTAGTGCCATGGCTCGAACGAGAAGCCGGTGACGTCGACCTTGTCGGCCGGGTACCGCAGGAGGAATCCGAAGCGGTAGGCGTTCGCGGCGAGCCACTGACCCTCCGCCGTGTCGCCGAAGCAGGTGTTGAGCGAGCAGTTACCGCTCTCGGCACCGATGTCCATCGTCCAGCCGGTCTGGTGCTCGCTGTAGCCGGGGCGTGCGGTCGTCGAGTCGTCGGGTTCACTGTTGTACACCGACACCTGGCTCGAGTAGCTGCGGTACGCGCTGTTCGAAGCGAGCGACAGGCCGGCCTCTGCCGAGGCGGTGTCGAACAGCTGCACGATCGCGGCGGCGGCCTCGGCACGCAACAGCGGGTCCCAGGTGTGGGCGACAGGGACGGACACGAGGTCCGGTGGCGTGTAGTCGACCGGGTTCAGCGGCCGGGTCTTGTTGACGACCACCCACGGGCTCAGCGGGTCGTCGATCGAGTAGGCGGCCTTGTCGAACGCCGGCGGGGCTGGGGGCGCGACCGGCACCGTCTCCGTCGGCGTCGGCGTGGGGGTCGGCGTCGGGGTGACGGACGGGGTCGCGCTCGGTGTCTTCGTGGCGGCGGCCGGGGTGGGCGTGGCGCCGCCGGCGATGTTGACGACGAGCACCACGAGCAGGATCGCGAGCGCGGCGGCCAGGACGCTCAACGCGATCACGCGGTTGCGTCGGACGCGCCGCGAAACCGGGCGTCGATGGGAGGGCTGGTGGGCTGCGGTCACACGTCGAGCCTAACCGCGACACGGCGCATGCGCCTCTGCCACACTGTCGACAGGCTTGCACACCGGACGAGGGGCCCGACCATGACCGCAGGGACGCCAGCACACCACGCGCCGACGCACCGGAAGCGCCCGCGGTTCCGTCGGCTCCTGACCGCGGCCGCCGTCGTGGTCGGTCTCGGCCTCGTCGTCGCGGTCATCGCGGCCATCACCCCGTGGCCGTCCGCGCTCCTCATCCGCTCGGTGTTCGAACGCGGCGGTGCTGCGACGGTCGCCGAGATGGAGCCGTACGTCCCCGACACGAAGCTCACGGAGTTCCGCGACATCGCGTACGCCGCACCGAGCGGCGGCCGACCGCAGGTGGACACCACCCTCGACGTCTTCACCCCAGCGGACGGCACCGAACCGCTGACCACGATCGTCTGGATCCACGGCGGCGCCTGGATCTCCGGCGAGAAGGGCAACGTCGAGCCCTACCTCCGCATCCTCACAGCAGCGGGGTACACGACGATCGCGGTCAACTACACGATCGCTCCCGAGGCCGTCTATCCGACGGCCGTGAACCAACTCAACGACGCCCTCGCGTACATCTCGGAGCACGCCGCCGAGTGGAACGGGAACCCGGACCGCCTCGTGCTCGCGGGCGACTCGGCGGGATCGCAGCTCGCCAGCCAGCTCGCCGTCCTCACGACCAACCCCGACTACGCGACGCTGTCGGGCATGACCCCTGGTATCGACGCCGACCAGCTCGTCGGGACGATCCTCAACTGCGGGGTCTACGACCTGCCGGCGATGGCCGAGCTCGACGGCATCGGCGCCTGGGGCCTCCAGACCGCCCTCTGGGCCTACGCGGGTACGAAGGACTGGTCGGAGACGTCGACCGGCGCGCTCATGTCGACGATCGACTTCGTCACCGCCGACTTCCCGCCGACCTTCATCACCGGCGGGAACGGCGACGCGCTCACCTGGTTGCAGTCGGTCCCGATGAGCAGCGCCCTCGAGGACGCCGGCGTCGACGTCACGAAGCTGTTCTGGGCCGCGGACCACGAGCCGGCACTCCCCCACGAGTACCAGTTCCACCTCGACCTCGACGACGCCCACGTGGCACTCACGGCCACCCTGGACTACCTCGCGGCGCTCGACGCGAACCTCGACGCAGCGCCGACCACCACGCCCTGACCGAAGCGGTTGCCGCGGAACTTGCGCCGGGTGTAAGTTTGCACACTACGCAAAATCCCCAACGTCGGTGCGCCTGCAAACCGGCGCGCCCAGAGTCGAACGAGACCGCATGTCATCCAGTTCCCCCGCCTCGACCGAGCCGTCGGGATCCGCCCCCGTCCTCAGTCACCGGCAGATCCTCTTCATCATCTTCGGCCTCATGGCCGGGATGTTCCTCTCCGCACTCGACCAGACCATCGTCGGCACCTCGATGCGCACGATCGCCGACGACCTCGACGGCATGGCCCTCCAGGCGTGGGTCACCACCGCGTACCTGATCACCTCGACCGTCTCGACGCCGATCTACGGCAAGCTGTCCGACATCTTCGGCCGCCGCCCGCTGTTCATCATCGCGATCTCGATCTTCCTCATCGGCTCGCTCCTCGCCGGCATGTCCGGTTCGATGTACGAGCTGGCGATCTTCCGTGCCATCCAGGGCCTCGGCGCCGGTGGCCTCATGGCCCTGCCGCTGACGATCATGGGCGACGTGCTGGCTCCGCGCGAGCGCGCCAAGTACCAGGGGTACTTCCTCGCGGTCTTCGGCGTCTCGAGCGTCATCGGCCCGCTCATCGGCGGCCTGTTCGCCGGTGCCCCCGAGCTGCTGTTCATCACCGGCTGGCGCTGGGTGTTCCTCATCAACCTGCCGATCGGCGTCATCGCACTCGCGATCGTCCTCCGCTTCCTGCACATCCCGCACACGCGCCACAGTGTCCGCATCGACTGGTGGGGCGCAGCAACGGTCGTCCTCGCCGTCGTGCCCCTGCTGCTCGTCGCCGAGCAGGGCCGCATCTGGGGCTGGGCCTCGGCCGGGTCCATCGCCTGCTACGCCATCGGGGTCGCCGGCGTCATCGGGTTCATTCTCGTCGAACGGGCCATGGGCGACGATGCGCTCATCCCGTTGAAGCTGTTCAAGAACTCGACCTTCCGGGTCGCCACCATCCTCGGCGTGCTCGTCGGGTTCGGCATGTTCGGCGCGATGATGACGGTGCCGCTGTTCCTGCAGCTCGTCGAGGGCGCGACGCCGACCGAGTCCGGCCTGCTGATGCTGCCGATGATCCTCGGCCTCATGATCTCGTCGATCGCGAGCGGCCAGATCATCGCCCGGACCGGCAAGTACAAGGCGTTCCCGATCGTCGGCACCTTCCTGCTCCTGAGCGGCTTCTTCTACTTCAGCTTCGCGACGGCCGACAAGCCGGTCTGGTGGATGATGGGCGGCATGCTGCTCGTCGGTCTCGGACTCGGCCAGCTGATGCAGACGCTGACGATCGCCAGCCAGAACGCCGTCGAGGCACGCGACATCGGGGTGGCGACGAGCTCGTCGACCTTCTTCCGTCAGATCGGTGGAACGCTGGGCACGGCCGTGATCTTCTCCGTGCTCTACACGCGGATCCCGACGACCATCGCGGCGGCGTTCGCCGACCCGACGCTCAGCGAGCGGGTCCGGGCTGCGGCGCAGGACCCGGCCGTGCTGTCGGACCCGGCGAACGAGGGCATCCTCAAGGTGCTGCAGCGGGCGCAGGAGAACAGCGGCTCGGCCGGTTCCGCGCTCGACGGCGACACCTCGTTCCTCGTCGGTGCGAACCACGACCTGGCCGCGCCGTTCCTCACGGGGTTCGCGGATGCGACCGTGACCGTGTTCTGGGTGAGCTTCGCGGTGGTCGCCGTCGCGTTCGTGCTGAGCTGGTTCCTCAAGGCGCCGCCGCTGCGGGCGAAGTCCGCGCTGCAGGAGCGCACCGACGCCCAGGCTGCGGAGGACGCCGAGGACGAGTTGTCGCTCGCCGCCCAGCGTGCCGCCGAGCTGGCGGGGTCGCAGCTGTCACCCGACACCGCGAGCAACCGTGTCGTCAATCCGTCCACCCGCCGCTGACCGTCGTTCGTCGGCTTGCCAGCGCACCGCGCTGACGTGAGCGCGGGGTGACCGCCGCCAGCGCACCGCGCTGAAGGGGTCATCCGGGTGTCAGCGCGGTGCGCTGACGTGACCGCTGTCGAATCGGCGTCACCGCGACCCCAGCGCGTGAGCGCGCCCCTCCGGAGCTGTCTCTTATACACATCTGACGCTGCCGACGACAATTAAGCCGTGTAGGT
>NZ_JBNBBL010000015.1:0-44715 GCF_050031945.1 Plantibacter sp. 2H11-2 | reverse complement strand
TAATTGTCGTCGGCAGCGTCAGATGTGTATAAGAGACAGGCGCCGTCGGCGACCGGCAACGGCCGACCACTCCACAGCTCGGTGACGGACGATCGATCGGCGCAACCGAGATCGGCCAGGTGCACCCGCAGCCCGGTGTCCGCATCACCGAGCCAGAACACCGCGCGCCACCGGGTCTCGCCGAGCTCAGCCGCCCAGACGACGAGGTCGCCGTCGCGGATGATCTCCCGGGTCCCGTCGCTGCCGAGCAGTGCGAGCACGTCCGGGTTGGTCAGGAGCGCGAGCGTGTGCGCCGGGGTGTCCGGGAGGTGGCCGCCGAAGAAGAGCGGCGACCGGCCGATGCACCAGAGGGTGATGAGCGTCTGCTGCTCGGCCGGGGTGAGGCGACTCAGCCGGTCCGAACCGACGTGGGCGCGGATGCCGATCCGCCCGAGCGGGAGCATGTCCGCATCGGCCCACGCCCCCGGACGCTGGAGGGGCGCCCAGCGGGCGAGGCGCTGGAACTGTTCGAGCACCGCCGACCAGTCGTCCCAAAGATCGTCGGAGATCCGCCACAGCTGCGCCGTCGATCGAAGAGTGTCGAGGTGCTCGGTCGAGAGTCGCTTCCCCGGGGACAGGCTGAGCACCATCGGTCGACCAGTCGCGTCGATCGCCCGCGAGATGGCCTCGATCTCGGCGGTCTGGATCGGTGGGTAGAGCACGTCGTCGAGCTTGATGAGGTCGACACCCCAGTCCGCGAGCTGTGCCATGACCGAGTCGTAGTAGGCCTGGGCGCCCGGGGCGGTCATGTCGACGCCGACGTTGTCGGGGTTCCACGAGCAGACGTTGGACGGATCGGCGATCTCCCCGCAGCGGGCGGTCGAACCGAGGATCGGTAGGTCGAGGTCGACGGCCAGACGCGGCACGCCACGCATGAGGTGCACCCCGAAGCGGAGCCCGAGCGCGTGGACGCGGTCGGCGAGCGCGCGGAAGCCGCCCGACGCCGCAGACGGGAACCGGTTCGGAGCGGGTTGCGGTCGGCCCCAGGCGTCGAGCGTCGGCTGGGAGACGCGCTCGTAGTCGCCGACGCCGGGCGCCGGTTCGTACCACTGGATGTCGACGACCACCGTGTCCCAGCCGACGGGCAGCAGGTGCTCGGCCAGGAACGCGGCGTTGGCAAGTACCTCGGCCTCCGTGACGGACCCTCCGAAGCAGTCCCAGCTGTTCCAGCCCATCGGCGGGCGGTCCGCCCGCGCCCGACGTGCTGCACGCACCTCGGTGACCGCGATCTCAACCTCGCTCATGGCGCGACGACCTGAGCCGTGATCGTTGCGAACGAGTGCGGTGGGAGCGTGACGCGAAGACCCGTCGGTGTGACGTCGAGACCCGTGAGCGGTCGCGGTGACACGGCGTCGGTCTCACCGGGACGGTTGTGGGCGTCGGGCCGCGCAGCGGTGAGCAGCCGGCCGTGCGGCTCGACCACGGACCCGCCACGGACGTCGACCTCGATGACGAGTGGCGCGTCGAGGTCGACGTTCGTCAGCGAGCAATGGAGGACGCCGTCCTTGACGCTCGCCGAGGCGGAGACGGTCGGGATGCCACCCGCGTGTGCGGCGTCGGCGTCGCGGACCGGCCCAACCACGTGCGTCGGGAGGGACGTGGCGTCCTGGTGCGGGCTGTTCATCTCGAAGACGTGGAAGGTGGGCGTCCGGACCATCTCGCCGCCGTCGGGATCGGTCAGGAGCATCGCCTGCAGGACGTTGACCGTCTGCGCGATGTTGGCCATGCGCAGCCGGCCCGCGAATCGGTGGAACACGTCGAAGTGCCAAGCGGCGACCATGGCGTCGCGGATGGTGTTCTGCTGGAACAGATGCCCGGGATGCGTGCCCGGCTCGACGTCCCACCAGGTGCCCCACTCGTCGAGCACCATGCCGAACCGTTCCTCCGGGTCGTACACGTCCATGACGGCGGCGTGCGACGACAGCAGCTGCTCGACGCCCTGTGCTGCGGTGATCGTGCTCCAGTACTCCGCGGCGTCGAACCCGGTCGCGCTGCCCTTCGCCTTCCAGCTGCCGCCGATCGTGTAGTAGTGCACCGAGACGGCTTCCCAGGGGGTCGCCGAGAACGGGTGGGTGGCCACGTCGGCGACGACCTCCATCAGCGTCTTGGTCCAGGCCACGTCGAACCCGTCGGCGCCGGCGGCGACCCGGTAGAGCGGGACCTTCCCGCCGCTCTCGCAGAACGTGCCGAATTGGCGTGCCAGGTCCGCGTACGCGCCGGCGCGCAGGTTGCCACCGCACCCCCAAGGCTCGTTTCCCAGCCCCCAGAACGGGACGTCCCAGGGCTCCTCCCGGCCGTTCGCCCGACGCAACTCGGCCATCGGGGTCTCCCCGGCACCGGTCAGGTACTCGATCCAGTCGGCCATCTCCTGCACGGTGCCCGAACCGAGGTTGCCCGAGACGTAGGCGTCGGCGCCGAGGAGCTCGCACAGCTCCATGAACTCGTGGGTGCCGAACGCGTTGGTCTCGCTCGTCCCGCCCCATTGCGTGTTGACGAGCTTCGGGCGGTCCTCGCGAGGTCCGATGCCGCTCGTCCAGTGATAGCGGTCCGCGAAGCATCCGCCCGGCCAGCGGAGGTTCGGGATGCGCAGTTCGCGGAGCGCCTCCACGACGTCGAGCCGGATGCCGCCGATGTTCGGCACGGGCGAGTCCTCGCCGACCCAGAAGCCGTCGTAGATCCCGCGCCCGAGGTGTTCCGCGAAGTGGCCGTAGACGTGTCGATTGATCGTGGGGCCCGGCCGGTCGAGGTCGACGGTGACGGTCGCAGTGGAGTCCATGGGTGATGTGGTCCTGTTCTGTGCAGCGGGTCGTGAGTCAGACGGCGGTCACGAGGATCGTGATCGCGCGGTCGGGCTGGAAGGTGGGGAGGTCGAGGCCGATCACGGCGAGCTGGCCACCGCTCAGCACGGGCGCCGCCGCGAGCGTGGCCGGGTCGGCGTCGAGTGGCGGCGCATCCCGGAGCCACTGGGGGATCACCCAGCGCGGGCCGAGGGAGTCGTCCTGCGCGACGGCGAGGCGGTAGTGACCGTCCGGGCGGAGTCCGGGAAGGCGGACCCGACGACGGGAGTCGGCCGACCGCGGGGGAGTCACGAGGGTGTACAGCGCGGTGGTGCCGTCCTCCGCGACGACCCCGCGCAGGGTCGGAGCGTCGTCGTCCCACTCGCCGTCGCCGACGACGCGGCCGGTGGCGATGAGTCCGCGATGACGCGTGAACACGGCGATCCATCTGGCGAGGGTCGTCCGATCCGCATCGTCGAGCTCGCGCAGATCCCACTCCACGCCGAAATGCCCGAGGAGGGCGACCGCGCACCGGGTGTGGAGCGTGTGCGTGCGTCCGGTCGTGGCTGATCTGGCCGAGGCCACGTGCGACCCGAGCATCTCGGGCGGGACGAGGAGCCCCGTCCACCGGAGCATCCGGGCCCGCTCGATCGGGTCGTGGTTGTCGGAGGTGTGGACGCGATCGGACCGCTCGAGGACACCGAGGTCGACGCGGCCTCCACCCGAGGCGCAGCTCTCGATCTCGAGGTGCGGGTGCCGCGATCGGAGCTCGTCGAGCAGCCGGTAGAGGGCTTCGGTCTGGTCGTGCACGGCCGCCCGCCCGGTCGACGGATGCCCGGCATCGACGAGGTCGCGGTTGTGGTCCCATTTCAGGTACGCGATCCCGAGCTCGCGGACCAGTGTGTCGATGGCCTGCAGGATGTGGTCGAAGGCCGCCGGATTGCCGAGATCGAGCACCTGCTGGTGCCGGACGGGCGAGGGGAGCTCGTCCCTCGCCCGCAGGATCCAGTCCGGGTGCTCGCGTGCGAGGTCGGAGTCCTCGTTGATCATCTCCGGTTCGAACCACAGCCCGAACTCCATGCCGAGTGATCGCACCCGGTCGGCGAGCGGCGCGAGACCGTCCGGCCAACGCTCGGGGTCCGGTGTCCAGTCGCCGAGGCCGCGGGTGTCGTCCTGACGTCCGCGGAACCATCCGTCGTCGAGCACGTAGCGCTCGACGCCGATGGCCGCGGCCCGGGTCGCCAACTCGGTGAGGACGTCGAGGTCGTGATCGAACAGGACCGCCTCCCAGACGTTCATAGTGACGGGGCGCGGACGCCGAGCCGCCCGCGAGGTCGAGCGCAGCCAACGGTGGTACCGCGACGAGGCGGCATCGAGGCCGACGCCGTGGGCCCCGTACACCCATGGGGTCCGGTGGTCCTCGCCGGGGCCGAGTCGGACCTCGCCGGGCAGGAGCAGTTCGCCGCCACGGAACGCGAGGTGTCCGTCGGTGCGTTCGACGCCGATCGTGTGGTTGCCGCTCCAACCGACGTGGCACAGCCAGACGTCACCGGTCCGGCTGTCGAACCCCGGTGTTCCGATCGCGGTGACCCCGGTGGCGTCGAGACCGGGGCGACCGTGCCGCGACTCGCGGAGGTGCGTCCCGGTCGTGACCGGAAGCCGCTGCGGCAGCTTCTCGTTGCCCCACCGACCGGCGAAGTCGAGGATCTCCCGAGCCGACGTCGGGACCGGGAGGGCCGGCACGACACCCTCGATCTCCAGGAGGTCGTCGCCCCGGTTCGTGACCGTCACGCGCGTGCGCAGCAGGCCGGTCGGTGTCAGTTCGATCGCCACGAGGAGAGCGATGCGGGTCTGGTCGTCGACCGCGGTCACCTCGACCAGCGCGGCGCCGCACTGCCGCACCTCGCCGGCCGGGAGGACCGCCCCGTCGACCTCGACCGAGGCCACCTCGAAGCGCGACGACCAGGCCGTCCCGGCGCGATGCGCCCGGAGGCCGGGCAGACCCGACCAGCCCGACGCGTGCTCGGGCAACAGGCTCGGCTCGTACGGCGCGTCAGATCCGTCGACGAGGTCGCCGCGCACGGTGGCTGTGGACGCGGCCAGCCACTCAAGGTCGTCGGCATCGACGGCGGCTCCCCAGTGCGCGATCGTCGGGAGGCGGGTCCCGTGCTGGACGAGGACGACGGAGACGCCGTCGCACTGCAGATGGACGACGCGGTGTTCGGGCGTCGCTGAGAGGTCGGACATGGTTCCTCCGAAGCGGTCGGTGAGGCGGGTGTGACGGCCGGTGGGCCGAAGGTCAGGCGGAGTCCCGGACGACGAGCGTGGTGTCGAGCCAGCGCGGTGCGGTCGTCCGGCCGGCGATGAGCTCCATGACGAGTTCCGCGGCGACCCTGCCCATCTGCTCCAACGGCTGACGGACCGAGGTCAGCGGTGGCTCCGCCGTGGCCGCGACGACCGTGTCGTCGAATCCGACGAGCGCGATGTCGTCCGGGACCGTGCGGCCACTGGCCTCGAGGACGCGCATCGCGCCGACCGCCATGAGGTCGGAGCCCGCGAAGACGGCGTCCAGGTCCGGGTACCGGGAGAGCAACCGCGCCATGGCCGACGAGCCGCTCGGCATGGTGAAATCGCCTCGGGCGACCGCACGGGTGTCGAGGCCGCGCTCGGTGAGGACGTCCCGCCAGCCTCGGACGCGGTCGCTGGAGGCGGCCATGTCGGCGGGGCCCGAGATGACGCCGATCCGTGTGCGGCCGAGCGCGATCAGGTGTTCCGCCGCGAGACGACCGCCGGCGTAGTTGTCGGAGTCGACGAAGGTGACGTCCTCCGTGTGCTCACCCATCGGGCGGCCGACGAAGACGATCGGGAGGTCCACCGAGGCGAGCGCCTGGGTGATGGTGCTGATCTCGTGCTGCAGGATCACCACCGCCCCGTCCACGTAGTGCGCCGCCAGGTAGGCGACGAGCGCGTCGAGTTGGCGCGGGTCGGCGAGGAAGAGCGCGGGCTGCTGGGCTGCCGACAGGAGCGCGGCGGTGGCGCCCTTGAGCGGTGCCGCGACGAACGATCCGGAGAACGGTTCGAGCTCGCCCGCCGCGAGGACGATCGCGACCGCGCCCGTCCTGCCTCCGGCGAGCGACCGGGCTGCGACGTTCGTGCGGTAGGCCAGTCTCGCGGCCGCTTCGCGCACCGCGACGACCATCGAGGCGTCGACCGTCGAGGCGCCGGCGAGGACCCGCGACGCGGTCGCTCGGGAGACGCCGGCCTCTCGGGCGACGTCGACCAGGGTCGGTTTGCGCATCCTCGCTCCTTTGCGATCGTCCACCTGCCGGTGGTCTGGCAACGAGCATCGCAGAATCCGAGAGAGCGGTCTCCGAGTTGCGCAATATTGCCCTGGTGCCCTGGAACCCCGCTGCCTATGGTGATCACCACGCCCGAACGGTCCGGATGCTCCCCGATCCAGTCGACATCGGCGCGAGCCGGAGAGCGATCTCCGGCCGGTGACCGCAACGTAGCGCGACACCGCGGAACACGATCCCGCATAGGAGGGGGATTTCCAGTGAAATTCCGTCTTGCAGCAGCAGCAACCGTCGCCGTCATGGTCGGCGCCCTGGTCACCGGTTGTTCCGGGTCCGGCGGCGGCGATGACAAGACCTTCCAGTTCTGGTCCTTCACGGGCATCAACCAGAAGGCCGATGTCGAGAAGTACAAGGAAGCGCACCCCGACATCACCGTCAAACTCACCGAGGTCGGCAGCACGCAGGAGACCGCCCAGGCGCTCACCGCAGCGCTGGCCGGCGGTAAGGTCCCCGACCTGGTGCTCATCCAGGGGGACGACATGCCCAACTTCGTCGCGAACCCCGACAACTTCGTCGACCTGAGCACGATGGGCGCCGACGACATCTCCGGGGACTACCTGCCGTGGGTCTGGGACCAGGCGGTGGCGCAGAACGACGCCGTCATCGGGGTACCGACCGACGTGGGCGGGATGTCGATGGCGTACCGCGCCGACCTCTTCGAGGCCGCCGGCCTGCCGTCCGACCCGGACGAGGTCGCGGCGCTCTGGCCCACCTGGGACGACTTCATCTCCGTCGGCCAGCAGTACGTCGCCGCCACGGGGAAGCCGTTCCTCGACAACGCCGGCACCTCGGTCTTCTTCCAGACTGTGAACCAGGTCGACGAGAAGTACTACACGCCCGAGGGCGAGCTCGTGTACGACACGAATCCGCAGGTGAAGGAGGCGTTCGACATCTCGATCAAGGCGATCGAGGCCGGCATCACCGCGAACGTCCCCGCATTCTCCACCGGCTGGAGCACGGGCAAGACCAACGGCGCCTTCGCCGCGATGGCAGCTCCGTCCTGGATGCTGAAGAGCATCAAGACGGACGCGCCCGACACCTCCGGCCAGTGGCGCGTGACGACGGTGCCCAAGGTCGCCGGCAACTGGGGCGGCAGCTACCTCGCCATCCCGAAGCGCGCGGCGAACCCGGAGGCGGCCTGGGCCTACATCAAGGAGATGCAGTCACCCGAGTCGCAGCTGAAGAACTTCACCGACACCGGCGCCCTGCCCAGCACGGTCTCCGCGTACGAGTCCACCGCGATCGCCGACTACACCGACCCGTTCTTCGGCGACTCGAAGATCGGTGCCGTGCTCGGCAAGTCCTTGCAGGAGTTCAAGCCGTTCTTCAACGGTCCGGAGACGGCGACGATCGGTTCCGCGATGATCAACACCGTAACGGACGTCGAAGCCGGCAACACCCCACCGGACAAGGCCTGGGACGTCGCGATGAAGGCCGTGAAGGACGCCCTCGGCGGCTGACCCGACGGCCCCGTCCACCCGTCCGCTCCGACCCGGGGCGTTCCGGCCGAGCAACACGCCGGAACGCCCCTGAAGGATCATCGTGACCACACACATCGCCCCACCTCGGCTGCTGCCGAAGCAGTCGCCACCCGGTATCGGGACGCGGATCCGCAACACCCTGCCGGAACGCTTCGCCCCCTACGTCTACATCGCCCCGTTCTTCCTGATCTTCGCCGTCTTCGGCCTGATCCCGCTCCTGTTCACCTTCGTGGTGTCCCTCTTCGACTGGAACCCGATCGGTCAGCAGACCTTCATCGGCTTCGACAACTTCACCAGGCTCGCGGCCGACCCACGGTTCTGGAACGCGATGCTCAACACCTTCGCGATCTTCATCATCTCCACGGTGCCGCAGCTGGTCATCGCCCTGGGCCTCGCCCATCTGCTGAACCACGTCCGCCTGCGCTTCGCCACCGGGTTCCGGATGGCGATGCTCGTGCCGTACATCACCTCGGTCGCCGCGACCACGATCGTGTTCGCCCAGCTGTTCGACCGTGACTACGGGCTCTTCAACTACCTCATCAGCTTCTTCGGCGGTGACCACGTCGACTTCCTCAACGACAAGGTCGGCTCGTGGTTCCTCGTCGCGCTCATGGTCGTCTGGCGGTGGACGGGCTACACGACGCTGCTGTACCTGGCGGCACTGCAGGCGATCCCTCGCGACGTGTACGAGGCGGCCGCCGTCGACGGTGCCGGTGGATGGAAGCAATTCGTCTACATCACCATCCCGTCGTTGCGTCCCATCATCGTGTTCACGATCGTCACCTCGACGATCGGCGGGCTCCAGGTGTTCACCGAACCACTGCTGGTGAACCCGGCCACCGGCCTCACCTGCGGTGCGGCACGACAGTGTCAGACGCTCACGCTGTTCCTCTACGAGCAGGGCTTCGGTCAGTTCGAGTTCGGATACGGCTCGGCGATCGGCGTCGCGCTGTTCGTGATCGTCGTCCTCGTCGCCCTGCTGAACTTCTTCCTGTCCACCCGCACCCGAGGAGGACGCTGATGTCCGAGACGCTCAACTCCACCCAGCTGATGGCGAGCGCGACCTCCGCCGGCCGGAAACGGAACGGCGGCCGGATCGGTCGCATCCCCTGGTACACCTACGTCCTCCTCGTGTGCGCCGTCGTCGTGAGCATGTTCCCGCTGTACTTCATGTTCGTCGTCGCGACCACGGACTCGGCGACGGCGACCACCCTGCCACCGCGGCTGTACCCGGGCGACAACCTGTTCCACCTCGTGGGGCTCGTGCTCGAGACCGTGCCGTTCATCCAATCGATGATCAACAGTCTCATCGTCGCGCTGTCGATCGGCGTCGGATCGGCCCTGCTCTGCGCCCTGGCCGGGTTCGCCTTCGCGAAACTGGAGTTCCGCGGCCGCAACGCGCTGTTCATCCTCGTGGTCCTCACCATGACCGTGCCGACGCAGCTCAGCGTGATCCCGCAGTACCTGATCATCTCCGCGCTCGACTGGGTGGACACCCTGCAGGCACTCATCGTCCCCGGCCTCGCGAGCGCGTTCGGCATCTTCTGGATGCGTCAGCACATCTCGAGTTCCGTGAGCGACGAGCTGCTCCAGGCGGCGAGACTCGATGGTGCCAACACCTGGCAGATCTTCTGGCGGATCGTCTTCCCGGTCATCCGACCGGCGGCGTTCGTCCTGGGACTGCTCGGCTTCGTCGGATCGTGGAACGACTTCCTCTGGCCGTTCATCGTCCTGAAGTCGCCCGAGATGTACACGGTCCAGATCGCGATCAAGGCCCTGCAGTCGCAGCGGTCGATCGACCTCGGCCTGGCGATGGCCGGGTCGTTCCTGGCCACCATCCCGCTGCTCATCGCGTTCATCTTCGTCGGCAAGCGCATGGTGACGGGGATCATGGACGGAGCGTTCAAGGGATGACCCTGCAACACGACGGCGTCACGCCGACCACGTCGGGCATCGTCCGCGGCGTCTGGAACGACCGACGGGCGTCACCCGACGAGCGGGCGCGAGCACTCCTCGATCAGATGACCCTCGAGGAGAAGGTCGGTCAGCTCGGTTCGGTCTGGTTCACCGACACGGCGGGCGACTTCGCGCCGAGCGTGGGTGGCTCCGACGACCCGGCTGCGCCGACATCGGCGCCCACCGGCGACTTCACGGGTGGCCTCGGGCAGTTGACGCGCATCTTCGGGACCGAACCGGTGACGGTGGCCGAGGGTGTCGATCGCCTGCGGGAACGGCAACGGCAGGTCGTGGCCGGCAACCGGTTCGGCATCCCCGCGATCGCACACGAGGAGTGTCTGACAGGGTTCGCCGCGTACGGTGCGACCGCCTTCCCGACGCCGCTCGCCTGGGCCGCCTCGTTCGACGAGGAGCTCGTTGAGCGGATGGCTGAGGCGATCGGAGACGACCTCCGTTCGGTCGGTGTCCATCAGGGACTCGCGCCGGTCCTCGACGTCGTCCGGGACTACCGCTGGGGCCGGGTCGAGGAGACGCTGGGAGAGGACCCCTACCTCGTCGGCCAGCTCGGCGCCGCGTACGTGCGTGGTCTCGAGCGGTCCGGGGTCGTGGCGACGCTCAAGCACTTCGCCGGCTACGCCGCGTCCCGAGGCGCGAAGAACCACGCCCCGGTGAGCATGGGGCGCCGCGAGCTCGCCGACGTCGTGCTTCCGCCGTTCGAGACGGCGATCCGGCTCGGGGGAGCGCGAAGCGTGATGAACGCCTACACCGATCTCGACGGCGTCCCCGCCGGTGCCAGTGTCGAATTGCTCACCGGCATCCTGCGCGACGACTGGGGTTTCGACGGCACCGTCGTCGCCGACTACTGGGCGATCCCGTTCCTGGCGACCATGCACCATGTCGCGAGCGACGCGGCGGAAGCCGGCGCGCTCGCCCTCACCGCCGGGATCGACGTCGAGCTCCCGGAGACCGCCGGCTACGGCGCCGTCCTCGTCGGGCTCGTCCAGGACGGGGCGCTCGACGAGCGGCTGGTCGACCGGGCCGTGCTCCGGCACCTGCGGCAGAAGATCGAGCTCGGCCTGCTCGACGGGGGTCCGCTCGTGCCGGAGCACGCCGCATCGACCGATCTCGACGGCCCCCGCAACCGCGCCATCGCGACGCGTCTGGCCGAGGAGTCGGTCGTCCTCCTCCGGAACCGCGCCGTCCTCCCACTCCAGACCCCCGCGCGCATCGCCGTGATCGGGCCGGCGGCCGACCAGTTCCGCAGTCTCGTGGGCTGCTACGCGTTCCCCAACCACGTGCTGTCGAAGCACCCCGGGCACGATCTCGGCATCACCATCCCGACGATCATGGACGCGGTGCGTACCGAGTTCCCCGCGGCTGACATCGTCGTCGAACCGGGATGCAGCATCACCGAGACCGGTCAGGAGGACGTTCCGGCCGCCGTCGAGGCCGCCCGTTCAGCCGACGTCGTCGTGCTGGCCGTGGGCGACATCGCGGGCCTGTTCGGCGATGGTACTTCGGGAGAAGGCTGTGACGCCGAGGACCTGCGCCTCCCCGGGGGCCAGCACGACCTCGTGCTCGCCGTCCTCGCGACCGGGACGCCCGTCGTCCTGACCGTGCTGTCCGGGCGACCCTACGCACTGGGGGACTACGACCGGGCCGATGCACTGGTCCAGGCGTTCTTCCCCGGTCAGGAGGGCGCGGCGGCCGTCGCGGGGCTGCTGTCCGGCCGGGTGCAGCCGAGCGGACGGCTCCCGGTGCAGATCCCTCGCTCGCCGGCCATGCCGGGCACGTACCTGCAGCCGCCGCTCGGTCTGGCGTCCCGCGGGATCAGCGTGCTCGACCCCACGCCGCTCTTCCCGTTCGGTCACGGCATCACCGCCGGGGACGTCCGCTACCGATCGCTCACGAGTGCAGCGGAGCTCGCCGTCGACGGCGAGGTCCTCGTCGATGTGACGGTCGAGAACGTGGGTGTGGAGGACGCCGTCGAGGTGATCCAGCTCTACGGCACGGATCCGGTCGCCTCCGTCGTGCGTCCCTCGGTCGAGCTGCTCGCATTCGCGCGCCTCACGGTCGCTGCCGGGACGTCGGCCACGGTGCGTTTCTCGGTGTCGGCCGATCGCTTGTCCTTCACCGGAGTCGACGGCCGTCGGGTGATCGAACCGGGGACGTACGTCCTGTCCGCCGGGCTGTCGGCACTCGAGCGTCCGCTCACCCACACGATCGAGGTGACCGGCAGCAGGCGGGAGCTGGTCGGGCCGCGCGAGCTCCGCGTGGACTGGCGGCGTGTCGACGCGGTCGCGAGGAAGGCCTGACCATGCCGTTCGTCCCGATCTCCCAGGTCACCCTCACGGGTGGGCCCCTGTTCCAGGCGCAGGAGGCCGACCGCGCCTACCTGCGAGCCCTCGAGCCCGATCGTCTGCTCGCCCCGTTCCTCCGTGAGGCGGGCCTGGAGCCCCGGGCGGCGTCCTACGACGACTGGGAGGTGCGCGGACTCGACGGCCACACCGCCGGGCACTACCTCTCGGCCTGCTCCCTGATGGTCGCCTCCACGGGAGACGACGTCCTGCGCTCTCGACTGGAGTACACGGTCGCCGAACTGGCCCGAGCACAGGATCATCTGGGGACCGGATACGTCGGTGGTGTCCCTCGGAGTGCCGAACTCTGGGCCGAGGTCGCAGCGGGGATCACCGAGTCGACCTTCCGCGCCGGCCGCTGGGTGCCCTGGTACAACCTGCACAAGCTGTACGCCGGTCTCATCGATGCTGCCCGCCTGACCGGGAGTCAGGTGGCGCGCGATGTCGTCCTGCGCCTCGCCACGTGGTGGGAGGAGCTCGCCGCAGGGATCGACGACGAGCACTTCCAGCTCATGCTCGAGACCGAGATCGGCGGAATGAACGAGGCGTACGTCGACCTCTTCGACCTCACGGGCGACCCCCGCCATCTCGCGATGGCCGCCCGCTTCACGTCGACCGCCCTCAGCGAACCGCTGTCGCGCCGGTCCGATGAACTGACCGGCCTGCACGCCAACACCCGCATCCCGCAGTTCGTCGGCTTCGCCGCGCTCGCCGCGCGGAATGGTGATGCAGCCCTCTCCGGTGCGGCGCGGTTCGCCTGGGAGACGATCCTGACGCGGCGCACGGTCGCGATCGGCGGCAACAGTGTCCGGGAGCACTTCCACGCCGTCGACGACTTCACCCCGATGACCGAGGACCGCGAGGGCCCGGAGACCTGCAACAGCTACAACCTGATCAAGCTGGGCCGACGGCTCAGTGCCGACGAGTCCCACCCGGCGATCACCGACGCGCTCGAACGGATCCTCTTCAACCACCTCCTGTCATCGCAGCACCCCGAGCACGGCGGGCTCGTCTACTTCACCTCGATGCGACCCGACCACTACCGCGTCTACTCCTCGCCGGAGCACAGTTTCTGGTGCTGCGTCGGGACCGGCCTGGAGAGCCACGCGAAACACGGTGAGTCGCTGTACCGGTTCGACGACGACACGCTGTCGGTCGAGCTCTTCGCGCCCTCCGTCGTGCGGATCCCGGAACTCGGTCTCGAGCTGGAGCAACGCACGGCCTTCCCCTCCGACGGCGTGGTCGGACTCACCCTCGGGCTCACCGGTCCGCGGCGGTTCCGGCTCCGCGTCCGAGTCCCCGGGTGGAGTGTTCCGACACCCGAGGTGTTCGTCAACCGCGCTCCGGTGACCGCCGGACTCGAACGCGGCCACTTCGTCGTGGATCGTGAGTGGAGCGACGGCGACACCGTGTCGTTCGAGCTCCGCATGAGCGGTCGTGCGGAACCGTACCCGGACGGCTCGGACTGGACGTCGCTCCTCTGGGGTCCGTCCGTCCTGGCCGCCCGTGGCGAGTCGCTGCCGACCGACGTGGTGCTGGCCGGCCGCGCCCACGCCCCGCACACCGCCGTCGGCCCGCTCACCCCGCTCGCCTCGGCACCGATCGTCCCGCGGTCGGCTGTGCCCTACCGGGACGCCGGCGGGCGACTCCGGATCGACTCCGACCGAGGACCGATCCCGTTGGAACCGTTCGCAGGCCTGCACGACGCGCGGTACACCGTCACGTTCCCCGTGGCGTCGACGGCGGACGAGGACGCCGTCGCTCGGCGCCGCACCGCCTTGGTCGAACGGGACCGACGCGCCGCGAGCATCGACGGACGGACGGTCGACCGGGTCGCGCTGGGCGAGCAGCAGCCGGAGGCGGATCACGCGTTCGAGGGGGTGGCCAGCGCCAGCGGCGCGGTGGGTGGTGTCCGCTGGCGGAGCACGGCCAAGCGTCTGTCCGTGACGCTCGTCGACCCGCATCTCCTCGGCCGGGTCGTCAGAGTGACCTGGCTGCACGACCCGGCGGGCCACGGTCTCACCCTGGAGATCGACGGCACGCCGGTCGCTCCGCAGGAGGGCGGGCGAGACGACGACCTGGAGTGGGCGGAGTACCCGCTGACGCCCACCAGCGCCGGGTGGGGTGTCCGGCGGTTCGCGCTCGTCGCGCAGCCGGATCGCGAGACCCCGCGGTGCACCGAGCTCCGCGTGCTGACCGCCGAGGGAGTCTGACCACCGGGGTGGGCACGCGCAGCACCCCGGGATGCGGGACCATGGAGCCATGACGACGACGCCGGAGCAGGACGACCTCAGCGTGACGCTCGCGGACGTAGCCGCGAGGTCCGGGTGCTCGGTGTCGCTCGTCTCCCGGGTGCTCGCCGGGAAGCGCCATGCATCCCCGGACACCCGTGACCGCATCCTCGCTGCAGCGCACGACCTCGGCTACGACCGCGCAGCACAACGTCGCGGCCGACCTCGCTCGGTCCCGCGCCTGCTCGACCTGGCGATGAGTCAGTGGGACGACCCCTGGGCGAACACGGTCGTGACGAGTGTGCGGCGGGCGGCCGCTGCGGCGAACTACGACCTGGTGCTCACGCCCGAGAGCGAGTCGATGGTCGACGACTGGCCCAGTCGGGCACGTGCGCGGGGATCTGCCGGTGTCGTCGTGTGCCTCATCCGTCCCAACGTCTCCCAGCTCGACATCCTCGCCTCGGCCAACATCCCCGTCGCGCTCCTCGATCCGCGTGCGGAGCCGGCGCGGAGTCTGCCGAGCGTCGGGTCCACCGACTGGCAGGGCGGCTTCGACGCGGGTCGGCATCTCGCCCGGCGGGGGACACGTCGGTTCCTCATCATCACCGGCCGGCCGAAGTACCGGTTCGGCCGTGCGAGGGAGGCCGGTTTCCGAGCGGCGGTCGAACGGCACGCCGACGGGGCGACGGTCGAGGAGATCTCGTCGCCCTGGTCCTCGGAGAGTGCGTTCGTCTCCGTGCGCAAGCTGCTCAGGCAGGGCGGGCTCCCGATCGGCGTCTTCAGCTGCAACGACGAGATGGCCTACGGCGTCTACCGCGCCGCTGAAGAGCTACAGCTCCGCATCCCCGACGACATCCGGGTCGTCGGCTTCGACGATCTCCCGCAGTCCAGGTTGATGCCGCCGCCGATGACGACCGTGCGACAGCCGATGCGCGCGATGGCCGCGCGTGCGGTCCAGCTCGTCCTCGAGGCGGAGCCCGGGACGGACCCGGGGGACCGCGCGGAGTTCCCGACCGAACTCATCGTCCGCGCCTCGAGCTGACGCGGACGCGGACGCGGACGCGGGAGAATGGTCGCCATGACGGGATCATCGGACACCGACGAGGTGTCGACGGAGCACTCGAGCGTGTCGACGTGGATGCAGGCGCTCGGCACGGCGACCGGGAACCCCGGCGGCGGGGCCGCATCCGGACTCATGCTGGCGATCGCCGCCGGCCTCACCGCGATGGTCGCCGGCTACACCCGAGCCACGCACGCCCCCGAGGTCGCGAACGGGCAGGACGAGAACGGGTCCGAGGCCGAGGCCGAAGCGACGATCGCCGCACTCCGCACGCGCGCCGAGGCGCGCTCCGAGCTGGCACTGCGTCTGGCCGACGAGGACGCCCACGCCTCGCGAGCGTTCGGCAGTGCCTTCCGTCTGCCGGCCGGCGTCGAACGCGACGAGGCGATCCGTGGTGCGTCCATCGAGGCGGCCGCGGCCTCGGCACGCCTGGGCGAGCATGCCGTCGACGCGATCGACGATCTCGCCTGGCTCACCGAGCACGGCAACCCGGCGCTGATCGCCGACGTGGCGGTGGCGATCGGTGCACTCCGCGCCGCGATCACGGGAGCGCGGACCAACGTCAGCTTCGATCTCGGCTCGGTCCGAAGCGCACACGGCTCACTCGAGGAGGTCCGCGCCGATGAGCCGCGCCTGTGGGAACTGGTCCCCGTGTTCGACCGAGCCCTCGAGCGGATCGACCGGCTCGCGGCGTCGATCGACTCCGAGGCCGCTCCCACCGACGCGGCGTCGTAGCCGGTGGTCAGCGCCCGCCGGGGCGCGCAGCCGGGCCGCTCGGAACCCGGACGCTCAGGGCGTGGTGCAGGTTCCTCAGCGAGACCGAGATCACCGAACCGTGCGAGTCGCCGTCCAGTTGGATCTCCTGCGGCTCCTCGAGTCGGAGGTGCATCGTCCGCGCCTGTGCGTAGCTGATCGCGCGTGCCTTCGGCGAGAGTCGACCGACCAGCCGACCGAACCGCGTGCGGTGCAGCATCCGGTTGAACGTCAGGCGGTAGCCGATGTTCCCCCAACCCGGGCCCTTGCCAGGGCGCAGCATGACGGCATCGAGCAGGCCGTCGTCCACGACCGCCTCGGGGAGCAGCAGGACACCACCGGTGAGCGTGCCGGAGTTGCCGACGATGATCGTGTGCGCTCGGGCGGCCGCCTCCGGGCGGTCGTCGAGTCGATAGTGCAGGTCGAACTGCCGGTTCCCGATGATGCTCCGCGCGATCGGATCGGAGTAGGCGAGCCAGCCGATCCGTCGCTTCAGCCGCTCATTGGTGTGGCCTGCCATGTGCGCGTCGAGGCCGATGCCGGCCATGACGAGGAAGACCTCGTCCCGGTTCGTGCCGTCGCTGCGCCCGAGACTGACCTGGCCGACGTCGACCACCTGGTCACGCCCTGAACAGGCGATGTCGACCGACCGCTTGAGGTCGCCCAACGGCAGGCCGAGCGCTCGGGCGAAGAGGTTCCCCGTTCCGGCCGGGACCAGCCCGAGGGGGATGCCGGTCGACGCGATGGCCTCGGCGGCGACCCGCAGTGTCCCATCGCCTCCCGCGACCAGGATGACCGAGGGTGCCGAGGCGATCGCGGACGCGGACGCTCCCCGGCCGTCGTCGTCGGCGCTCGTCTCATGCCAGGTGGAGGGTGCCAGTCCGTGCGTCGACTCCGCGGCTGCGACCACCGAGCGGAGGACCGTGATGTCGACCTTGGAGGGATTGACGATGACGGCTGCGCGTCGACGTCCGCGTTCGGCTGGTGCATCGTTCACAGCGTCAAGGATAGGAGGCACCGGCTCGGAACCAGCGGTGGACGCGAGCTGTGCCGCGGGTTCGTGAGACGCTTGCCCCATGGACCTCGAGGTGTCGCCCGGACTGATGATCCCGGCAGCCGAACTGCAGTGGCGTTTCTCCCGGTCGTCCGGCCCGGGCGGACAGCACGTCAACACCTCCGACAGCCGTGTCCAATTGACGTGGAGTGTGGGCGAGTCGGCCGTCCTCACCGATGAGCAGCGCGACCGACTGCTCGAGCGGCTCGGCGCCCGGCTGGTCGGCGGAGCCATCACCGTGACCGTCTCCCGCGAGCGATCGCAGCTCCGGAACCGCGAACTCGCACTCGAAGCGCTGGCGACACGCATCAGGTCGGCTCTCGCGCCGCCGGCGCCGACGCGCCGGCCCACGCGTCCGACCCGCGGATCGGCGCGACGCCACCTCGCCGCGAAACAGCAGCGGAGCGCCACCAAGCAGCAACGGCGACGTCCCTCCGACGACTAGCGGGTCACACCGTCGCCTCCCGCAAGGGCGTGCGTCGGACGGTCCGGTCCATTAGCGTTCCCGGAGAGCGCACCCGTCGAAGCCGTCGTCGTGCGCGAACGGAGGAACACCATGCGCATCGTCGTCATCGGCGGGACCGGCCACATCGGCACCTTCCTCGTCCCGCGACTCGTCCGGGCCGGCCACGAGGTCGTGAGCGTGAGCCGCGGCGATCGTTCGCCGTACACGGACGCGCCCGAGTGGGACCAGGTCGAGCGGATCCGGGCCGATCGGGAGGCTGAGGACCGGGACGGTGTCTTCGCGCGACGCATCGCGGACCTCGGCCCGGACGTCGTCATCGATCTGGTCTGCTTCACGGTCGCCTCGGCGACGGCGCTCGTCGAGGGACTGCGCGGCAACACGGGTCAGCTGCTCCACTGCGGATCGATCTGGCGCTACGGTCCCAGCGCGTCCGTCCCCATCGTCGAGGGCTCCGGGACGGCGCCGTTCGGCGACTACGGCGTCCAGAAGGACCAGATCGCCCGGCTGCTGCAGCAGGAGACCGCCGACGGAGGACTGGTGACGACCTCCCTGCATCCCGGGCACATCGTCGGACCCGGGTGGGCGCCCATCAACCCGTTGGGCAACCTCGACCCCGGGGTCTGGCGGACCCTCGCACTCGGTTCACCGCTGCGCATCCCCGGACTCGGTGCCGAGCTGCTGCACCACGTGCACGCCGACGACGTCGCGCAGGCGTTCGAGCTCGCCGTCGCGAACCGAGACCGTGTCGCCGGCGAGGACCTCAACGTGACCTCGGCCGCCGCGGTGACCGTCCGCGGCTACGCCGACGTCGTCGCCGGCTGGTTCGGACGCTCGGCCGAGCTCGAGTCGGTGACTTGGGAGCACTTCCGAGCCGAGACACCGACGGAGCACGCCGACACCACCTGGGAGCACCTGGTACGGAGCCACTGCGCGTCGATCGACAAGGCACGGTCGCTGCTCGGATACGAGCCCGCCTACACCTCGACGGAGGCGGTCCTCGAGTCCGTCCGTTCGCTCGTCGCCCGCGGGGAGTTGGACCTGCCAGAACCACGAGCAGCCCTGAACACGAGCCGCTGACGACGCGATCCTTCAGGGGGCCTGCAACGAGCTCCGGAGTCCGTGCGGTGCGTCGACCTTCGGACGCTGAAGGATCCCGCGGCGTCGGAGGATCGGCACGAGTTCGTCGAGCATGCGGTGCACCGTCACCGGATGGAGGTCGCCCGAGAAGATGAACCCGTCGTTGTCCGCCTCACTCCCGGCGCGTTCGATGTGGTCGGCCACCTCAGCCGCCGTGCCGACGACACCACTGCCGTCGGTGATCCGCCCGAGGCGTGCCTTGGGCACGAGCAGCTCCCGGAGCGTCGCCGCTGCGAAGGACTCGTACGGTCCGCGCAACGCGTCGAGACTGCCGCGCGACACGTGGTCGCCGAAGACGGCCGGGTCCACCGGTCGGTCGAGGTCGAGCGCCGTGAGGTCCGTCTCGAGGTCGCTCGACCACGCGAGTGCGACGGAGCGCAGCGTCTCATCGTCCGGCTGTTCCGAGGCGGCGACGAGACGGTCGGCCTCGGCACTGCTCGACACGATGACGGGCTTGAACACGAACAGGATCGCGGGAGGGGTGTCCCGACCGACGGCAGCCGACGCGTCGAGGACCCGTCTCCGGTACGCACGGAGGCTCGCGATGTCGAGCGGTGCGAGGGCGAGCTGGACGTCCGACTGTCGCCCGGTGAAGGCGAGCCCTCGCGGCGAGGAGCCCGGCGACACGATGACGGGCTCGCCACCGGAGTCATCGTCGAAGGGGAGGGCGTTGAGCGGCCCGTCGAAGTCGTAGTGTGCGCCGCGATGCTCGACGCGGTCGAGGTGGCGGCCGTCGGCGAAGCGTCCGGAGGCGGTGTCGCCCACGTACGCGCCGGGTCGCCAGCTCCGCCAGAGCGCGCGCACGCCGTCGAGCCACTCCTCCGCCCGCTCGTAGGCGACGTCGTGCGGCACGACCGGCTCACCGAAGTGACGGCTGCTGCCGACGTCGGTGACCACGTTCACCCCGAACCGTCCGCGACTGAGGTGCTGCAGGGTCGCGAACTGCCGTGCCGCCTGGTACGGCGGCAGTTGCAACGGGTTCACCGTCGGGATGATGCCGATGCGCTCCGTCACTGCGAAGAGGAACGGGGCGAGGCTCAGCGGGTCGTGCTTCGGCCCGCCGTAGGCGCCGCGGATGCGGAGGTCGAGCGTCTCGGGGTTCCCCAGCGAGAGGGCGTCCTCGATGATCAGGAGGTCCAGGCCCGCCTGCTCGAGCTCGCGCGCGGCCTGCTGGTAGAGGGCGGGTTCCTGCCAGCGGTAGTCCCAGTCGAGGTACGGATGCCCCCAACCATGCGGACCGAACCCACGTGACAGGAACCAGCCGAAGCGTTGCCGGGCGCTCATGCGGCGACCGCCACATCCGCCGTGACGCTGGCGCCGGTGCTCGTCGACGGTTCCCGGACGGGGAGCGCGTCGAACGCCGAGGCGAGGTCAGCGATGAGGTCGGCGACGTCTTCGATGCCGACGGAGATCCGCACGAGTCCTTGGCCGATGCCGCTCGCCGCGAGCTGCTCGGCCGAACGCTGGGCGTGCGTGGTCGAGGCCGGGTGGAGGATCAGTGACCGGACGTCGCCGAGGTTCGTCATCCGCGTGAACAGGCCGACGTGGTCGATGACCGTCCGCGCTGCGTCCCGTCCGCCGTGCAGGGTGAACGAGAACACCGATCCCTGTCCATGCGGCAGGTACCGGTCCGCCAGGCCTCGGAACGGACTGTCACTGAGTCCCGAGTAGTCGACCGAGGCCACTTCCGTCCGTCCTGTCAGCCACGTCGCGAGGGCGAGGGCGTTCTCGCTCTGCCGTTGGACGCGGAGTGACAGCGTCTCGATGCCTTGTGCGATGAGGAACGCGTTGAACGGCGACGGCGTCGGGCCGAGACGCAGCGCGACCGATGCCCGTGCGTAGGCGGCGAGAGCGGCACGCCCGTCCGCCTCGACGTGGCTGAGCCCGCCGAGCGCGGCGAGCGGCGAGGTGAGGTGTCGGTAGCGGTCTGCGCGAGCGGTCCAGTCGAACGTGCCGCCGTCGACGACGACCCCGCCCAGCACGGTGCCGTGGCCCGCCAGGAACTTGCTGGCCGAGTGGACGACGATGTCGGCGCCGTGCTCGATGGGACGCAGGAGGTAGGGCGTGGCGAAGGTGTTGTCGACGACGAGCGGGACCCCGTGCGCATGGGCCAGGTCGGCGACGAGACGGAGGTCCGTGAGGTCGTTGCGGGGGTTCGGAATGGACTCGACGAAGATCGCGCGTGTCTCCGGTCGGATGGCACGTGCCCAGGCGTCGGCGTCGAGCGGATCGGCGACCTCGCTCGTGGTGATCCCCAACCGGCCGAAGTTCTCCGTGAAGAGGCTGCGCGAGCCCTCGTACAGACTCGGCGCGGTGAGCAGATGGTCGCCGGCCTCGAGCAGGGAGAGCAGGGCGACGCCGACGGCCGCCTGTCCGGAGCCGAGGAGCAGCGCGTCCACACCACCCTCCAACGCGGCGAGACGGCGCTCGACGGCGTCGATCGTCGGATTGCCGACCCGGCTGTAACTGTATCCACCAGGGTCCGGTCCGAACCGCCGCTCCGCCTCGTCGAAGTCCGTGAACACGAACCCGGCACTCGCGTAGATCGGCAGAGCCCGTGGCTGGAGCGGCGCATCGGGTGCACCACCGGCGTGCAGCTGTCGGGTGCTGAAGCCCCCTCGGTCCCGCTCGTGCATCGCCTCGTCCTCTCCGTCAGCTCGGCCGTCGTCGACGCCCCGGCGTCGGTGACAGGCACTCTACGGTCGGCACCGGGGCGGGCGCAGGTGACGACGACATGCGCGGACACAATCGACCGGCGACCCCGCCGTCGGGGGAGGCCCCGTACCCTGGAGAGGCGTCGGCCGCGGACACAATCGACCGGCGCCGACGGATCGGACGAGGGGGAACCGTGAAAGCACTCATCGCATCGGGGAGCGGTCGGTACGCGGATCCGTGGCACCCGTACGCGCAGACGAGCCCGCTCATCGCGGAGGTCCTGGAGACGGCCGGCTTCGCGGTCGAGATCGACGAGGACGTCGACCGTGCGATGACGCGACTCGAGGGCGCGGAGCTCGTGGTGGTCAACGCCGGCGACCCGTGGCGGTCCGAGGACCAGGGCCGAGCGCCCGCGGCCGCGATCGACGGCTTCGCGGAGGCACTCGGTCGGGGGATCGGTGTCCTCGCGATGCATGCGGCGCTCGCCTCACTCCGCGACTACCCGGACTGGGCGCCGACGATCGGAGCGCTGTGGCTGCCCGGCGTGTCCTGGCATCCGCCGATGGGCCCGACCGTCGTCCGCGGCCTGGCATCGCCCGACGGCGGAGCGCTCGGCGACATCCCGGTGGACGACGAACAGTACCTGCGGCTGCAACCCGTCGGTCGGAGCACCACCGTCGCCGAGCACGACGTCGACGGCGAGCGGTTCCCTGCGGTGTGGGTCCGCGAGGTGGGGCCCTCGCGCGTCGCCGTCGACGCACTCGGACACGACGAGCGGTCCTACGCCTCGGCGGAGCACCGTGCGCTGCTCGCGACGCTGGCACGGTGGGTGGCCCGGGCGCCGTCTGCGTGATCCGTCACGGATCCTCGATCGGCTTCGTCTGTGTCGCGACCCTCGTCGGCGCAAGCCCCCGTCGAACGGGAGTCGCGCCTCGCGACCGGGTCTATGCTCCTGTTCGGGGCTGCGAGCGACCATGACGGCCGGCCGCGGCCCGCGTCAGGAATCGGAACCTCGAGAAAGCCGCACCACGTGTCACAGGACCTCATGTCACCCGAGAACAACGTCCAGCGCATCATGCGCACCGGAACCGTCTGGTTCGGCGTCGCGGTCGGGAGCACCGCGATCGTCCTCGGGCTCCTCCTCAGCTCAGGTTGGCGACCGGCGGTCCTCGCCGAGGGACTCCGCGTGGTCTGGTGGTGCTGCTCGGTCATCGTGGGTTTGAGCATCGGTCTGCTGGGTTGGTCCGGCTGTCCGATCCTGGAGGTGGACGTCCCGACGGCGTCCCGGAACAAGTCGCTGACCATGCAGCTCGGAACGATGCTCTTCATCCTCGGAAGCATCGGCGCCATGTTCACCGTGCTGGCCGGCTCGCCGAGCTGACACCCGCGGCGCGGGCACGTCCAGCTCCTGCGGCGTCGTCGCGTCGGAACGGCGTCGTAGAGTCGATGCATGGCCAGATCCTCAGCACCGCTCCGCAGACTCGGGTTCCTCACGATGGGCCTGTTCGACCCCGAGGAGCCGGCGGCCGGGCACGAGGCGACCTTGCAGCTCATCGAGCTCGGTGAACGCCTGGGGTTCGACAGCGCCTGGCTGCGGCACCGGCACCTGCAGTTCGGCATCTCCTCGCCGGTCGCCGTCCTCGCGGCGGCGACGCAGCGCACGAAGCGCATCGCGCTCGGTACCGCGGTCACACCGCTCGGCGCGGAGAACCCCTTCCGGCTCGCGGAGGACCTGGGCACGGTCGACGTCCTCTCGGGCGGCAGGCTGCTTCCCGGCTTCAGCACCGGGGAGCCGATGCGCTTCGACGCGTTCAAGCACGCGATCTATCCGTCGACGCTCGACCAGGAGGACCTCGGCTACGACCGCGTCCTGCGCCTCCGCTCCTTCATCCGCGGTGACGTCGTCAGCGACACCGCCGGTCGTGAGGGCCAGGAGGACTACTCCTCACGGGTCGAGCCGCATGCCGACGGTCTGGCAGAGCGGCTCTGGTACGGAGCCGGCAGCCTGCGGTCGGCCGGTTGGGCCGGTGAACAGTTCTTCAACCTGCTCACGAGCAGCGTCATCGCCGCCGAGGACGGCACGACGGACTTCGCCGCGAACCAGGCCGCCCAGGTGCGTCGGTTCCGAGAACTCCACCCGGCGGGTGAGCGGGCCCGCGTGTCGCAGGGGCTCGTGGTCATCCCGACGGACTCCGCGACGGCGTCCCAGCGAGCACGGTACCACGAGTACGTCGACTCGAGACGGCACCGCGTCGGCGTCGCCCATGGGCCGCGGCGGATGCTCTTCGCGGAGGACCTCGTCGGCAGCAGTGCGGAGATCGCGGAGCGGCTGCACGAGCACGCGGGATTCCAGGAGGTCGACGAGGTCGCCTTCGCGCTCCCGTTCACGCTCGAACCGGACGACTACACGCAGCTGCTCACCGACATCGCCGGCGCGCTCGGGCCCGCCCTCGGTTGGCGACCGGCCGCGGACGGGGAGTCCCGTCCGGCCTGAGCGGACCGGTCGGAGACGGCTTCCGGTCGCGCGTACAGTGCAGGTATGACGCAGCACGGGTTCAGACGGTACGTGGCCATCGGCGACAGCTTCAGTGAGGGCTACGGGGATCTCCGGGAGGACGGCACCCTTCGCGGGTGGGCCGACTTCGTGGCCCTCGGCCTCGCCCGGGCGTCCACGGAGACCGTCAGCTACGCGAACCTCGCCATCCGCGGGCGGAAGCTCCTGCCGATCCTCGACGAACAACTCGACCGAGCGATCGCGATGGGTCCGGACCTCGTCAGCTTCAACGGCGGCGGCAACGACATCATGCGCCCGCGGGTGTCGATCGACGGCGTCGCCGACCGCTTGGACGGTGCGGTCGATCGTCTACGTGCCGGGGGAGCCCACGTGCTGCTGTTGAGCGGGGCGAACCCTTCCGCTCACATCCCGATGGGATCGCTCCTCGCCCGCCGCGGCGAGCAGCTGGCCCAGGCCGTGCGGGTACGGTATCCGCGTGACGGGGTGACCTTCGTCGACAACTGGGCCGATCGGACGCTCGCCGACCTCCGGTACTGGTCGGTGGACCGCCTGCACCTCAACGCCCTCGGCCATGCCCGGGTGGCGAGCAACGTGCTGACGGCGCTCGACGTGCCGGTCCCGGAGGAGTGGGGGATCGACGACGTCGCTGCGGCGCCGCCCGGTCCGCGTCAACGTCGCACCGCGGCCTACTACCGCGAGCACGTGCTGCCCTGGATCGGGCGCCGCCTGACCGGACGCTCCTCCGGTGACGGCCGCGAACCGAAGATCGCCCAGCTGCAGCCGGTCGACACCCAGGGCTGACCGGCACCGGTCAGCCGCGGGTCGGTCAGCCGACGCGGACGAGCGTCCGCTGCCAGCCGGAGGATCCGTTGGGAGCGATCGGCGCCTGCTCCTCGATCTGGAGGTTCCCGGCCTTGTCGGTCGCGCGGACGGCGACGTAGTGCGTGCCGGCGGTCGCCTCCCAGTCCATCCACCACTGCACCCAGGTGTCGTCGTTGATGGCGGTCGTGAGGTTGACGCTCTGCCAGTCGCCGTTGTCGATGCTGACCTCGACCTTGGCGATTCCGACGGTCTGCGCCCAGGCGACGCCCGCGATCTTGGCAGGACCCGCCGGCACCTGCTTGTCGATCCGGGGCGTGTCGATCCGCGAGGAGAGTTTGATGGGCGCCTTCGCGTCGTAGCCGCGCGGGGTCCAGTAGGCCTCGTCCTTCTCGAAGGTCGTGACCGTCAGCTTCGTCAGCCACTTCGTCGCCGACACGTAGCCGTAGAGGCCAGGGACGACCATGCGAACGGGGAAACCGTGCTCGAGCGGCAGCGGCTCGCCGTTCATCGCCACGGCGAGGATCGCGTCCAGGTTCGGGTCGGTGAGCGACTCGATCGGCGTGCTCGCCGTGAAGCCGTCGACGCTCGTAGACAGGACCATGTCGGCCTTCGAGTCGGGCATCGCCCGCTTGAGGACGTCACGCACGGGGATACCGAGCCACTTTGCGTTGCCCAGGAGGTTGCCGCCCACCTCGTTCGAGACGCAGGTCATCGTGATGACGTATTCGTCGAGACCCATGGCGAGGAGCTCCTCGAAGGTGATCTGCACCTGCTCGCCGACCATGCCGTCGATCGTGAGCGTCCAGGTGGCCGGGTCGACCGTCGGCACGGTCAGCGCGGTGTCGACGCGGTAGAACTTGTCGTTCGGCGTGAAGAGCGGGCTGAGGCCGTCGACGTCCGCCTCGGCTCCGTCGGGGATCGTGACGGTCGACTTCGGCGCCGGGAGCTTGAGGGCGTCGCGGACGGCCGTGATCGACGAGGTGGTGACGTTCACGAGGCGTGCGCCCACGCCGACGACGACGGCACCGGCCGCCGCGATGCCGGCCACGCGGAAGAAGCCTCGGCGGTCGAACGCCGCGCGCTCGTCGTCCGAGCCGTTCGTGGCCCGCTTCGGCAGGCGACGACTCAGGAGGACGAGGATCACGACACCGGCCGCCAGACCGAGGATCACGGGGACGACGGCGAGCGGGGTGGCACCGGCACGGGTGACGGTCGTCGCACCGGCGAAGACGCCGGCCGCGATGAGGACCACGACACCGAGCGGTGGACGGATCTGCTGCAGGACCCCGGCGATCGCCGCGGCGATCACGACGGCGACCCCGAGGCTCACGAGGAGGAAGATCTTGTCGTTGCCACCGAAGGTCTCGATCGCGAACTCCTTCGCCCACCGCGGGACGATGTCGATGACGAACGATCCGACGGTGAGGAGAGGACTGCTGCCTCGGGCGAACAACAGCGCCGCCAGCTCGGCGATCGCGAGGAACACCGCTGCTGCGACGATTCCGGACAGTGCTGCCGCGAACCAGACGAGACGTCGTCCGCTCCGCGTGGTGCCGGTCTGATGCTTCGATGGCATGTGCTTCTCCCTGATCGTGGCTCGACAGGAGTTCGGAGCACTGCCCGGATCAGACGGGTCGGATCCGTCGTCCGCCCGTCGTCTCGGCGTTCAGGCCGTCGAGACGGCCAGCCGCAGTCCCGTCTCGGACGCCAGCCGGAGGGCCTCGGCGAACTCCTGCTCGCTCCGTTCGAGCTGCGCTGCGAGCGCCGGATCACGGTCGGCGAGGGTCAGACTCGTCGTGATGACGTGGACGTCCATGCCGGCGCTCCGCCGAACAACGTCCGCAGCGCCGGCACCTCGTGATCCCAACCCTCGGTCGGGCTGCCCGCGTCGTAGGCGATCCCACGGCTGGTGGCGATGACGACCGGCCGGCCGGTGAGCGCTCCCGTGTCCGCGGAGGTGACACCAGGCACGTGGATGTGGTCGATCCACGCCTTGAGCGACGATGGGATCGAGAAGTTGTAGAGCGGCGCGCCGATCACGACGATGTCGGCGCCGAGCAGCTCGTCGAGCAGGACGCGCTGGAGCGTCTCGGCCTCGGCGGGCGGGTTCGTACCGGGGCGGCGGTCGGCCGGCGCCCAGTGGAGACTCGCGTCGGCGAGGTGGGGGAGCGGATCCAGGTGCAGGTCGCGACGGACGACGACGCCGGTGGGGTCGGAGGTCGACCAGGCGTCCACGACGGCCTGCGAGAGCCGGCGGGACCGGGAGGTGTCGAGATCGGCGGAGGAGTCGAGGTGCAGGAGGGTTGGCATGCGGCAACGCTAGCAAGCCGGGTCCCGTCCGCTTCCTTGCGGCGCGCACCGGTGGCGGTTACCGTCGCAGGATGGTCGACGCCCCAGCCCCCACCACGTCCGCCCGCCAGGACGCACGCGTCCTCGACGTGGCCGACCCGCTCGCGGAACACCGCGCGGCGTTCGTCCCGGCCGAGGGCGTCATCGCCTACCTCGACGGGAACTCACTGGGGCGGCCGTTGCGGGCCACGGCGGAGCGGCTGCAGTCGTTCATCGCGGAGGAATGGGGGACGAGGCTCATCCGCTCGTGGGACGACCGCTGGTTCGAGCTGCCGCTGACGCTCGGCGACCGCCTGGGATCGGTCGTGCTCGGTGCCGCACCCGGCCAGACGGTCGTCGCCGATTCGACGACCGTGCTGCTGTACAAGCTGATCCGCGCGGCGGTCGACGCGATGTCCTCCGCCGGAGGGGCCGCTGGGCGCGACGAGCTCGTGATCGATGCGGGGAACTTCCCGACCGACCGCTTCGTGATCGAGGGGATCGCCGCTGAACGCGGTCTGCGCGTCCGTTGGATCGACGCCGACCCGGTCCACGGTGTCGCCGCGCACCAGCTGCGCGAGGTGGTCCACGAGCAGACCGCACTCGTCGTGCTCAGCCAGGTCGACTACCGGTCCGGAGCCCTGCTCGACGTCGAGGAGCTGACCGCGATCGCCCATCAGGCGGGAGCACTCGTCCTCTGGGACCTGTGCCACTCCGCCGGTGCGGTCCCGATCGAGCTCGACGAGTGGGGCGTGGACCTCGCGGTGGGCTGCTCCTACAAGTACCTCGGCGGCGGGCCCGGTGCCCCTGCGTTCGCCTACGTCGCGGCGCGCCATCAGGACCGGCTCCTCCAGCCCATCCAGGGGTGGATGGGCGCCGCCGACGTCTTCGCCATGGCCGACGCCTATCAGCCGGCCGTCGGGATGCGCCGGTTCCTCAGCGGGACACCACCGATCGTCGGCATGCTGCCGCTCGAGGACTCGCTGACGCTCATCGAGTCCGCCGGTGTCGCCGCCATCCGGGCGAAGTCCGTGGCGCTCACCGCGTTCGCGATCTCCTGGGCCGATGAGCACCTCGCGGGCTCCGGTGTCAGGGTGATGACCCCTCGTGACGCGGCGCGTCGCGGTGGCCATGTGACGCTCGGTCACCCGTCGTTCCGCGAGATCACCCCGCTGCTCTGGAATGCGGGCGTGATCCCCGACTTCCGGCACCCGGACGGTCTCCGCATCGGGGTCGCACCCTTGAGCTCCGGCTTCGCCGAGCTCGAACTCGGGCTGATCCGGATCGCCGACGCCGTCCACCGGTGGACGGCCTCACGCGGCTCCACCCCGCCTGGCGGACGTCCGTCGTAGGCTTGGCGGCATGCCCGCTGCCTCTGGAACCCAGTACCGTCTTCACCGCACCGGTCCGCAGGGCGAGGTCCGAGCGACGGTCACCGAACTCGCCGCCGGACTGCGCGAACTGACGGTCGGCGGACGCACCCTCGTGCAGTCCTTCGGTGAGGACGTCGTCGCCCCGATGGGGTGCGGGATGGTGCTCGTGCCGTGGCCCAACCGCGTCCGGGATGCCCGGTGGACGCTCGACGGTGAACCGCAGCAGCTCGACGTCACCGAGGCAGCGACCGGGAACGCCTCCCATGGTCTCCTGCGCAACACGGGATACCGGGCGGGGGATCACACCGATCACGCGGTGACCCTGCTCGCCTCGGTGTTCCCGCAGCACGGCTACCCGTTCCGCCTGGACACCTCGGTCGCCTACACGGTGGACGATGACGGCCTGCGGGTGACCCACACCATCGTGAACCGGTCGAGTCGCCCCGCGCCGGTCGCCGTCGGCGCTCACCCCTACCTGGCGCTCGGCGACGTGCCGACCGCCGACCTCACCGTGACGGTGGCCGCCGACACCTGGTTCGAGACGGACGAGCAGCGCATCCCGGTCGTCTCCCGTCCCGTCGACGGGACCCCGTACGACCTGCGCTCGGGTGCTCGCGTGGGCGACCTCTCGATCGACGTCGGCCTGGGTTCGGTCCAGCAGGTCGACGGTGCCGTCCGACACCGAATCACCGCACCGGACGGCGACACCGTCGAGCTCTGGGCGGACGACGACTTCCGATTCGTCCAGGTCTACACGCCGAAGAACTTCCCAGCGGCAGACGGACCGACGCAGGCCATCGCCATCGAGCCCATGACGGCCCCCGCCGATGCACTGAACAGCGGGACCGGACTCCGGTGGTTGGAGCCCGACGAGCGGTGGTCGCTGTCCTGGGGGATCCGACTCACGCAGGTGTGACCGGCACGCCGATCGGCGGACGGTCGACGGTTCCACGGGCGGAGGAGGATCAGCTCAGAGGATGACGCCACGGGGGCGATGATCGCCCCGGCGTCCGATGTGCCGCCCCCGGGTGTCGACGGACACTGGTGGCATGACCACGCACCTGGACACCAGCCCGAATCTCTTCACCCTGTCCACGCCCCGAGTCGCGCAGACCGAGCGGCTTCAGGTGGCGCGGTCGACGGCTCGACCCCGCGGACGGTTCGGGGCCTTCGTGGGCGTCCTCCTGGGGAACATCGTCCTCTGGAGCACGCTCTTCATCACGATCGGCATCGTGCTCGCGCTGCAACTCGGCATCGTCGGCGTCATCGCCGCGTCGATGTTGCGCTGAGCGCGATCTCCGCGTCAGGTCCCTGAGCCGGCGAGACCCGTACCGGATTCGTCTGCTGCGTCCTCGGCGGGCGCGTCGTCATCCAGCTCCTCGTCCTCGACCACGGCATCCGGGAGCCCCGGCAGCATGGCTGCCGCGCCCTCGTCACGGATGCCTTCGACCGCCCCGAAATCAGACATGATGCTTCCTCTCGATCGTCGTGCCCGCCAGCGTAACCGGCGGACACGACGATCGACAGCCCTTGCGGGCGGGAGCTTCGTCAGTCGACGATCGACACCGTCACGTCGATGTTGCCGCGTGTGGCGTTCGAGTAGGGGCACACCTGGTGCGCCTGGTCGGCCAGCTGCTGGGCTTCATCGTGCGTCACGTTCGGCACGTAGACGTCGAGCTCGACGGCCAGGCCGAAACCGCCCTCACCGTTCGATCCGATGCCGACGCTCGCCGACACCTCGGCGTCCTTCGTGTCGAGCTTCGCGGTGCGCCCGACGGCGTGGAGGGCGCTGAGGAAGCACGCGGCGAAGCCGGCGGCGAACAACTGCTCGGGGTTGGTGCCCTCGCCGCTGCCGCCGAGTTCCTTCGGGGGACGGGTGTCGAAGTCGAGGAGGTCGTCCTCACTGCGGACGTGTCCGTCTCGTCCGCCTCCGGTGGCATGGGCAACTGCTGTGTACGCGATATCCATTGCTCCATCCTTGCACCGTCGTGCGTGCCCGGTGCACCTTCTCCGGGACCTCTCGGCAGTCGTTCAGTGCAGCGTGGATCGGGCCGCGTCGACCACCGCCGTCGTGACGAGCTCGAGCAGCCGGGAGTGGAGTCGCCACTGCTGCCAGAACAGCGGGACGTCGACGCCGCCCGTGTCGTCGAGCACGACGAGCTCGCCCCGGCGCAGCGGCGCGTCGGACTGCGCGTCCGGGAGCATGCCCCAGCCGAGACCGAGGCCGACGGCGGTCGCGAAGTCCGCCGAGGCCGGAACATGGTGTCGCGGCGGGTCGGCGGGGTCGACACCACGTCGTCGGAGGTAGGCGTCCTGGAGATCGTCCTTCCGGTCGAACACGACGACGGGCGCTGCGGTGAGCGCCTGAGCGGTCGCCCCGTCCTCGAACCAGCGTGTCGCGAACGGGGGTGCCGCCATCGGTCGGTAACGCATCCGGCCGAGAGGCCGCACCGTACAGCCCTGGACCGGCTCGGCGTTCGACGTGACCGCGGCCATGACGCTGCCCGCACGGAGGAGGTCGGTCGAATGGTCCTGGTCCTCGCGAGCGAGGTCGAAGACGATCGACTCCCGTGCTGCGACGTCCGCCAGCACGGGCAGCAGCCAGGTGGCGAGGGAGTCGGCGTTCACGACGATCGGGATCACCGCCGGGGTGGCCGGCGTGAGCGGGTCGTCGGCGTGCAACTCGAGCGCCGCGTCGTGACCGAGCAGGTGCACCGCGCGGCCGAGGCGAAGCACGATCTCACCTGACGCCGTGATGGTGATCGGTTTGGTCCGGAGCAGGAGGACCCGTCCGACGCTCTGCTCGAGGGCCTTGATGCGTTGACTGATCGCCGACGGCGTGACCATCAGTTCTCGGGCGGCCGACTCGAAGGTGCCGTGATCGACGGCGGCGACGAAGGCCCGCAGTTGATCGAAGTGGAAATCCATCATAAGAGGATCTTACGATTCATCAGAATATTGAACTGGATTCATCATGCTGCGCCTCTTACGGTCGGAGCATGACCTCTGCACTGCAGGCCGCGATCGCGGGCCTCGGCCTCGGCCTCTCACTCATCGTGGCCATCGGCGCCCAGAACGCCTTCGTCCTCCGGCAGGGCATCCGGCGCGAGCACGTCCTGCCGGTCGTCCTCGTGTGCGCACTCTCCGACGCGGTGCTCATCATCGCCGGTGTCAGCGGCATCGGCTTCGTCGTGGAGCGGTTCCCCGTGGTCCTCGTCGTCCTCCGTTGGGCCGGCGCGGCCTTCCTACTCGGCTACGGACTGCTGGCCGCACGCCGTGCGCTCGCCCCGTCCGGTCTCGCCGCCGACCGCGGTGGCAACGGCCTCTCACTCAGGGCGGCGGTGCTCACCGTGGTCGGCCTCACCTGGCTGAACCCCCACGTGTACCTCGACACCGTCCTCCTCCTCGGCTCGATCGCGAACACGCACGGGGAGGTGGGGCGGTGGTGGTTCGCCGCCGGCGCGGTCCTCGGGAGCATCCTGTGGTTCACCGCTCTGGGGTACGGCGCTCGGTTGCTCCGCGGGGTCTTCGCGAAGCCCGTGGCCTGGCGCATCCTCGACGTCGCGATCGCGCTCGTCATGATCGCCCTCGCGATCATGCTCGTCCTGCGCCCCTGAGCGTGCTGGAGGGTGCCTGGTTAGGATTGCCGGGTGATGAGAACCCTGCGTGAGGTCAACACGGTCGTCGAGCGCCTCTGGCCACTGTCCGGAGCCGAGGACTGGGACGCCCCGGGGCTCCTCGTCGGCGACCCGGACCAGCCGGTCGGGCATGTGCTCCTGGCGGTCGACGCGGTCGGCGTGACCGTCGACGAGGTGCTCGAGCGCCCCGACGGTCTGCTGCTGGTCCACCACCCGCTGCTGATGCGTGGTGTCACGACCGTGGCGGGTGACCGGTACAAGGGGTCGCTCATCACGCGCCTGATCCGTGGCGGCGCCGGACTCATCGCCGCACACACCAACGCCGACGTCGTCGTCGACGGGACCTCGGACGTCCTCGCGCAACGTCTCGGCCTCCACGACCCGGCTCCGATCGTCCCGGCCGCCGACGGCCTGACCGGGTTGGGTCGGGTCGGCGACCTCCCGGAGGAGACGACGCTCGGCGCGATCGCACGTGCCCTCGCCGAGATCCTGCCGGCGACCGCCACCGGGGTCCGTGCCTCCGGCGACTACGACCAGGCCGTCCGGAGGATCGCGCTCTGCGGGGGAGCGGGTGACTCGCTCCTGTCCCACCCCGCGGTCCGCGCGGCCGACGTGTACATCACGGCCGACCTCCGCCATCACCCGGCGTCCGAGGCCCGGGAACAGGCACTCCTCGGCGGCGGGCCGGCCCTCGTCGACGTCTCCCACTGGGCGAGCGAGTGGCTGTGGCTGGAGGGGGCCGCCGACGCGCTCCGACGAGAGCTCCCGGGACTCGACGTCCGGGTCAGCGAGCTGCGTACCGACCCGTGGGACTTCGTCGTCACCCAGTAGTCGGCGCGGCCGGTAGGGTGATGAGTCGAGAGTTTGGAACAGACGTGAAAGCCAGCCCAGCAGACCAGAAGACGTTGCTCACCCTGCAGAGCATCGACACCGGCGTGCAGCGCACCGCCCACCGCGCGGCGAACCTCCCCGAGGCCGCGCGCATCGCGCAGCTCCAGGCCGAGATCGAGACCGTCCGCCTCCGTCGCCTGGAGCGGGTCGGCGTCCGCGACGACGCACAGACCGAGCTCGGGCGCATCGAGTCCGACGTCGCCGTCGTCGCGGCCCGCATGAAGCGCGACGCCGACCGTCTCCAGTCGTCGACCTCCGTCAAGGACGTCGAAGCGCTGCAGAGCGAGATCGCCTCGTTGCAGAACCGGCAGAACAACCTCGAGGAGATCCAGCTGAACGTCATGGAGCGGGTGGAGGCCGCGGAGGACGCCGTCGCCCAGGTCGACGCCGAGCGCGCCGGACTCCAGGAACTCCTCGACGAGGTCGTCGCGAAGCGCGACGCCGAACTCGTCGAACTCGAGGCCGAACGGGCACGACTCACCGCCGACCGCGAGTCTCTCGCACCCGGCATCCCCGCCGACCTCCTGGCCCTCTACGACCAGCGCCGCGCCCGCGGCGGTATCGGTGCAGCACTGTTCCGCGCCGGCACCTGCGGCGCATGCAAGATGTCACTCACCGGCAACGACCTCCAGGCCGTCCGCGCAGCACCGTCCGAAGACGTCGTGCAGTGCCCGGAGTGCGCCGCGATCGTCGTGCGGACGGACGAGTCCGGCCTCATCTGAGCCGGACGCGGTCTGCACCACACCGGCGGTCCGCGGCCGCTGTCACGGGCCGGTAGACTCGTCTCCGTGAACGGGCCGGCTAGACGGTCGCGTCACCGAGACCTCCGGGTGTCGGTGCCGAGGAACGTCCGGGCTCCACAGAGCAGGGCGGTGGGTAACACCCACCCGGGGTGACCCGCGAGACAGTGCCACAGAGAACAGACCGCCGTGGGCGACCACGGTCAGGGTGAAACGGTGGGGTAAGAGCCCACCAGCGACCGGGGTGACCCGGTCGGCTCGGTAAACCTCGTCCGGAGCAAGGTCAACAGGGAACGCTGAGGCTGCTCGCCAAGTTCCCGGGTAGACCGCTAGAGGGCGGCGGCAACGTCGTCCCGAGAGAGATGGCCGTCCAAACGCGAGAGCGTGGGACAGAACCCGGCGTACCGGTCGACCCGTTCACACCCAACGCCCACTACGTGCGCTGCGACGGAACCGCCGCAGCGCGCCCCGCAGTGCTCAGGCGATGCGTTCGGCGGGGCCGGCGGCGAGCGCGGCTGCGCCGAGGATGCCCGCGTTGTTGCGGTGCACGGCGGGGATGATCGGGGTGTCGAGCTTCAGGAGCGGCAGGAAGTGGTCCGCGTGCTTGGACACGCCGCCGCCCACCACGAACTGATCGGGCGAGAAGAGGAACTCGAGGCGCTCGTAGTACTTCTGGAGGCGCTTGGCCCACTTCTCCCAGCTCAGGTCCTCGCGCTCCTTGACCGCGTAGGACGCCCGCGTCTCGGCGTCTTTGCCGTCGATCTCCAGGTGCCCGAGTTCCGCGTTCGGGATCAACGTGCGGTTGTAGATGAGCGCCGTGCCGATGCCGGTGCCGAGCGTCGTCAGGATCGTGAGGCCGCTCGCGCCCTTGGCCGCGCCGAACTCCGTCTCGGCGTATCCGGCCGCGTCGGCGTCGTTCACGAAGGTGATCTCACGCCCGAGGCCCTGCTCGAACAGCTGCTCGGCTTCGAGGCCGATCCAGGCGTCGGAGACGTTCGCCGCGGACATCGTCCGGCCGTTGCGGACGATCGCGGGGAAGCAGACGCCGAGCGGGAGTCCGTCGGAGGCCGGGGACAGCTGGTCGAGCACGTCGCGCACCGTCACGACGATGTCCTTCGGCTCGCCACCCTTCGGCGTGGGGATCTTCACCCGATCGGTGAGGAGGGCACCCGTCGTGAGATCGACGACCGCACCTTTGATGCCGGTCCCTCCGATATCGATGCCGACGGCGGACCGGGGAGCTGCGTTCGTCATGCGTCCAGCCTAGAGCGCCGCGGGCGCTGCGGCGGTGTCGATCGGGGTCGGAAGCGTGAGGATCTCTGCGCCGCGTTCGGTGACGACGAGCGTGTGCTCGAACTGTGCGGTCAACGACCGGTCGCGCGTCGTGACCGTCCAATCGTCGTCCCACTGCTCCCAGTCCTGGGAGCCGATCGTGAGCATCGGCTCGATCGTGAACACCATGCCCGGCTCCATCACCGTGTCGTACAGCGGCGCGGCGTCGTAGTGGGGGACGATCAGCCCCGAGTGGAAGGACCGGCCGACACCGTGGCCCGTGAAGTCGCGGACGACGCCGTACCCGAACCGCTTCGCGTAGGACTCGATCGCACGACCGATGACGTTGATCTGCCGGCCGGGGGCGACGGCCTTGATACCGCGGTTGAGGGCTTCCCGGGTGCGCTCGACGAGGAGACGGGTGTCGTCGGCGACGTCGCCGACGAGGAAGGTCACGTTGCTGTCGCCGTGCACGCCGTCGAGGTAGGCGGTGATGTCGATGTTCACGAGGTCGCCCTCGCGCAAAGCGGTGTCGTCGGGGATGCCGTGGCAGACGACCTCGTTGACCGAACTGCAGATCGACTTGGGGTAGCCGCGGTACCCGAGCGTCGACGGATAGGCGCCCGCACCGATGACGAACGCGTGTCCGATGGCGTCCAGTTCATCGGTGGTCACCCCGGGGCGGACCGCCGCGCCGACGGCCTGGATCGCATCGGCGGCGATGGTCCCGGCGATCCGGATGCGTTCGATCTCCTCAGCCGAATACAGGTCGCCCCGGGCGTCGGTGGCCGGTGCGGCGCGGCCGACGTACTCGGGGCGGACGATCGTCTCCGGCACCGATCGGGGGCGGCCGACGCGACCGGGGATCAGGTGACCTGCGGTGTCGAAAGGCATAGGATCAAGCCTAACCGAGCAGGGGAGACGCGCCGTGGCGAAGGAACCATCCGAGCAGTACTGGTACAACACGAAGACCGGTCAGGTCGAGTTCGGCTTCGAGTCGAGTGTCGTCGACCGCGTCGGTCCCTTCGAGACGGCTGCGGAGGCCTCGCACGCACTCGAGCGACTGCGTGCCAACAGCGCGAAGTGGGACGCCGACGAGGCTGCCGAGGACTGAGCCACCCGGGTCGCAACGCGAGCGGATTGCGGGTAAGCCCTCTTCCGCAGGCGTGGTGTGATCCGCCAGGATGGGCCGAGCGATGAAGCTCGAGCGGGGGGAACATGCACAGGATCGACCGTCCGCGGAGGCGACCGATCGCCGTCGGACGAGGTGCCGTCGCGGCCCTCACTCTCGGACTCCTGCTCATGCCGACGTCGCCAGCCGGTGCAGCGCCGACGGTCGCCGCTGAGGTCAGTACCGCCGAGTGCGTCACCGCGGTGCCCGGTGGTTCCCGCTGCGGCGTGTTGACGGTGCCCCTGTCGCGCGCGGTGCCGGACTCGGCGGAGGCGACCCTGCCGTACGTGCTCGTACCGGCCGCCCTCGAGACCGGGCGATCGCCGCTCGTCTACCTCGCCGGCGGGTCGGCGCTCTCGACGCTCGACATCCAGCAGCTCGCGGTCGAGGGCGGGCTTGCCGCCGACCGCGACGTGGTGTTCGTCGAACGCCGGGGCGGTCGCGACGCCACGCCGTCGCTCGACTGTGCGCCGGCGACCGCCGCCATCCGCGCTTCGCTCGGCGCTGACGGGGACCGTGCAACCCGCGTCGCCGCGGTCGGCGGCGCTTTCGCCTCCTGCGCCGCGGCCTGGCAGGAGGACGGCGTCGTGCCGAGCGACTTCGGCGTCGCGCCTGCGGCGGCGGACCTCCGCGACCTCCGGCAGCAGCTGGGCTACGCGCGATGGGCCATCCTGGCCGTGGGCTCGTCGGCCGGCGTGGCCCTCGCGGCGTCCGACGCCGATCCGGGTGGTGTCGACGGTGTCGTCCTCGACGGCCCCGACCTGGGTGCACCCGGGATCGTCTCCGCGGGCGGTGTGGCGGCCTCCCTGGCCGTCGTACGTGAGCGCGGCGTCGAGCCGCAGGGTCCCGTTCCGTCCCCGCCGGCGGCACCACAGGCCGCCGCCGCCGAGGAACCGGAGTCCGCGACCCCGGACACCGCGCCGACCGAGGTCTCACGTTCGGCCGGGATCCTCACCGCCGCCACCGATGCGCTCGTCGCCGCACCGCACCGCACCTCCGGACCGCGGCCGATCACCCTCGGTGGCGACGCGCTCTTGGCGATCGCCTCACACGCCTTGTCCGATCCCACCGCCCAGGCGGCACTCCCGGTGCTCCTGAGCTCGGTCGCGGACGGCGACAGCACGGTGCTGGATCCCGTGGCGAACGATGCGATCGCCGAGCTGACCGACCCCGAAGGCATCCTCGACCGCGTGCTCGGGTGTTCGACGACCGGCTGGCCTGGGGCGATCGAACGCTCGGACGCGGAGGTCACCACGCCGACGTTGCTGGACGACGTCGCGGCCGCCGCCTGCTCCTCGTTCGCCGTGGGTGCGACGCCGCCGCCGGGAGCGATCGGGACGTCGGTCTTCGTGCTCAGCGCACCGGAACAGGCCGCCGCCCTCGTCGTCCCCCTCGCCGACGGCACGGCGGACGCCCTCGTGGCGGTCTTCCCCGGGTCGGGAGCCGTCCCATCGGTCAGCAGTGCGTGCGCGCGGGTCGCGGTGCGCGCGTGGCTCAGCGATCCGGCGAGCTATCGGGCGGCGCTCTGCGACGCCGACGACGCGGCCGTCGCCGTCGTCGATCGAGCCGATGTCGCGGCGAGCCCGCGATGGGCCGAGCAGACCTCGTCGGACACCGGTGGCGGGTGGCTGCTACTGGTGCTGCCCATCCTGTTCGGGCTCGTGGCCATCGGATGGTCCGTGGCGTGGGGCTACCGGTTGATCACCCAGGCGCTTCGGCGCCAGCCGGTCCAGGACGGCCTCCTGCTGGGGATCGCTCCGGTGTTCGGAGCGACGTGGGCGATCGGCGGAGCCGTCGTGCTCGTCCGTGCGGCTGCCTCGAGTCCGGCGATCGCTCTCGTCGGGGTGCCCGCCGCCTTGCCGTGGCTCTCCATCGCCCTCCTCGTGAGTTGCCTCGGGCTGGTGCCCGTCTGGCAAGGGGCCCACCGTGGATCGCGGCTGCGGATCGCCGCCCTCTCACTGCTGTGGGCGGCGACGGCCGGCTGGACCGCACTCTTCGTCCTCGCCTGGTGGTGAGCCGTGGATCGCCCACGCCCGGCGCGCGCTGATGAGCGGGAACCGGGACGGAGCCAGTAGCCTAGACACGGGCCGCCGGCCGAAGGAAGAGGGGCAGATGGATAAGCAGCGCGACTTCGTTCTCCGCACGATCGAGGAGCGGGGCGTCAAGTTCGTCCGGCTGTGGTTCACCGATGTCGTCGGGACGCTCAAGTCCGTCGCGATCGCCCCGGCCGAAGTGGAAGGCGCGTTCTCCGAGGGCCTCGGCTTCGACGGATCGGCGATCGAGGGGCTCAGCCGCTCCTACGAGTCGGACCTCCTGGCCCACCCCGATCCGACGACCTTCCAGATCCTGCCGTGGCGCGGCGAGATCGACCCGACGGCGCGCATGTTCTGCGACATCACGACGCCTGACGGCCAGCCCGCCGTCGCCGACCCGCGGAACGTCTTGAAGCGCACCCTGGCGAAGGCCGCCGACATGGGGTTCACGTTCTACACGCACCCCGAGATCGAGTTCTACCTGCTGAAGTCCTCGCAGTACGGCGTCGACGGACCGGAGCCGGTCGACTCCGCGGGCTACTTCGACAACGTCCCCGGTGGCACCGCGCACGACTTCCGTCGACGTTCCGTCCGGATGCTCGAGGACCTCGGGATCTCCGTCGAGTTCAGCCACCATGAGGCGGGACCCGGCCAGAACGAGATCGACCTGCGGTACGCCGACGCCCTGACGACGGCCGACAACATCATGACCTTCCGCACCGTCGTGAAGGAGGTGGCGATCGAGCAGGGCGTCTACGCGACGTTCATGCCGAAGCCGCTCGTCCACCAGCCCGGCAGCGGCATGCACACGCACATGTCGTTGTTCGAGGGCGACTCGAACGCCTTCTACGAGGCGGGTGCGCAGTACCAGCTCTCGAAGACGGGCCGGCAGTTCATCGCCGGACTCCTGACGCACGCTCCGGAGATCACCGCGGTGACGAACCAGTTCGTGAACTCCTACAAGCGACTCTGGGGTGGCGTCGGACCGAACAAGCTGTCCGAGGCCCCGAGCTTCGTCTGCTGGGGCCACAACAACCGCTCCGCACTCGTGCGCGTGCCGCTGTACAAGCCCAACAAGGGCCAGAGCGCTCGGGTCGAGTACCGCGCCATCGACTCCGCCGCCAACCCGTACCTCGCCTTCTCGCTCATGCTCGCCGCTGGGCTGAAGGGCATCGAGGAGGGCTACGAGCTCCCGCCGGAGGCCGAGGACAACGTCTGGACCCTCTCCGACACCGAGCGTCGGGCACTGGGATACAACGCCCTTCCCGCCAGCCTCGATCGCGCGGTCAGCCTGATGGAGGGTTCCGAACTCGTGGCGGAGACGCTCGGCGAGCAGGTGTTCAACTACGTCCTGCTGAACAAGCGACAGGAATGGCACGAGTACCGGGCCCAGGTGACCCCCTTCGAGTTGGCCAGCAACCTGGAGATGCTCTAGACGAGGGGACCGGTCGGTCGCATGGTCCGCGAGAACATCTCTCTGAGTACGCTCGCCCGACTCGGGTTCACCGGTCTGGGTGAGGCCCGGGACCGGCTGGACGAGCTCGCCGAGCTCGTCCAGCTCGACCCGGCGTCGCTGTCGCCCTCCTTCGCCGTCGCGGCCGACCCCGACGCCGCGCTGGTCGGTGTGCTGATGGTCGGTCGGAAGTCACCCGACGAGCTGTCGGCGCTCCTGGCGGACCAGGCCTCGGCCGAGCGACTGTTCCGACTGTTCGGCGCCTCGCAGGGGTTCATCGACTTCTTCCTCCGCCACCCCGACCAGCTGTCGGTGTTCGAGTTGCCGGTCACCCGCGTCCCGACGCTGCAGGAGGCGCGCGACGAACTGCTCGCGAGCGTCGGTGCCGAGGACGGCTTCGCCGCGATCGTCGAGGAGCCGGCCTGGGACGCGATCCGCGTGGTCTACCGCCGACTGCTCGCAGAGGTCGCCCTCTTCGACCTCTGCGCCCCGGACCCGATCGTCGTGCTCGACCGGGTCGCCAGTGCCCTCTCCGATCTCGCAGCGGGTGCGTTGGAGGCCTCCATCGCCGTCGCACGCACGCAGACGAGCGGCCCGAGGGGGCCCGGCGTGTACCCGCGCGAGGAGGTCGCGGCCACCCGCTTCGCCATCATCGGCATGGGCAAGGCGGGCGCACGAGAACTGAACTACGTCTCCGACGTCGACGTCATCTTCGTCGGTGAGGGTTCGGGCGACGACGAGGACGGGCTCGACAACGGGCGTGCCGTCGAGATCGCCACCCGGCTCGCGGTCCTCACCATGCGCGGTCTCGGACAGGCTGGTCTCGAGCCGAGCCTGTGGGAGGTCGATCCGAACCTCCGTCCGGAGGGGAAGGCCGGCGCCCTCGTCCGCACGCTCGAGTCGCATCTCGTCTACTACGACCGCTGGGCGAAGAGCTGGGAGTTCCAGGCCCTCCTCAAGGCACGGGCCCTCGCCGGCGATCCCGACCTCGGTGCCCGCTACATCGAGGCGGTGCAGCCGAAGGTGTGGGGGAGTGCGTCCCGCGAGGGCTTCGTCGAATCCGTGCAGCGCATGCGCGAACGGGTCACCGAACACATTCCGGCGGAGGACGTCCACTACCAACTGAAACTCGGCCCGGGCGGGCTCCGCGACATCGAGTTCACGGTCCAACTGCTGCAGCTCGTCCACGGACAGCTCGACGACTCCGTGCATCAACGCGGAACCCTCGCCGCCCTCGACGGCCTCGCGACCGCCGGATACATCGGTCGAGCCGAGGCGCAGGAGTTCGCGCACGACTACCGCCTGCTCCGTGTGCTCGAACACCGCCTGCAGCTGACGCGCCTGCAGCGCACGCACATGATGCCGCGCGACGAGCCGTCGCTCCGCTCCCTGGCCCGGTCGAGCACGCTCGCGACGACCGCACAGGCCCTCGTCACGCGCTGGGAGGCCACGAAGCACGGTGTCCGGCAGCTGCACGAGCGGTTGTTCTACCGTCCGCTACTCTCGGCGGTCGCGGCCCTGCCCGAGAGCGGTCTGAGTCTGACGAGCGGTCAGGCGGAGGCGCGACTCGCGGCGATCGGCTTCGTCGACCCCCGCGGGGCGCTCGCCCACATCGGGGCGCTCACCGCCGGTGTGTCTCGACGCGCCAACATCCAGCGGCATCTGCTCCCCGTGATGCTCGGCTGGTTCGCGGACGGCGCCGACCCCGACTACGGATTGCTCGCGTTCCGACGGCTCAGCGAGTCCCTCGGCGAGTCGCACTGGTTCCTGCGGATGCTCCGCGACTCCTCAGGCGCGGCCGAGCGGCTCACGCGGGTCCTCTCGGGGTCCCGGTTCATCGGCGAGCTCATGGACCGCATCCCCGAGTCGGCCGCTTGGCTCGCGGGGGACGAGGACCTCCTCCCACGATTGTCGTCCGCGCTCGGCGAGGAGATCGCCGCCATCCTCAGACGACACGACTCACCGGACACCGCAGCCGCCGCCATCCGCGCGGTGCGGCGACGCGAAGTCCTCCGGCTGGCGATGTCGTCGACCGTCGGGATGCTGGACGTGCAGGGCCTCGCAGCCGGACTGACGGACGTGTCGACGGCCACGCTCGCAGGGCTCCTCGGCGCCGTCAGACGCATCGGCGGCCTCGGCGCGGACATCGAGTTCGCCATCATCGCCATGGGCCGCTACGGCGGCGCAGAGCTCGGCCTTGGTTCGGACCTCGACGTCCTCTACGTGTTCCGGCCGAAGGACGGGGTCGACACCCAGGATGCACAGCGCCAGGCCGGAGCGATCGCCGCAGAACTCAAGCGTCTGAGCGAGGACGCCCGGCTCCCGCTCGACCTCGACCTCGACCTCCGTCCCGAGGGGAAGAACGGTCCGCTCGTGCGCTCCCTCGACTCCTACCGCAACTACTACGCGCGCTGGTCCCTCACATGGGAGGCGCAGGCGCTGCTCCGCGCCGCCGGAGTCGTGGGCGACACCGAGCTCATCGAGGCGTTCACCGAGGTGGCGGACACGGTCCGCTATCCAGCCGCGATCAGTGAGCAGTCCGTCCGCGAGGTCAAGCGGATCAAGGCACGTGTCGAGAACGAGCGGCTGCCGCAGGGCGCCGACCCGACGAGACACCTGAAGCTCGGGCGCGGCTCGCTCAGCGACGTCGAGTGGTTCGTGCAGCTCCTCCAGCTCGAGCACGGGGCGGCGGTGCCGTCGTTGCGAACCACCTCGACGCTCCGAGCGCTCGACGCGGCGGTGGAGGCGGATCTCGTCGACCGGGAGTCCGCCGAACGACTCCGTGAGGCCTGGATCCTCGCGTCGCGGATCCGCTCGGCCATGACGCTGTGGTTGAACAAGACGCAGGACGTGCTGCCGAGCGACCGACAACAGCTCGAAGGTGTGGCGCGGCTCCTGGAATACCCGACCGGGTCGGCGAGTCTCCTGGAACAGGACTACCTCGCGGCCACCCGGCGCGCCCGGACGGTCTTCGAGCACGGCTTCTACGGCATCTGAGCCGATCGCCTCGACCACACGGAACCGCCCGCCATCCGAGAGGATGACGGGCGGTTCGCGGTGCAGCAGGTGTCGTCAGACGCCGTAGTACAGCTCGAACTCGAACGGGTGCGGGCGCTGGGCCAGCGGCTTGATCTCGTTCTCGCGCTTGTACTGGATCCAGGTCTCGATCAGCTCCGGCGTGAAGACGTTGCCGGCGAGGAGGAACTCGTGGTCCGCCTCGAGTGCCTCGAGCGCAGCGCCGAGCGATGCGGGCACCTGCGGGATGTTCTTGGCCTCCTCGGGGGGAAGCTCGTAGAGGTCCTTGTCGACGGGCTCGTGCGGCTCGATGCGGTTCTTGATGCCGTCGAGGCCGGCCATCAGCTGAGCGGCGAACGCGAGGTACGGGTTGCCGGAGGCGTCGGGCGCGCGGAACTCGATGCGCTTGGCCTTCGGGTTCGTGCCCGTGATCGGGATACGGATCGACGCCGAGCGGTTACCGGCCGAGTAGACCAGGTTGACGGGGGCCTCGAAGCCGGGGACCAGGCGGTGGTAGGAGTTCACCGTCGGGTTCGTGAACGCCAGGACGGCCGGGGCGTGCTTCAGCAGGCCACCGATGTACCAGCGGGCGAGGTCGGACAGGCCGCCGTAGCCGTTCTCGTCGTAGAAGAGCGGCTTGCCGTCGCTCCACAGCGACTGGTGCGTGTGCATGCCCGAGCCGTTGTCGCCGAAGAGCGGCTTCGGCATGAACGTCGCGGTCTTGCCCCACAGCTCAGCCGTGTTCTTCACGATGTACTTGAACTTGAGGATGTCGTCCGCCGCGGCGACCATGGTGTCGAAGCGGTAGTTGATCTCGGCCTGGCCGCCGGTGCCCACCTCGTGGTGCGCGCGCTCGAGGATGAGGCCGGCGTCGATCAGCTTGAGGCTGATGTCGTCGCGGAGGTCGGCCTGCTTGTCGACGGGGCTGACGGGGAAGTAGCCACCCTTGTAGGGCGTCTTGTTGCCGAGGTTGCCGCCCTCTTCGGCGCGCCCGGTGTTCCAGGCTCCCTCTTCGGAGTCCACCGAGTAGAAGCTCGAGTGCTGGTTCACCTCGTATCGGACGTCGTCGAAGATGTAGAACTCGGCCTCGGGCGCGAAGAACGCGGTGTCGGCGATGCCGGTCGAGGCGAGGTACTTCTCAGCCTTCTTGGCGACCTGACGCGGGTCCTTGGAGTAGATCTCGCCGTTGCGGGGGTTGTAGATGTCGAACACCATGATGAGCGTGCGCTCGGCACGGAAGGCGTCGATGTAAGCGGTGGAGACATCCGGGATGAGCTGCATGTCCGACTCGTGGATGTTGGCGAAGCCACGGATGGACGAACCATCGAAGAGCTGGCCGACGGTGAAGAACTCCTCGTCGACGGTGCTGGCCGGGATGTTGAAGTGCTGCTGCACGCCGGGAAGGTCCGTGAAGCGGATGTCGAGGAACTTGACATCGGTGTCCTTGATGAACTTGAGCACTTCGGAAGAATCACTGAACATGTGAATGGCTCCAAATGGGGTTGGTACAGGGAGGCTGCACAGCGCAGCCATCTGTGAGACTACGGGGAGGGGGTTACCCCGCCATGACACCCATGTTTCGTGGATGTTACGAGAATCCCCGCCCGAATAGAATGGCACAGTGCCCCACACCCCGCAGAATCCACGGACCTTCGGAGAGCTTCCTCCCAGCGCCTTCCCCGGTGAACGCCTGGGACTCCCGGAGAGCGGCGTCAGGTCGGTCGCGCGGGTCGGTCGGCGGATCACCGCCCTCGTCATCGACTGGGCCCTGGCGGTCGTCCTCTCCGTCGCGTTCTTCGCCTACGACGCCACCGCGACGCTCGTGATCTTCGCCATCATGCAGTTCGTGTTCATCCCGACCATCGGCGGCAGTCTCGGCCATCGCCTCTGCGGGATGCGTCTCATGCCGTTGACCGGCGGGTGGGTCGGACTCTGGCGGCCGGCCGTCCGGACGGTGCTCCTCTGCGTGGTCGTTCCAGCGCTCGTCTGGGATTCGGACCAGCGCGGCTTCCACGACAAGGTCGCCGGCACGGTGCTCCTGCGGGTGCGCTGAACGCAGCCGGAAACGCGAACGGCCGCCCCTGTCTCTTATACACATCTCCGAGCCCACGAGACTTAATACAAGATCTCGTATGACGTCTT
>NZ_JBNBBL010000014.1:0-49146 GCF_050031945.1 Plantibacter sp. 2H11-2 | reverse complement strand
GAGCAGGGGCAGCGCCAGGATCACGATGAGCCCGGTGCCGGTGAGCATCACCCAACGCCGACCGATCTTGTCCGACAGCCAGCCGGCCGGGAGGATCGTCGCGGCGAAGCCGGCGTTCGCGAGGACCGTGGAGATCAGTGCTTCCTGGAACGAGGCGTTGAGGCTGCTCTGGAGGTAGGAGGGCATGACGACGAGGAAGGTGTACCCGGCGGCGGACCAGCCCATCAGGCGACCGATCCCCAGGAGGATCGCCTTGGCGGTCTCGGCGGCGCCCGCCCGCACGACCACCGGCTTGGCGACGTCGGTGGTGTCGGCGGCGGCGACCTTCTGGAACTCCGGGGTCTCCTCGAGCTTCAGGCGGAGGAACAGGGCGACCGCGCCGAGGGGGATGGCGAGCAGGAAGGCGACCCGCCAGCCCCACGCCGCCAGATCGGCTTCGGACAGCAGGGATGCCAGCAGCGCGACGGTACCGGCGCCGCCGAGGAGTCCGAGCGCGACCGTGAACGACTGCCACGATCCGTAGAAGCCGCGCTTCCCGGCCGGTGCGAACTCGGTCATGACCGAGACGGCGCCACCGAACTCACCGCCGGCGGAGAGACCCTGCAGGATGCGCACGATCGTGAGCAGGATGGGCGCCGCGATGCCGATGGAGGCGTACGTCGGGAGGATACCGATGAGTGCGGTCGCCCCGGACATCATGACCAGGACGAGGATGAGGGTCGGCTTGCGGCCGATCCGATCGCCGATCCGGCCGAAGAGCGCCGCCCCGACCGGGCGGAAGAAGAAGGCGATCGCGAAGGACGCGTAGGTCGCGATGAGCGACTCGATACCGGTCTGCTGGCCGTCACTGAAGAACTGTGCGGCGAGGATCGTGGCGAGGAACCCGTAGATCCCGAACTCGTACCACTCGATGAAGTTGCCGACGCTGCCGGCGACGATGGCCCGGCGTCGGGCGGTGCTGCTGATCACGTCGCTGCGTGGTGTGGAGCTGGTCACGGGACCTCCCTTGGTTCCTGGATCGTGCATGCCGGCAGCACCCGCGTTACTCCGCTACACGTGTCGGCCAGTCCGCACCTGAGGAGGGCACTGGTCGCGAGTCGGTGCAACAAACATACACAATTCGATCATGGATGGTAATTTCCATACATCCTGACCGCGGGTGCCGACGGTACAGTGATGACGGTCGAGAGGAGCACCGATGGGAGCCGACGTCCACCGGACATCACGGGCGGTGTCCACCGAGGTGCGCGCCCGTCTTGACGAACTCCGTCCCTCCGAACGGCGGATCGCCGAATCGCTGCTCGCCGACCCGGGTGCCTTCGCAACGCGGTCGGTCGCCGAGATCGCCGAAGAGGCCTCGACGTCGACGACGACGGTCGTCCGTTTCACGCGCAAGATCGGCTACGACCGCTTCAAGGACTTCCGCCACGACCTGACCGAGGAGAACCTCCGCGAGCGGCTCGCGCTCGCCGGGACGAACGTGCAGTCGCCCGACATCGTCGCCGGAGACAGTCTCGACGACATCGTCGCGAAGGTCGCCGCGAACGAATCGCTCTCGATCGCCGACACCGCACAGGCGCTCGACACGGCAGCCCTCACGCGTGCGGTCGCGGCGGTCGCCGGCGCTCGCCGGGTCGACATCTTCGGCGTCGGGGCAAGCTCCATCGTCGCCGTCGACCTGCAGCGGAAGCTCTCGCGGATCGGGCGCGTGGCGCTCGAATGGCCCGACCCGCATGCCGCCTGGACCGCCGCTGCGATCCTCGACGAGCAGGCGGTCGCCGTCGCGATCTCGCACTCCGGCGCGACCGCTGACACCGTCGACTACCTCCGGCTCGCGGCCCGCTCCGGGGCGACGACCATCGCGATCACCAACCACGCTGAGTCGACCCTGGCGACCAGCGCGGACATCGTCCTCCAGACGTCCGCGCGGGAGACGGCGTTCCGCTCGGGAGCGCTCGGCAGCCGGATCGCACAGCTGATGGTCGTCGACTGCCTCTTCATCGGAGTCGCCCAGGTCGACTCCGAAGCGTCCATCGGTGCGCTGCAGCGGACCTTCGACGCGGTCCGGGAGCGTCGCTCGACCGAGTGACGTCGACCGTGTGGTTGCACTCCGCAACGACGGTTGAGTATTTCGAGCAGTCGCTCGACGGAGGCGGGATCGGCGAAGTCCGCGACGATCCCGTCGTGGCCGGCATCGGGGTGCGTGCGCCGAAGCTCGGCGACCGTATCCTGCACCGCCTGCTCGGAGCGCCCGTTCACGATGACGTGTGCGCCTTCGGCGGCGAGCCTCCGTGCGACGGCGGCACCGATGCCGCCGGTCGATCCGCTGATGAAGGCCGTCTTGCCTCGAAGCTGCAGGTCCATGTCGTCTCCCTCCGTCGGCGATGCGCCGATTTACTTGCTCAGGCAAGTCACCCTAGGCCGGTTCACTTGCTCAAGCAAGTCGAATAGGCTTGCCCCATGACCGAATCCGCCGAACATCCTGGCCTCAGCGGCGAGCGGCTCGCGGCCTGGGCCTCAGTCGCCACCTTGGTGGAGCGGCTTCCCGCGGCACTCGACGCCCAGCTGCAGCGAGACAGCGGGCTGAGCCACTACGAGCACGGGCTGCTCTTCGCGCTCGACACCGCCCCGGACCGCACGCTCCGGATGAGCACACTCGCCGGGTACGCGAGCAGCACGCTCTCGCGGCTCTCCCGCGCGGTCTCGCGACTCGAGAAGCAGGGCTGGGTGCGACGCGAGGTCGACCCCACCGATGGTCGGTTCACCCTCGCCGTCCTCACGGACGACGGCCACGCGCACGTCGCCCGGTCCACGCCGGCGCACCACGCCCTCGTCGAGGAGCTCGTCTTCGGCTCGCTCACGGAGGCGCAGGTGCGGCAACTGGCCGAGATCAGCGCGAGGATCGCGACGACGATCGATCCAACCGTGCCGTGGGCGCCGTCCGAGTGAACCTCGGAAAGACGTCCTTGTGGGCGCGCTCACGCCGGGCGTAGCTTGACCGCATGAGCCTCTTCATCACGTGTCCGGTCGAGAGCGTCGAACGCGCGACCGCCTTCTACGACGCCCTCGGCTGGACCCGCAACGCCGCGATGTCCACCGACCAGGTGTCTTGTTTCGAGATCGCGCCCGAACAGTACGTCATGCTCGGCAGTCGCGAGATGTACGCGAGCGTCGGCGGCACCGAGGAGCTGATCGGCGGGCCGGACACGCCCTCGAAGGTGACGGTCTCCTTCGACCTCGGGAGTCGCGAGGCGGTTGACGAGCTCGTCGAGCGGGCCGGCGCCTCGGGTGGACGGATCGGCGACACCGACGACTACCCGTTCATGTATCAGCGCCAGTTCGACGACCCCGACGGGTACCACTACTCGCCGTTCTGGATGAAGCCCGACGCCGAGCCGACCGCCTGAGCGACCTCACCGCGACACGGCACAGCGAGCAGGTCTCCAGGCGTGAGGTCGCGGGGAAGCAGCACGCGTTGCTCCGTTCCGGCCTCGCTGTCGATGCGGAACGACACCGTATGCGTCGTGGACGCCCGGCCGATCAGCCGGAGTTCCGACCAGCACGGTTCGACGTCTGAGAGGCAGGCGTCGAGGGTGAGGTGATGGCCGTCCTCGCCGAACGTCGCAGTGACGACGCGCGCGACGACCACGGAGGTCCACTCGACCGGAGACGGGCATCCGCCGGTGCCGGGGATCACCGCTGCCGCCGAGTGGACGCACGGGGTTCCGCACTGCTCGACCAGGCGCAGCATCGGAACGTCGTCGACGATCACGTCCGTGGTGCTGAGGTGGGTGTGTGCCGGCCAGCGGTCGGGGAGGAACGGGTCCGGGATGCTGCGGCGGAGTGAAGGCAGGATCGTCGTGAGGGTCATGACCTCCGGTCTACGCCTCGCCGTCTGCGCGAGCGACCGCCCTCACGGGATCCATACGCCGATGACCGGAACGCAGACGGTCTCCTCACGTCGTGCGCGGGCGAGGGGACATCAGGCCTCGACCGTGGCTTGCGTCTCCTGTCAGAGTTCGCGCGCGAACGACACCGTCGTGGCCGTGCGTCCGGTCTCGGCGAGTCCCGCCTTCAGGAGGACCCGCTGGGATGCGAGGTTGGTGACGTCGGTCTCCGCGGCCGCCCGTTCTGCGCCGTGCGCTGCGACGAACGACAGTGCGCCGGCGACCGCTTCCGTCGCGAGTCCGATCCCGCGAGCGGCGGGAACGAGACCGTAGCCGAACTCGACGCGGCCATCGCTGTCGGGCGGACCGAAGAAGCCGAAGCCACCGACGGCCGACCCGTCGGCGTCACGGATGAGGTACATCGTGAAGATCGGGTCGCCAGTGGTCGATTCCGCGAGGCCACGGAGCGGGCCGAGCTCGTCGGCGAAGGGGTACTCCGGGTGCCAGGCGTCACCGTCGCGCTCATCGCGTTCGACGATGCGTCGCGCGAGCGCCGGTGAGATTGGTTCGAGGGTGGTTCGTTCGGTGCGGATGATCATCGATGCCAGTCTGGCAGGGCGACGAGACACACGTGATCGACATACGATCAGCGACGTGGTTCGCTGGCAAGACGGGCCCCCAGCGTCGGGAGGCCGTCGATCCGTGAGGGAGCGCAGTGCGATGAGACCACTCCGATACTCGATCAACGTCACGCTCGACGGGTGCTGTCATCACGAGGCGGGACTCCCGCCCGACGAGGAGTCGATGCAGTACTGGACCGCGCAGCTGGCGCGGGCGGACGCCCTCCTGTTCGGCAGGGTGACCTACGAGATGATGGAGTCCGCCTGGCGGAGACCGGCCTCGGGCACCTGGCCGGATTGGGTCGAGCCGTGGCAGATCCCCTTCGCGGAGACCATCGACCGGGCGAAGAAGCACGTCGTCTCGAGCGCGCTGGGCGATGCGGACTGGAACGCGGAGCTGGTCAGAGGCGACCTCGACCAGGCGGTCCGGCGGCTCAAGCACGAACCGGGCGAGGGCCTGTGGGTGGGCGGGGTGACGCTGCCGCTCGCGCTGGCCGACCTGGGACTGATCGACGAGTACGAGTTCCTCGTGCAGCCGGTGCTCGCCGGGCGAGGGCCGACCCTGTTCGCCGGGCTGCGTGAGCGCATCGAGCTCCAACTCGTGGACCGCCGGGAGTTCCGCTCAGGCGCGGTCGCCATGCGGTATCGGCCGGCGTGACGTCGTCGCCAGAACGCCCATGCTCGATGCCCCTGCTGAAGAGGGACGTCTGCACGCACACTCCAGCCGGGAGAGGATGGACGTATGACCGCTCTCTCCGGAATCGATATCGCCGCCGAACTCCGACAGGTCGAGGCCCATTGGACTCCTCGAGTGGTCGGGCGGGTCAACGATCAATACGTGAAGGTGGCGAAGCTCCTCGGCCAGTTGGTCTGGCACGACCACGCGAACGAAGACGAGATGTTCCTCGTCGTCTCGGGCACGCTCCGTATCCAGCTCCCTGACGATGAGGAGGTCGTGCTCACGCCGGGCCAGTTCTTCGTGGTGCCGCGGGGCGTGCAGCACAATCCCATCGCCGACGAGGAGGTCGAGATCGTCTTGATCGAGACCGTCACGACCGCGCACACCGGTGACGTGATCGTCGAGGGCACGGTGCCCGTCGAGCGTCAGCTGGGCGACTTCCGCTGACGCCAGGCGCCCGACAGCTCGGGAACGCAGCCGGTCAGGATCCGGAGGGCGGGGGTTGGAGGGCGCTCCCTCGATTCGGGTACGCTCGCGGCGTGAACGAAGACGAGACGCTCGTCCACGTGACGCACGACGCGCCGTGGCTTCCCCCGGGAGGTCGGGCCGATGTGGTCCGCCGGACGACGCCACCCCGGCCGATGTCGGTCGTACGTTTGCTCCTCCGCGACTCCGACCAGGTGTTCTGCGTGCCGAGGCAGGGGACAGGTCGGCTCGATCTCCCGATGCTCGAGGCCGCATCCGATGATGTCGACGGCACGGCGGCCGTTCGTGAACTGGTGCAACGCATCACCGGTGAGTACACGGGCATGCACTTCCTCGGCGCCGTACGCAACGTCGTGGAGGCACCGGCCGACGGATACGACTGGCCGGTCCCTGCCGCCCACTTTGGCGTGTGGGCTTCGGACGCGACTCCGATGGTTGACGGAACCTGGGTGCGTCTCGACGATGACGAGCATCAGCTGCGCGACCGACACTGGTACCCGTTGGTGAGCTGAGGCGACAGCTCAGCGCGGCGACCTGACCGGAACGAGGCAGTCGACCTCGCCGTCGCGCCGATAGTGCTCGATGTGGGGGCGGTCTTCGTCGTGATCAGCAAGGTCGAAGAGCACGTCGAACGCGCCGGCGATCTGCGCGTAGACGCCGGGCGCATCGCCGCGAAGACGCAGCCGGAGGTAGTCGCCGCCGGGGATCACGGTCTCGTCCAGGCCGAGCGGGTTGTCGGCATCCCGGTCCAGCCGCACGGACGCCATGCGGTACCTGTCACTTCCTCCGTAGACCAGACCCATCATCCTGCGGCCCTGCAGCGAGTCGAACGAGTTCTCGAACGCCGGCCAGGCCGCCTGCACCTGTTCGATGTCGAGTGCGACGTCCTGACTGAGGGCGGCGATGTCGTCGAGCGTCACGACGTCGATCCGGCCGAGCTCATGCGTCATCGGGAAGTGCGTCATGCCTCTGTCTAACACGCGACGCCATGGTAGGAAGGTCCCCATGCGCCGCGCCGTCAGCACTCTCCTCGCCCTGTGTCTCGTCGGCGCACTGGCGGGGTGTGGTGTGTTCGACCGAGGGCCGAGCTACGAGTCTGCCAAGGAACAAGCGCTCTCCCTGCGTCAGGAGTTCGAAGCGACGTTGCCGGACGGAGCGTCGACGGTGAGCCAGAACGACGTGGAACTCGCCTGCAGCGGCGGTGCCGTCCAGTACGACGGCAGCATCACCGTGAGCGTCGCGGAGGACTTCGATCGCAACGCCTGGTTGGACGAGGCTGCATCGATGTATGCCGACAGGGCGGCCTGGAAGGTCGAGAAGGTGGTCGCAGCCGACGACTCCTCAGACCTCACGAGCGGCGTCTCCTTCATCTCCGATGACGGCTACTACGTGCGTCTCGACGAATTCGCTGACACGTCCGAGTGGGGGCCGGTCCTCGTCCTGGGCGCGTCGGGTCCATGTGTGCGTCGTTGAGTCGACCGTTCGGCCGAACACCAGCGGCGACATGCGCCGAGGGATCGACGTCGGGTCATTGCGACGGCCGGACTCGGGCATCACACGAACGGCGCACCCGAGATCACCCGGGTGCGCCGCACGTCTCCGACGGTGGTTCCCTTACTGCTCGATGAAGGCGAGGAGGTCGGGGTTGATGATGTCGGCGTGGGTGGTCAGCATGCCGTGCGGGAAGCCCTCGTAGACCTTGAGGGTCGCGTTGCTGAGGAGCTCGGCCTGCTTGATGACGGCGTCCTTGTAGGGCACGACCTGGTCGTCATCGCCCTGCATGCAGAGGACCGGCACGGAGATCGCCTTGAGGTCCTCGGTCTGGTCGGTCTCGGAGAACGCCTTGATGCCCTCGTAGTGCGCCACGGCACTGCCGGTCATGCCCTGACGCCACCAGTTGTCGATCACGGGCTGGGACACGGTGACACCGTCGCGGTTGAATCCGTAGAACGGGCCCGAAGCCACGGCCTGGAAGAACTCCGCCCGGTTCGCGGCGAGCGCGCTCCGGAAGCCGTCGAAGACCGAGATGGGTGTCCCTTCGGGGTTGGCGTCGGTCTGCACCATCAGCGGAGGCACGGACGAGACCAGGACCGCCTTCGCCACACGACCCTGCGGCTCGCCGTACTTGGCGACATACCGCGCGACCTGACCGCCACCCGTCGAGTGGCCGATGTGGACGACGTTGCGCAGGTCGAGGTGCTCGACGACCGCCGACACGTCGCTGGCGTAGTGGTCCATGTCGTGACCGGTGCCGATCTCAGAGGACCGCCCGTGCCCACGGCGGTCGCTCGCCACGACGCGGTACCCCTTCGACAGGAAGAAGAGCACCTGGGCGTCCCAGTCGTCCGACGACAGCGGCCAACCGTGGTGGAACATGATGGGCTGCGCCGCCGGGTCGCCCAGATCCTTGTAGTAGATTTCCGTGCCGTCGTCCGTTGTCACGAATGGCATGACTGACCTCCAAGCTCATGTCGAGCCAAGCCGCGCTCGGAACGACTCTCGCGAATTCCACTTCCACGGATTGTGGGAGCGCGACCACGGTAACGCGACGCGACGGCCGTTTCGCTGGTCTGTCGAAAGTCCCGACACCTGTCCAAACCGGTTGCCGCAGACGTCCAGTTCCGGGCGGCCGAGAGTGCTCGTTCTGCTCGCTGGGCGTGCTCGGACGAGCAGAACCGGCACTCTCGGTGGACGGATCGTTCAGCCGCGGTCGGCGACCCACGCGCCGATCACCGCGGGGAGCTGCGTGAAGTCCTCGACGACGGTGTCGGGCTGGATCGGGACACCGTAGCGTTTGCCGGTGCGATCGGCGTCGACGGCGACCGTCAGGTTGACGACCGCGCCGTCGTAGAGGCGGACCGGCTGGTTCGCCGTGCTGAAGCCGTAGCTCGGCTGACCGAACACGCGCACGTCCGACTGCCCGATGAAGGCGATCGCGACCGCCTCCGCGGAGCTGCCGGTCATCCCGTCGATGACCACGGCGATCGGACCGTCCACCTTCGGCTGCGGCTTCGTCGCCGCGCTCTGTCGATTGCCGTCGGACGAGACGCCGCCGCCCGACACCGAGACGACCGTCGACCTGTCGACGGACTCGAAGGTCTCGACGGTCCCATCATCGAGCAGTGGTGCCACGGCAGCCAGCATGGGCCACACGTTGCCGCCGTGGTTGTCCCGCAGATCGACCACCCATGCCGACGTGTGGGGCGCGGCGGCGGTGATCGCGTCGACGGCCGTGTCGATGTATCGCTGGCCGAAGGAGTCCTCTCCGGAGCCGCCACCGATGAGTGTCGGGAGGCGGATGGTCGTCACGCCGTCAGCGCTCGTGACGGTGGGCAGTTCGTTCTCCGCTTTCGATCCCGACGACGGCCCGAACAGTTCGGCCGCGGTCGCAGGATCGTTGAAGGTGGTGTGGGGGCCGCCCAGCTCGGCCGCCGCCTTCGTGAGCGGCCCGTAGGTGTCGGCATAGTCGGAGGCGTCCGCGACTGAGGCCAGAGCCCGCTCCCGCACCTGCGTGTAGCGGTCCGGCGTGGCGTTCACGCCCCGCTGCATCGCATCCAGCGCGACCTCCGCATACGTCTGCGGCGATGGCGGGACGAGGTAGATCCCGTACGACCGCAGGAGCGGCGCGGCGACGACCGCGCCGCCGACCACCAGCGCGAGGAATGATGCCGTGACGACGGCAGCGATGAGGCCACGCCGACGCCGACGACGTCGCTGTTCCATGGGGGCCGGTGATGGCAAGGGCGGTCGACTGCGGGTGATGCCGGGCATGCCTCCAGGCTACAAATCGTCGATGGTCGAATCGTCAGCCCGCAGGACGATCCCGCTCGCGGAGCATCATCCGCAGGCGGGACGTGGCGGATGGATCCCACACCGAGGTGGCAGGATGCGGTCATGAGAAGTCACCATGTGAGCCGGGTCATCAGCGCCTCGCCGGAAGCCGTCTACGAGTACGCGTCTGATGTCGACAACCTCCCGCGGTGGGCGGCCGGTCTCGCGCAGGCCGAGGTGGTGCGCGAAGGTGACTCGCTGTTCGTCGAGTCGCCGATGGGTCGGGTGGAGGTCCGGTTCGTCGAGCGCAACCGCTTCGGCGTGCTCGACCACGACGTCACCCTGCCGTCGGGGACCGTCGTGACCAACCCGGTCCGCGTGCTGGCCCATCCAGAGGGTGCCGAGGTGGTGTTCACCGTCCGACAGATCGAGCTGGACGACGACGCGTTCGCGCGGGATGTCGCGATGGTCGAGGCGGACCTCGAGCGCCTCGATCAGCAGGTCGCCGGGCAGGCCGGCGTTCGTCGATGACGCGGAGCGCCGGTGGCGTCGTCGCCGTCGCCCTGGCCGGTGGGCTGGTGCTCGGGCTCGTGGGGTGCGCCTCCGCTACTCCGTCCCCGTCGGCGTCGCCGAGCTCCCCAACCTCGGTACCAACGTCGGTGCCGCCCACGTCGATGCCCGACCTGTCCGGCGAGTTCCAAGCCCTGGAGGCCGAGTTCGGCGCGCGCGTCGGCATCAGCGCCGTCGACACCGGGACCGGCGCGCGCCTGTCCTACCGCGCGGACGAGCGCTTCGGATATGCCTCGACGATCAAGGCGCTCGCCGCAGCGGTCTTCCTCCACGAGGTGCGCGGTTCGGCGCGTGACGAAGTCGTCACGTGGTCGGCTGAGGATGTCGAGGCGGCCGGCTATTCGCCGGTGACGAGTGAACACGTCGAGACCGGCCTGACCCTGTCGCAGCTCGCCGAGGCCGCGGTCCGGCAGAGCGACAACACGGCCCTCAACCTCGTTCTCGCGCGGATCGGTGGGCCCGCCGCGTTGGACGCCGCCCTCGTCACGCTCGGCGATGAGGTGACCGAGGTCGTCAACGCGGAGCCGCTGTTGAACGTGATCGAACCGGGCAGCACCGATGACACCACCACCCCTGCCGCGTTCACCGACAACCTGACCCGCCTCGTCGACGGCTCCCACCTGGAGTCCGCCGACCGGGCGACGCTCCTCGCCTGGATGAGCGGCAACGCGACGGGCGACACGCTGATCCGGGCCGGTGCTCCGGCGGGATGGCAGGTGGCCGACAAGTCCGGGGGTGCGGGTGGGATCCGGAACGACATCGCGATCATCGACCGGCCGGGCGGCGACCCGATCGTCCTGACGATCCTCACGAACACACTCGACCCGGACGCCGAGTACGACGACGCGTTGGTCGCGGAGGCGGCGAGCGTCGCGCTCGCCGCCTTCGAGCAGTAGCCGGGCTCCTGCGCCTACGGGATGAGTCGCTGATCGCGGAGGTCCTGGAAGATGCGGAGGAACATCGCCTCCGTGTCGACGTACTCGTGGAAGCCGGCTCGGCGGGACTTCGAGGTGTCGGCGATGACGTCGTAGTCCCACGTGAAGACGAAGTCGCCGAACGCCCACGACGACACCTCGGCGTAGCGGGTGGGCGCGAGGCCGTGCCGCTCGACCATCGCGTTCCACAGGGCCTCCTTGTCGGCCATCACCTCGGTGAGGCTCATCTCGAGTGGCGGCGCGACGTCGAGGTCGAAGAAGGCGGCGATCTTCGGCCACATCGACGACCACCGGAACACGTCGCCGTTCGTGATGTTGAACGCCTCGTTGCGGGCATGCTCCGTGGTCGCCGCCCACACGGTGGCCTTCGCGAGGAGGTCGGCGTCGGTCATCTCGATCAGGCTCGTGTATGCGCCGGGCTTGCCGGGGAAGCGCAACGGGATGCCCAGTTCCTTGCTCATGGACGCGTAGACGGCGATGACCATCGCCAGGTTCATCGGGTTGCCCAGGCCGATCCCGGCGACGACCGACGGCCGCAACGCCGACCACGACCAGGCCGCCCCGACCTGGCGGCGCTCGAGGAACTGCTGCTGGTCGACGTTGAACTCCGGCGGCATGTGCGGCGGGTCGGACTCCTTCGCGGGTGTCGCGAAGGGTCCCAGGTGCGCGCCGTAGACCTTGTAGCCCTGCATCAGACTGATGTGTTCGAGGCCCGGCGCGACGGGTTCGACGGCATCGACGACGTTCGTGAGCATCGCGAGGTTTGGTGCGACGAGCTCGGCCCAGCTCGGGCGGTCCTGGTAGGCGGCGTAGAACAGGTGTGTCACCTCCGACAGGCCCTGCAACTGGTGGATGGTCGCGTCGCGGTCGAGCAGGTCCACCGCGAGGTGCCTGACGGATCCCCGGTCGGCACCGCCGCGGCGGGACAACCCGATCACGTCCCAGCCGAGCCCCTCGAGGTGGGTGATGAGGTTCCCGCCGATCACTCCGCGGGCTCCGACCACCAGTGCTGTGTGCTGTGTCATGACATCTCCATCGTTAGATCGCGATTTAACGATCCACAGTGTTGCACAACATCGTGGGATCGCGATATTGCGATATGGTCGACGTATGACGAACGCTGACGAATTGGACCTGGTGGCGGTCTTCAAGGCGCTCGGCCACCCGACGCGCCTGGCCATCCTGGGGTGGTTGAAGGATCCCGAGTCGTTCCCGCCGCAGGATCAGCCGGCGGCCGAGGTCGGCGTGTGTCTCAAGCACATCCAGGCGAGGGCCGAGGTGTCGCAGTCGACGGCCTCGCAGTTCATGGCCACCCTCCAGCGCGCCGGCCTCGTGACATGCACCCGGATCGGCCAGTGGTCGCACTATCAGCGCAACGAGGCCGCGATCGAAGCGCTCGGTCGGCACGTGACGCTCGCCGTCTAGGGGGGCGTGGCGCGATGGCAAGCGTCGCGCCCGATGGTTGTTTCCTTTGGGGAAACACTATGATAGTTTCTTCAGGCGCAACGACTGGAGGTCGATCATGGATCATGAAGACGCACAGGACCGCTTGAACCAGGCACGAGACGCCTCGCGCCGTTCCGCCCGCCAGGGAGCGCTCACCACCGCCATCCTCACCGCGGTACTCATCATCGCGCTCGGGGTCGTCGTCGACCTCGACATGGTCTGGCTGCTCGGACTCGTCGCCATTGGGTTCGTCGCCCTGTCCCTCGCGCGCCCGGTGAAGCTCCGCCTCGACTGGTCGGACCGGACCGGCGTGCTGCTGCTCACCGCGAGTGGCGTGGCGGTCGCCGTGGTCTACGTCGTGACCCAGTGGATCGCCCGTTCCGCAGGCGTCTCCGTACCGAACACGGTGTCCGCGGTCGTCGCAGCCGTCGTCGTGTTCGCCGTCTGCCTGCCCGCACTGGTGCGCCTCGCGAACGGCTCCACGCCGCTCGGCGGACGGTCGGGGTCGCGCGATGCCTGAGGACGACGGAGCCGAGGACGCCGCGGTCGGCCGCCAGGCGCTGAACCCGCTCTTCCACGAGCCTGCCCGCCTCGCCCTGCTGTCCGCACTCGCCCCCGCCGAGTACACCGACTTCGCCTCGCTCCTGCGCATCACCGGCGTCAGCAAGTCGGCCCTCTCGAAGCACCTCTCGGCGCTCGCCGACGCCGGGGTTATCGAGGTCGGGAAGAGCGACACGGACCGCCGCGGCCGCCGCATCGCACTCACCGCGGAGGGCCGGGTCGCCTTCGACTCCTATCTCGACGCCCTGACCGCGATCGTGCAGAACGCCCGGGGCTGACGGGATGCTGCGCGAACGAACGGTTGACGAGCCTTCGATTTCCGACTGAGGTCGAAGCGGGCCGCGCACGGAGGGCCGTACGGTGAGTCCACGTCACCGCAGCACGAGCCGAGATGAGGTCCACCATGGACGACGTCGAGCAGTACATCAAGCCGGACGTCCCGCCGTCCGGGCCCGGTTGCGCCGAGTGCGAGGCGACCGACAGTTGGTGGCTGCATCTCCGCCGCTGCACGTTCTGCGGGCACATCGGATGCTGCGACGACTCCCTGAACAAGCACGCGACGAAGCACGCGACCACCACCGGTCATCGCGTGATCCGCAGCTACGAGCCGGGCGAGGACTGGTTCTACGACTACGGCACGGAGGAGTCGTTCGTCGGTCCGACCCTTGCGCCCCCGCTGAGTCACCCGCGCTCGCAGACGGTCCCCGGGCCGCACGATCGTGTCCCCGCCCAATGGGAACGACTCCTCGGTTCATGACCGTCGTCGGGGAGGTGGCGATCGCGCCACTGCTCGTGTTCGAGCGGTCCTTCGGTCGCGAGGCCTTCGCGATCCGCGACTACCTCACCCGCAGCGGTGTCCCGTTCCAGACGGTGATCGTCGAGACGGACGAGGACTGTCGGACGCAGCTCGGTTCGGGTCTGGCGGAGGCCCGGCTTCCCGTCGTCGCCTTCCCCGACGGCACCCGGCTCGCCGATCCGACGCCCGCGCAGATCGCCGAACACTTCGGCTGGATCAATCGACCGCAACGCAGCGAGTACGACGTGCTCGTCTACGGCGCCGGACCGGCCGGGCTTTCGGCCGCGGTCTATGCGGCGTCCGAGGGACTCGATGTCGCCGTGGTCGAACGGGACGCCGTCGGCGGTCAGGCCGGTTCCAGCAGCCTCATCGAGAACTACCTCGGCTTCGCGCACGGCATCTCCGGCGCAGCCCTCGCGGAACAGGCTCGACGACAGGCGATCGCGTTCGGCGCGGAACTGCTCGTCATGCGTCACAGCCTGAGCCGGAGCTTCGGCGACCACCACATGCAGGCCGAGCTCGCGGACGGCTCGCGACTCTCCGCACGGGCGGTCGTCTGCGCGACGGGGGTGCAGTGGCGTCGCCTCGGCTTGCCGAAGGAGGACGAGCTGGAGGGCTCCGGCGTCTACTACGGCGCCGGCACGAGCGAGGCGTCCTCGTGCGTCGGCGAGCACGTCTACATCGTGGGCGGTGCGAACTCGGCGGGCCAGGCGGCGATGAACCTTGCCGCGCACGCTGAGCGGGTCACCGTCCTCGTCCGCGGGCACTCCCTCTCGTCGACGATGTCGACCTACCTCCTGCGGCGACTGCTCGCGGCTCCCAATGTCGAGATCCTCGTGGACACGACGGTCACCGCGCTCCACGGCGAGGACCGCCTCCGCGGCCTGACCATCGACTCCGCGGGGACGACGACCGACGTGCCGGCGTCGCGCCTGTTCATCTGCATCGGCGGGAGCCCCAACACCGCTTGGGCCCGCGACTCCGCGGTCGCGCTGGACCCGCGCGGCTTCCTGCTCACCGGAGGCGACCTGCTGCTGGAGCACCTGTCGGCGTGGCCACTCCGCCGTCAGCCCCTGCACCTCGAGACGAACCAGCCCGGCGTGTTCGCGGCCGGTGACGTCCGCGCCAACTCCATCAAGCGGGTCGCGTCGGCCGTCGGCGAGGGGGCGATGGCGGTCTCCCTCGTCCATCGCTACCTCGCCGAGACGTTCGGGTAGGCCGAAGCCGACATCGCCCGTTCAGTGGCAGCCGGGCCCGGTCAGGGCCGGCCGGCCGCTCGCCGGGTCATCGCGACACCGGCGAGCACCGTCGTCACCAGCACGAGCGAGACGAAGATCAGCAGCACGTCGATCTCCGGTGCGAAGGTGAGGGCGAAGCCGATGGCCAGCACCGGGAGTGCGAGGCCGCAGTAGGCGATCAGGAACACGAGCGACAGCGTCTCGCCCCGGCGGGCGGGATCGGCGAGCGATCCGGCGGTCGCGATCGCCGACTTGAACAGGACGCCGACACCGAGTCCGGCGATCACACCGCCGACGAGGAAGACCCCCAGCTGCGGCAGGACCGCCCCCGCGGCGACCGCGGCGAGTCCGATGCCACAGCTCACCGTCGCGATCAGGAGTTGGCGCTGCAACGGGAGTCGGGCGAGCAGGACCTGACCGAGCGCGGCGGCTCCGAACACGGAGAAGGTCGTCACACCGGCGAGCAGGTGGTCGGGTGCGTCGAAGGTGCCGATCAGGATGGTGGGCGCGAGTGAGGTGAACAGTCCGAGGAGCGCGAAGCCGGCGAAGGCCCCGAACCCCGCGGCGATGAACGCCCCTCGGGACGACGCCGGGACCGCGAGGCGCTGTGGTCGGTAGCGCCTCCGCGGCTCGCTCTGTTCGACGGTCTCGGGCACGGAGACCATGACGATCGCGGCGATGACGAGCGCCACGAGGAACACCGCGTGCGGGAGCACGAGCGGGTTCGGGAGGAACTCGGCGAAGAGTCCTCCGATGAGCGGTCCGAGGGCGAGACCGCCCAGGTTGCTGGCTCCGGCGACCGATGCCGCGACGATCGAGTTCTCGTCGGGCCGGGCGACCGCGCGCAGCTCGCCGAGGTGAGCGGTCGCCGTCGCGGTGAGAACGCCGATGCTGACGCCGTTGACGACCCGCGCGACGATCAACCCCTCCACGCTGCTCCAGAGGAGGAACAGCACTGCCGAGAGCGCCGAGATCAGGATCGCGATGAGCAGCATCCGCCGCCGCCCGACCCAGTCGCTGATGTGGCCGACGAAGAAGAGGCTGAACACGACGCCGACGGCGTAGGCGGCGAAGATGACGGTGATCGTCGAGACGGGGAACCCGTCCCTCGCCTGGTACAGCGCGTACAGCGGCGTCGGGACGGTCGAGTAGGCCATCACCAGCAGGAACGTGGTCGCGACGATCCAGAACCCGGCACCGTGGGAGACGCGGGATCGGGTCGAAACGGGGGAGGTCGTCATCGGGTCGCTCGGCTCTCGGTCGGTGTCGACGTCAGGGCAGGATCGAGTCGACGTAGCCGCCGTCGACCCGGAGCGCGCCGCCGGTAGTAGCGGACGCGAGCGGCGAGGCGAGGTACACCACGAGGTTCGCGATCTCGATGGGCTCGATGAGGCGGCCGATCAGCGACTGCGGGCGGTGCAGACGCATGAACTCCCGCTGGGCGTCGTCCCACTCGAGCTCGTCGCCGACGAGCTGCCGGACGAAGGTCTCCACGCCCGGCGTGTGGGTGGGGCCGGCGATCACCGAGTTCACGGTGACGCCGGTCCCTGCGGCAGCCTTCGCGAAGCCGCGGCTCACCGCGAGGAGGGCGGTCTTCGACATGCCGTAGTGGATCATCTCCTCGGGGATGACCACGGCGGAGTCGCTGGCGATGTCGACGACACGACCCCAGCCGCGACCGGACATGCCGGGGAGCAGGAGCCGGGTGAGGCGAGCGGCCGACAGCACGTTGACCTCGAACATCGACCGCCACTGCTCGTCGGTGATGTCCAGCGGCGGTACGGCCTCGAAGACACCGAGGTTGTTGACGAGGATGTCGACCTGACCGGCCTCAGCGACGAGCCGTTCGGCCCCCTCCCGGGTGGTCGCGTCTGCGGTGATCCCCCGGACCGACTCGACCGATTCGGTGTCGAGCGAGAGGACGGCGGCCTCGAGGCGATCGGCGTCGCGGCCGTTGACGATGACGTCCGCCCCCGCCTCGACGAGCCGCGCGGCGATGGCGTAACCGATTCCGCTCGTCGAGCCGGTCACCAGCGCGGTGCGATGGGTGAGGTCGAGGGGGATGGTCCCCGCGCGTTCGAGTCGCATGAGCGGATCTCCTTGGGCGTCGTGGAGTGGATGGGCCGGATTCCAGGCGGCGGGCCGGTCCGACCGAGGCTACGTCGGCGCCGGGCCGGAGTCTTCGGACGTTCGTCGGCGGCAGGTGCGACAGAAGTCGAATCCGACGTTGGCCGGGGCGCTCTCGTCGGGCAGGATGTGGGGATGAGCCCGCCCCAGCAGGAGCCAGGACCACAGCCCATCCTCGGAGGACCCGCGCGACGACGCCGCGTCGGGATCTTCCTGTTCGACCAGGTGAAGACGCTCGACTTCGTCGGCCCGGCCGAGGTGTTCACCGAGGCGAACCAGCGGGTCGACGGCTACGACGTCCGGTTCTTCTCCCACGACGGCCAGGACGTCGTCACCTCGATGGGACTCCGGGTCGGCGTGGACGGCGCCGCGGCCGACAGCGGACCGCTCGACCTCGTGATCGTCCCGGGGAGCGAGTCCGCACCACAGGTGTACCGCCCGGAGGAGGTGCAGCGTGCGGTCCGCCTCCTCGCGGCCCGAGCCGAGCGGGTGGCATCGATCTGCAGCGGTGCGTTCGCCCTCGCGGTCACGGGTCTCCTCGACGGCAAGTCGGCGACGACCCACTGGAAGTTCACCGGCGCGCTCGCCACCGCCTACCCGTCGATCGACGTCCGCCCCGACTCGATCTTCGTCCGCGACGGCGACACCTACTCCTCGGCCGGGGTCGCCGCCGGGATCGACCTCGCGCTCGCGATCGTGGAGGAGGACCACGGTGCGGACGTCGCACGCTCCATCGCGCAGCTGCTGCTCGTGTACATGCGCAGGTCCGGCGGCCAATCGCAGTTCTCCGCCTCCGTCCGCGCGAAGCCGGCGCGGACCTCGATCGCGAAGGCCGTCGCGGACTACATCCACGGTGATCCGACCCGGGCTGGATCGTTGGCCGACATCGCCGCACACGCGAACGTCGGCGTTCGCCACCTCAACCGCGTCATCCGGGACGAGCTGGGCATGACGCCCATCCAGTACGTCGGCTCGCTCCGACTCGACGTCGCGCTCGGCATGCTGGAGGCCGGGGACACGGTGGGGCAGGTCGCCGCTGCCGCCGGGTACGCCAGCCCGATCGCCTTCCGCCGCGCGTTCGCGGCACGGTACAACACGACGCCCTCCGAGTACCAGCGACGGTTCCGCACGACGGGTGTCGGCGTGGCCGAGGCGTCTCTGCAGACCCGGTCGCCCCTGGCCGACCCGATCGACGGAGCCGTGTCGCCGCGCTAACGGATCGCGACGGCAGCCTCTGGCGTCACGACACGGAAGCTGAAACTCTCCTCCAGATAGAGGCTCACCGACTCGGCCGAGTGCGCCGCATAGCCGAGGGCGATGTCCTGACCGGATTCGAACAGGAAGTCGCCGCCGCGTCGGCTGAGGACGGCGGCTCCCTCGATGCCGGGCGTCCAGACGACCTCCCCGCCGATGATCGCCTCGATGTGCGAGGACAGCCGCGCACCACCGCTGTCGTTGCCGCCCGTGACCGACACCCAGCCCGGTGCGTCGACAGCCAGGGCGTAGGGGCCGCCGACCCCGGCCCGCGCGAGCGTCTCGACCGCCGTGGCGACCACCTGTGCGAACCGCGTCGGGTCGTCGTCCCGCGTCAGCGGCGGGTGCGGCGAGGCAGCCGTCGCACCCGTGTACCCGGCCGCCGACCAGCCGGACAGGATCGCCGCGTTCTCCACCGTGGACAAGCGGGTGACCGCGTCGTCGAGCGGGGAGAGGTCCACGTCGAGTGCGCCTCTCGCCGCGCTGTCCAGCTCGCTGCGCATGAGCGCGAAATCGGCACGCACCTCCGTCAGGGGCAGCGACGCACGCTGTCGGGCGATCACCCCCTCCATCGGGGCGTCGACGACCGCGCCGACACGGCCGATGTCGGTGGAGGAGTGCTCCCAACCCAGCGGGCCGGCGAAGTCGACCACCCGTCGGCCGCCGAGTACCGGGGTGAGGCGCGCACGGGCCTCGTCGTCGAGCATCTGCCAGGTCTCATCGGTGATCGGCGCGAGGTGACGGAAGAGATGGTTGTTCATCATTGCGTCCTTTCGGGTGGGGTGCGGAGCGACCCGAGACCGAGGGAACCGTCGGCGGTCGAGGGTGGCGTGGCGGGGACGACGGCGCTCGCCGGATCAGCGGGGCCGGACAGGGCCGGATCGTCGTCCATCGCCTCGAGGAACGCGGCGCTCGGAGCGAAGAACACGGAGCCGGTCCGGGCGGTCGAGAAGTCGAGGAGTCGGTCGTGGAGTCCCGGTGGGTCACCGATGAACATGCGCTCGAGCATCCGCTCGATGACCCAGAGCCGTCGGGCGTACCCGATGAAGTAGGTGCCGAACTCGCCGCCGGCCGGGCTCCCGAACGGCATGTTGTCGCGGAGGATGTCGTGCTCGGCACCGTCGACGACGATCGTGGACAGGGTCTTGTGCGACTTCTGGCCGGTCTCCGCATCGTCGAGTTCGACGTTGTCGGCCTTCGTGCGGCCGATGATCGCCTCCTGCTGTTCCGCGGTGAGCGCGCGCCAGCGGTCGAGCGGATGCGTGTACTTCTGCACCACGACGTAGCTGCCACCGGCGAAGGCCGGGTCCTCTTCACCGACGAGCGTGGCGTCGGGAAGGTCCTGCCCGACGGGGTTCGCCGTGCCGTCGACGAAGCCGAGCAGGTCGCGGACGTCGAAGTACCGGAAGCCGACCGTCTCGTCCACGACCTCGACGGCGTCGCCGAGCAGGTCCAGGAGCTGCCGCTCGAACTCGAAGCACAGGTCGCGTCTCGCAGCGCGGATGTGGAGCAGGACGTCGCCGGGCGTGGAGGGCGCGGTGTGCCGGTCGCCGACGACCGCGGGGAAGACATGGAGCTCCCTCGGTGCGGGACCGCGCGTGAGCTCACCCCAGACGCGCGCGCCGATCCCGACGGTGCAGGACAGGGCGGCGTCGAGGTCGCGGAAGGCGACGTTCTTCAGGACATCGGCGATACCCGCCAGGGTGCTGCGGACGGTGTCGATCGCGCCGACCGCGTCGCGCACGGTGAGCACGAGGAAGACGGCGGTCCCGCTGAGCGGCGCGTCCACGGCCTGAGGCTCGATCGGGACGCGTCGTGCTGAACTGGTCACGTCGACCTCTACTCGGTGCCAGCGGACCGCGGGTGCAGCTGCCGCACCGGGGCGACGGTACGGGTCTCCGGAACACGTCGGCGTCGGCTGGACGCGGACGACCGCTCCGACGCGGTGGGGACGTCGTTCCAGAGGCGGAGCAGCTTCAGCGACAGGTGCAGCGTGCTCCGCTTCAAGCCGTCGGCCAGCGCGTCGCGCACGACCTCCGGCATGGTGTCGAGCCGGTAGTAGAGCGTCGTGCGGTGGATGTGGAGCCGCTCGCACGCGACGACGACGTTGCACCCGGAGTCGAGGTAGGTCTCCACCGTCTCCCGACGCACGGGATCCGCGTGCCAGAGTTCGTCGGCCGCCGGCGACGCCGAGGTCACGAGCTGCGGCCCGCCACCGATCGCGTGCAGGAGTCGCCATCCGCCGAGATCCTCCGCGCGGGTCGACCCGAGCGCGTCCCCGACCTGACCGACGATCTCGGCAGCGGTGCGGGCCTCGTCGACGACGCCGAGCAGGTCGTCCTCGTCCGCGTGCAGCACGGCCGAACCGATCGCGGAGATGCGGACACCGGCCGGCGCGACGGAGCGGACCCACTCGTCGACGGGCGAGGCGGCGCGTCGTTCGGAGGTCACGAGGACGAAGCCGCCGACGTGATCGAGGACGAGCGTGTGGTCGCGGCCGTCGTGACGGAGGGCCCGCGCGTACTCGTCCCGCTCCATCGTGCTCGTGGTCCCGAGCAGCACCGAACGCACGACCACCTCACCGTAGGAGTCGAGCCAGCGCCTCGAGCGCGCGGTCCTGAGCGCGTGGCGCCGCCGGTCCCGGTGGTCGCTGAGCATGTCGATGAGGACGAACGCCCGGTCGTCCGAGATGGACCAGGAGCCCTCGGCCGGTTCGATCGTGCTGCGTTCGCTGTTCATCGGTGCCTCCGCGCGGTTGAACGAGTGGTGTCCCGCTCAAGCTAGGACGGATGGCCCTGGGCGAGCGTGGCCCGCCGAGAGCCACCCTGCCCGGATCACGGACGCAGCGGCGTGATCCCCTGCGCTTCCCGGGGGAAGGTCGCCAGGGTCGCCTCGTCGATGTTCAGGTGTGCGGCGACGAGCGACGGCGGCACGTGCGCCAGCCAGTTCGCGAGCGACACCTCCTCGTACCGGTCCGTGCGGAACACCTCGAGGAACTGCAGCACGTCGTCGCCGGTGTTCTCCACGTAGTGTCCGAGGTTCTTCTTCACGACGCCGATGTCGCCCGGGCGGAAGTCGGTCGTGTTCGCGTGGGGTCCGGTGTTGAAGACGGTCATCCTGGCGGATCCGCGGAGGTAGTACTGCCACTCGTCGGCGTTGGGATGCCAGTGCAGCTCGCGCATCGACCCGGGTTCCACCGTCACGAGCGCTGCGGCGACCGACTGCGACAGCGGGAAGTTGGTGCTGTCCGCGATCTGGATGCTCCCGCCGCTGTTCCGGTGGAGTGGCTTGGACCGCGACAGTCGGAAGATGATCGGTTCCGACGCTCCCCACTCGACACCGGCGTCCTCCTGGTCCTTGGCGAGCGGGCCGGGCTCGTCGCCGGGGAAGATCCAGAGGTTGTGGAGCGGGATGTCCGCGAAGGTCTCCTGGGCCACCCCGAAGTTCTTCGCCAGCACGTCCGGCGGCGTGTGGGCGAACCAGTCCGTGAGCAGCAGGGTGTTGGACTCTGACTGGTCGCCGTCGTCGAAGGCGAGCACGAACTCGGCGCCATCGGGACCCAGCCCCTGCAGGGAGTGCGGCGTCCCGGCGGGGAAGAACCACAGATCGCCTTCCTCCACGTCCTCGACGCTGGGCATCCCGGATCGGCTGAGGGTGGTGACCCGGCACCTGCCACGGGTCATGACGGCCCACTCGGCCGTCTGGTGCCAGTGGAGCTCGCGGATGCCGCCTGACTCGAGGTACATGTTCACGCCGGCGATCTCGTCGGAGATCGCGAAGTCCTGCTTCGTCACCTCGCGCGCCCACCCACCGTCCTGCACGCGGCGAGGCGAGATGTTGAACGACGACCAGAAGAACGCCTGCGTACTGATGTCGGTTCCCGGAGCGTCGATCTGGTTCGGGAACTGGCTTGCGACTGCCGGGTTCTGCGGGCCGGTCATCTGCGTGCTCTGCGGGTGGCGGAGCGTGTTCACCTCGCCCTCCGCCGGAAGGTCCGGATTGCCCAGACTCGGGGTCTCGTGGTGCGGGACGGTGTCGTCCGTCGAATCCATGGTGTCCTCCTCGCTCCGCCGCCCTGCGGCCTGGATCGTCTCCAGCCCAGCAGGGACGGCACGACAACCCTTCCGACGGATGACGAGATCGTGCCCGTCGGCGGTCGGATCGTGGCGGCCCGCTCGTCAGGTCCGGTCGGGGGACTGCCCGGCGAGGACCGCGAGCAGCCGTGCCGAAGCCTCGTCGCACGCTCGCCAGACCACGAGACTCATGCCGAAGTGCTCGGGGACCTCCAACTGGAGGTAGCGCAGCTCGAGACGCCCGAGATCCGGACGGTCGAAGGTGAACGACTCGGCCGCATCGGGTCGGAGGCCCGGCTCCAGCCCGGCCCAGGCCTCGGCGAAGCGGCTGTTCCCGGAGCGGAGTTCGTCCACGAGGCCCTCGAAGACCGCGTCCCACTCGTGGGTGCCGAGCGACCTCCGGAGTTCGCCCACCACATGCTCGGTGACGAGGCCGGGATCGGGACTCGCCCGGAGGACCTCCGGGCGGAGGAAGGTCGAGCGCAGCAGGTTGGCTCCTGGACGGAAGGCCTGCGACAACGCCTGGGCGAGGTGGTTGGCGTGCAGCACCGTGAAGTGGCGGTCATGGACGAACGCGGGGACGGTCGACCAGGAGTCGACGAGATCGACCAGGTCCTGAGGGAGCCGATCGGCGGGTCCGCGCTCAACCATGCGACCACGATAGTGACGTCGGGCGGCGACCGGGTGGGACGCGCAGGGTCAGGCTCAGCGAACGACCGATCGTCGGTCGACATGTCCAGAAACGACCCATGATCGGCCGCGGAAGGATGCATACGGACGAGCTTGCTAGGGGAGGATTGGCGTCGATCCCACTCGCTCTCCGGAGGACGCGGCGATGTCACCAACTCGGCTTTCGAATGCTCTCGGCGAGTTCCTCCGCGCGCGCCGGGAGTTCGTGCGGCCAGAGCAGGTCGGCATCGGCGCCGACACGTCCCGACGGGTGCCCGGCCTGCGCCGCGAGGAGGTCGCGCACCTTGCGAGCATCAGCCCCGAGTACTACCTGCGGATCGAGCAGGGTCGTGTGCGGCGGCCGTCGGAGCAGGTCCTCCTCGGGCTCGCCCGTGCCCTGCTGCTGGACGACAGTGGACGCCGATACCTGCTCCGGTTGGCGAGCCCGAGGCCGTTCATGCGCGCGGTCGACGACCGGTCGACGCGACTCGACGACCGGGTCGCCCGGCTCCTCGCGCACTGGTCCGGCACGCCCGCCTACGTGAGCGACGACAATCAGTACGTCGTCGCCGCGAACGCGCTCGCGCGGGCATGGGTGCCGCCGGGCATGCTCGACCCCGGGGTCAATCTGCTCGTCTCAGCCTTCGAGCAGTACGCCGACTTCCGAGGCACCACATCGCCCGACGCACCGGAGTACGAGCGCATGCACCGGGAGTGGGAAGGGACCCTCCGCGACCTCACCGCCCCGCTCCGCTACTACGGCCGACCGGACGATCCGCGCCTCCAGGAGATCGTCGGGATGCTTTCGGCACGGCACCCGGTGTTCCGGACGATCTGGGCGGAACACCTCGTCAAACCGCAGATGTCCCGGCGGACGCGCACGTTCATCGAGCCGCTCGGCTGGGTCGACTTCCGGGCGCAGACCTTCGAGGTCCCGCACACGGACCAGTTCCTCACGGTGTTCTTCGACGAGCCAGGCTCAGCTGCTGCGGCGGCGATCGCCTACCTCGCAGCTCGGGACGAGCTTCAGCGGGAGGGCACCGGATCGCTCGAGGTGGAGGGCTCGTCCGGCGAGACCGCCTCGGACAGCCGCTTCAGCCGCGCCCGGGACGATGCTCCCGACGGGACGAAGACCAACAGCAGGTCGCCCTCGGGCCCGGGCGCGTTCAAGACGTTGTAGACCATCCGGACCTCCCCGGCCGGCGTGGGGAAGACGATGGGGCCCGACGTCCCGGAGTGGCCGTCGCCCGAGGCCCAGGTCTGGGCGAAGTCGCGCGACTTCGCGGAGAGTTCGCCGATGATCCGAGCCGCCGGGCGATCCGTATCGTGCTCCTCGACCGACCGCTTGAGGAGCTCCGCGGTGGTCTCGGACATCCGGGTCCACAGCGGATCGTCGACGACCCGGTCGGGGGAGAGGAACGCGAAGCGCGCCAGGTTGACGCCGGTGTGGAACGCCGGCGTCAAGCGTGCCGCCGCCGGATTCGCCTCGAGGACATCCAGCGTGCGGTCGCAGAGGACCACGGGTACCTCTCGCCACGAGTCGATGAAGTCCCTGATCCGGTCCCGGCGCTCACGCACGCCCTCGTTCGCGATCATGCGTCCACGGTAGGCGCTGCGACCGCCGTCGGCTACCCCTCCGGTGCCCGCCGGCCCACCTCGGTCAGCGTGCGCCGGTCATCGCTCCGGATGGCGGTCAGTCGGCCCGGGCGGCGAGGTAGGCGAGCACCGCGGCCCCTGGGGAGCCGCGCTCTGCGAAGACCGTCGTCAACTGATGACCGGGCCAGTCGGGGACGAGGAGGTGCTGATACTGCAGCTCGACGGTTCCGAACTCGTCGATCGAGGCCCGAAGTGGACCGCCGGCGAGGGGACGGGCGTCATGGCGAGCCCAGAGGCGGGCGAACAGCGGACTGCGAGCGGTGAGCTCCTCGACGATCGTCTGTAATCGAGGGCTGCTCGGATCGCTGCTGTAGCGGAGTGCTGCGACCACGGCCGGGGCGCTCACCTCCCACTCCGGGGCGATGGAACGCACCCGATCGTCGAAGTACCCGAGCACGTCGTTCTGCCCGACGTCGAGGAGGCCACCGCCGATGCGTCGCGCGAGCGCGTTCGATGCGACGATGTCCCGGTTGCCGTCGGTGATGTACGCCCCGGTGTCCGACCAGTGGTCGAGGAGTGTCGTGTCCGGGACGGATCGTCCGGCCGGTGCGGGCGTGCCGGCGTCCAACGGTCGGCGCTCGGCCGGGAAGAGGTCGACGTCATAGGCGAGCCGGAAGAGGTAGTCCACGGCGTGCTCGTCGAGTCGAAGGGCCCGACCGATGCCCGCCAGCACCTCTTCCGACGGGCGCTGATCCCGCCCCTGCTCGAGGCGGAGGTAGTAGTCGGCGCTGACGTCCGCGAGGGCTGCCACCTCGGTGCGTCGGAGTCCGGCGACCCGCCGCCCGTCCTCCGGGACGAACCCCGCGTCCTCCGGTCGGACCAGTCCTCGACGAGCCCTGAGGTAGTCGCCGAGCGCGGCCGCCCGCGTGATGCCGGTCTCCGATGCTCCCTGCGTCATGGCCCGGTCAGAGTCCGCGCGACACCGCGGCTGCCGCTGCGAGCCACGCCCGCTGCGTGCTCGACCGCAGGGCGTCGTGACGGATGACGCCGTTCTTCAAGGCGGGATCGAAGGGGACGACGACCACGTCGCGCACGTAGGGTCGGAAGTCCTCGGCGTACGCGTTGGCGATCGACGTGTCCTTGGCCTCGGCCTCGGAGACGATGACGACGGCGTTCCGCGCGAGTTCAGCACCGCGCTCGCTCACGCGGCTGACGGCGGTGAGGGTGAGCCGCGCGCCCTCCTTCTTGTCCTCGACGGTCGTGGTCGGGATGACGAGCTGGTCGGTCAGCTCCACCATGCGCCGCCAGTTGGGGGCACCGGCAGAGTTGCCCGAGTCCATGACGATCAGGCGGTAGTACTTCGCGAGGACGCGATGGACGAGGTCGACCTCGTCGGCGGTCACCACATGCTCGCCGTCGGCCGCGGATCGCAGCACCTCGTACTTGTCGCCGGGCTGGTGGTGGACGAACCGCGACAGGTCGGCTCGCTCGGCGCCGGGGGAGAGGAGGTCACTCGCCGCGGCGAGGAGGTCGAGGACGGTCGAATCATGGCCGCCCTGCTCGGTCCGCCAGCCGAGCGTGCCCATGGTCTCGTTGTTGTCCCAGGCCGCGACGCCGCCACCGCCGTACCGGGCGAAGACGGACGACAGGTTGACGACGGTCGGCGTCTTGTTGGCGCCGCCCTTCTGGTTCGCGACGGAGATGGTGCGACGCCTCGGGAAGTGGCGTGACACGGCGTGGACGTCGTCACGCTCGGCGCGCTCGCTCGCGGACGGCGGCACCGAGAAGCCGAGCTTGTTGAGCAGGCCGGCGAGCCCGTGCTGCGCCGGGCCGATCGTGGGCGGCGCGAGGAACGAGGGCGCATCGCGCAGGTCTCGTCGAGCCGGGGCGGTCTGCTGGCCCGGAGCCTGCTGCTGCTGCTGTGGGACCGGGGGCTGCTGCTGCTGCGCGGGCGCGACCGGCGGTGCCTGCACCGACTGCTGGACCGGGACCGCCCGCTGCGCCGGCACCGGCTGCTGCGCGTTCGGCTGGTTCGAGACCGGCTGGAACGGCGGTGTGCCGAACGCGGGCTGCTGCACGGTCGGGCGCTGCGGCGGGACGGGCTGCGGCGTCGTGGTCGCCTGTGGGTTGGCGGAGACCGGCGGCGTGGGCTGCGCAGGGACCGGCGCAGGTGTCGACGGCTGGACGGGCGAGGCACGGGGCGGTGTCGGCGGCTGAGCCGGGGCCGGGCGCGCGGGTGCCGGCTGCGCGGGCGTGGGCGGCGGCGCCTGGATGAGCGGCACACGTTGTGCCGTTGCGGGCGGTGGCGTGGACCGTTGCGCGGTGCGCGCGGGCGCTGTGGACTGCGGTTCCTCCTGCAGTTCGCCGTCGACACCGATGAGGAGCACGGTGACGCTCGTGGGGTCGGTCACCGTCACGCGGATCGGTCGACCCGACTTCCGGGCCTCCGCCTGCATCAGTTCGACGAGCTGGCGGCGGGCCGTTCCCTCGTCGGTGGCGGTCAGGTACTGCTCGGCGGTGCCGACGCGGAACACGCCGGAATTGTCCGCCAGCAGCGATGCCGTCATCGGCGGGAAGTCCTGTATCGAGGCCTTGTCGATCATGCTCTCACTCCTTCGCGGCGGGGGTGAACCCGTCCCCACTATGCCTTAGTACGGCGCATGTCGGATTTCCGGTCCCAGCCGTGACGCCTCGCCGAGGGCGCGCCTTCGGTCGTCTCCAGGCGCTTCAAGAAGTGGATTGCGCGCCGTCGGTGTGGCCCGCGAGGCCGACGTACATCGAGCGGTGGAGCTCCGCGACGTGGTCGAACGCCAGGCGACTCGCTGCTGCCGCGTCGCCGTCACGGACCGCGGCGACGAGTAGAGCATGCTCTTCGTTCGACGCGCGCAGGTACTCGATCCGGTAGGGGATGAAGTAGGAGTACAGCTCGCGGGAAACGCGGTCGTGGAGGTCGGCAGCGCCCGGCACGCCTGCCGACACCGCCAGCTCGGCGTGGAACGCCGCATCGGCCTCGCGGAACCGGCTCCAGTCCGGCTCCGTCCGCATGGTCGTCACGAGGTCGTCGAGTCGATGCAGGGACGACGCCTCCGGTTCGGTGGCTGCGAGCGCCGCCAGCCCGGCTTCGAGCGTCGCGCGCTGGTCGATGAGCGTGTGCACGTGGACGGCGTCCTCGCGGTAGGCGGCGATCTCGGGCACGGTGCCCACCGCGGGCGCATCCGCGATGAACGTGCCGCCCGTGTTGCCTTGCCGCCGGACCACGACGCCCTCGTCGCTCAACGCCCGATACGCGCGCCGCACCGACATCTCGCTGACCCCGAACGCTCGAGCCGCTTCCTCGGGTGCCGGGAGCCGTTGGCCGGGCACCAGCATCCCGAGCTCCAGCGCCAGCGAGATCCGCGCGCGGACGGTGTCGACGGCGGTCGTGCGTCGGATCGCTCCGAGTGAGGGCGAACCCAGATCCATGGCACCCTCGTCTCGTCGCTGATCGACTCCGCGACCCTGGTTCAGCCGGCGGTCGGTTGGTCGGCGGTCGCCTCGCTCACCGCGCCGTCCGGCTCGGCGTCCAGGGGGAACCGCTTCCCCAACACGATACCGATCAGCATGGCGACCACGGGGATGAGGGCGAGCACGACACTCACGGTGACGCTTCCGCCGGTGACGAGCGTGAAGTTCGACAGCACGAGCCACAGCGCGAACGCGAGTCCGACCACCGCGAGGATCGGGAACACCCGCGCACCCCAGGTGCGGCCGGCGACCAGCTCGGGTCGCCGCGCGAAGAACACGAGGACGGCGATCGAGGTCGTCAGCATGAGCAGCACCATCCCGACGGTCGCCACCCCGGCCATGGATCCGAAGACCCCGACGAGCGGGTCGAGGCCGGCGAGTGCGAGTGCTGCGAGGACGATGGCCGCCGTCACCGTCTGCACGATCGAGGAGGTCGACGGGGAGTGGTGTGCGGGGTGGCGCCGGCCGAGGCGGGCGGGCAGCACCGACTTCTGCGCCAGTGTGAACTGGTAGCGCGCGATGACGTTGTGGAAGGACAGCACGCACGCGAACAGGCTCGTGATGAGCAGCACCTGGACGACATCGCGCATGATCGGGCCGAGGTAGGTCGTCGTCGTATCGAGCAGGAGGTTGCCCTCGCCGGCGAGCGTCTGCTGGGCGACCGCGACGGCGTTCCCCGCGCCGACGCCCGTCACGAGCGCCCAGCAGGAGATGGCGTAGAACACACCGATGATGACGACGGCCAGGTACGTTGCTCGCGGGATGGTGCGTTCCGGGTTGCGCGCCTCGTCTCGGAAGACCGCGGTCGCCTCGAATCCGATGAAACCGGTGAGGGCGAAGAGCACGGCGACGCCGATTCCACCGGTGAAGATGTTGGCGGGGTCGAAGGTCTCGACCGCGATGCCGTCCGCGCCGCCCGTCGCGAAGATGACGACGTCGAGCACGACGACCACGAGGATCTCGAGCGTCAGGGCGATGCCCAGCACCTTCGCGCTCAGGTCGATGTGCCGGTAGCCGAGCACGGCCACGATCGCCATCGTCGCGAAGGAGTACAGCCACCAGGGCAGGCTCGGGCCGCCGAAGTACGTGACGAGGTCGTCGAGCGCCCACCCCATGTAGCCGTACACGCCCACCTGGATCGCCGTGTAGGCCACGAGCGCGGTGAACGCGGAACCGAGGCCGAGACGCGAGCCGAGTCCGGCCGTCACATAGGAGAAGAACGCGCCGGCTTCGCGGACGAACGGCGTCATGGTGACGAAGCCGACGGAGAAGACGAGGAGGATCACGGCGGCGAGGGCGAAGCCGATCGGGGCTCCGGCGCCGTTGCCGGTGCCGATCGCGATGGGGACGTTGCCGCCGATCACGGTGAGTGGTGCGGCGGCGGCGATCACCATGAAGACGATGGAGCCGGTACCGAGCTGGCCGTCGAGGCGCTGACGCGGCTCGGCGATGGGGTTGACGGTCATGAGGTCACTTTCCAGGGGAGTCGGGGGACTCGGAGGGGGGTGGGGAGGAAGGACGGGATCCTTCAATACAGCTCGGCGCGGCGGTCGGCGAGGTAGGGGTTCTCCTGCCTGGCGCGCTTGGTGGCCTCGGGATCGATCGTGGCGATCATGAGACCGACGGCGTCCGCGTCGAGCGCGTCGAGGACCACGCCGTCCGGGCCGACGATGCTGCTGCGGCCGACGTAGGTGAGGTCCCCTTCGGAGCCGACGCGGTTGACGTAGACGAGGTGGACCTGGTTCTCCCAGGCGCGCACCGGGATGAGCCGCTCGGCGATGTGCGCGTACGGCTCCATCTGCGCGGTGGGGACGATCACGACGTCAGCACCGTCGAGGGCCGCCGCGCGGACGGTCTCGGGGAACTCGACGTCGTAACAGATGAGGACGGCGACGCGGACGCCACCCAGGTCGACGGTCGGTGCGAGGGTGTCACCGGCCACGAAGAGCTGTCGGTCGAGCTCGCCGAACAGGTGCGTCTTGCGGTACCGGAGTAGCTCCGTCCCGTCAGGACCGACGAGGACGAGGGCGTTCGCGACGGCTCCGCCGGGGAGCGGTTCGGGGAGGCCGGCGAGGATCGCGATCCCGGTCTCGCCGGCGATGGCGGCGACCCGGTCGATCAGCTCCGGGGTGGCGAGCGGGGCGAGGCGGTCGCCGAGGTTGTAGCCGGTGATGAACATCTCGGGGGTGACGAGCAGATCCGCGCCGCGATCCGATGCCTGTCGGGCGGCGTCGGCGACGAGCGCGAGGTTCGCCTCGACGTCTCCGGGGACGCCGTGGTGCTGCAGTCCGGCGATGGTCAGGGTCATGGCGGTGGAGCTCCTCTGCGGGCGTGCGTCGATGCACTCAGTAAACAGCTCAAAGTGAGTTGTTTGATGTCCATCATGTTTCGATCCGGTTTCGCCCGCAAGAGGCGAGGGACATACTGGTGGCGTGCGCGCCCTTCCTGTCGACGTCCCGATCGTGCTCGGCCCCTTCGGAGGCCTGTCCTCCGTCGAACTCACCGCTACGGTGAGTGAGCTGGGCGGCCTCGGCTCCTTCGGTCTGTACGGCTACGACGCCGAGCGCATCGAGCGGACGGTCACGGCGCTGCGCGAGCGGACCGCGGCGCCCTTCGCACTGAACCTGTGGCTGCCGCGTGGCGACGAGCTGTCGCCCGACGACTCCGAGGCGTCCTTCGCAGCTGCGGTCGAGGCGCTCCGACCCGTGTTCGACGAGTTGTCGCTCGAGCTGCCCGATCGCCCGGCCCGGTACGTGCCGCCGTTCGACGAGCAGATCGGGGCCGTCCTGGACGCGCGGCCCGCCGTGGTCAGCTTCGTCTTCGGGGTTCCACCGCGGCCGGTGGTCGACGCGGCGCACGAGCGGGGCATCGTCGTGGTCGGGACGGCTACCACGGTTGCCGAAGGGCTCGCCCTGCAGGAGGGAGGCGTGGACGTCGTCGTCGGCACGGGCATGGAGGCCGGCGGCCACCGCGTCTCATTCCTGCGAGCGGCCGAGGACTCCCTCGTCGGTCTGGTCGCCTTGATCCCGCAACTCGTCGACGCTTTGGACGTCCCGGTGATCGCCGCCGGCGGTATCGCCGATCGACGTGGTGTCGCCGCCGCATGGGCACTCGGCGCCGCCGGCGTGCAGGTCGGGACCGCCTTCCTCCGCACGAGCGTCTCCGCGGCGACGGCCGAGCATCGGGCGGCCATCGTCTCGACGCCCGCCGACGGCACCGTCCTCACGCGCGCGATGAGCGGCAGGCTCGGCCGGGGTGTCCCGAACCGGGTGCTGCGCCAGATCGAGGCGTCGGGGGTCGTCGCCCCGTTCCCGGTCCAGAACTGGCTGACCGGTCGGTTCCGCACCGTCGCCTCGGAGCGGGGCGTCGCGGACCTCCAGGGCTTCTGGGCTGGGCAGGCGTCACTGCTGACCCGGGATCGGGCCGATGCCGAGTCCGTCTTCGCGGAACTCGCCGCGGGCCTGTCGGTCCCACCCAGGGCACCCTGACCCCGGTCCGCGTCGCCCGCAGGACCGCGTAAGCTGGAGGGGACTTCCTGCAAGAGATGAGACGTTCACCGTGCCCAGCATTCCGTTCGACGGCGCCAAGCACGATCGGTACTGGATGGTCCCGATCCTGCGTGCGGTGATCGCGCTCGCCACGGCGGGAGTCGTCACCTTCACGCAGGGCCACTCCTCGCAGTTCGGCCTCGTGGTCTTCGGGGTCTTCACGCTGCTGTCCGGCGCGATCGTCGGCGCCTTCGCGTTCCCGAACTTCTCCGACACCGTGACGCGCGCGTTCTTCCTCGGCCAGGGCGTCATCGGCGTCGTGACCGGCGTCTTCTCGCTACTCGTGAGCGGCGGCGGGCTGAGCATCTTCCTCTACGTCGTCACCCTGTGGGCGGCCCTCACCGGATTCCTCGAGCTGTACAGCGGGATCCGCTGGCGCGGACGCCTCGCCGCGGCGAAGGACTGGACCGCGGTCGGTGCCTTCACGGTGCTGCTCGCCATCGCGACGCTCCTCGTCCCGCCCGGACTCGAGCAGCGATTCGCCGCCCCGGGAGGTGTCGAGGGTGTCCTCCGTGCGGACATCGTCGTCGTCGGCCTCGTCGGAGCATACGCCGCGATCATCGGCGTCTACCTCGTCATCGGCGGACTGTCGCTGCGGTGGGCGGGCAAGCGCCCGGTCACCGGCGCAGCCACCGACGACACCACCGGCACGGCTGGAGCCGCATCATGAGCAAGCCCAACCGCGACGACGTCCTGCGGCCGATCGAGCTCCTCGTGCTTTCGGGCGTCATGGGGGTCTTCACCGGCGTCGTCGTCCTGATGTCGACCCGCGAGATCGTCCTGTCGCTCATCGGCCTGGGCATCGCGTTCATCGCCTCGCTCGTCGTCCTCGCGATGCTGGCGCTCGCCGTGAAGCCTGACTTCCAGGAGAAGCTCGACCTCGACGAGCAGGACGGCGACGACAAGCGTCCGCCGCGCCCCTCCGGCCACTGACCTCCGGCCACCCCGGGCCTGAGCGTCCGCCCGTTTCTTCGGCGTCTTGCCGGGTCCCGCGCGTTCCCTCCGGTCCCCGCGCGTTCCCTCCGGTCCCTGAGCGTCCCTTCCGGTCCTTGAGCGTTCCTTCCGGTCCCTGAGCTTGTCGAAGGGCGCACGCCGACAGGCTCGGTGACCGGTCTCCCGTTCCCCGAGCCTGTCGATGGGCGACCTACGGCAGGTAGTCCACCAGGTCGTCGGAGAGCCCGAGGTACGTCGCCGGGGTGAGCTCGAGCAGGCGCTGCTTCGCGGCGTCGCCGATGTCGAGCTTGGAGACGAACTCGACGAGCTCCGCCTGCCCGAGACGCTTGCCGCGCGTGAGCTCCTTGAGGAGCGCGTAGGGGTCCTCGATGCTCGAGCGACCCGCGGTCACCTCGGCGCGGATGACCGTCTGGATGGCCTCCGCGAGCACCTCCCAGTTGTGGTCGAGGTCCGCGGCGAGCACGTCCTCCGCGAGGTCGATCTGTCCGAGGCCGCCGAGGATGTTGTCGAGGGCGAGCAGCGAGTGGCCGAACCCGACACCGATGTTGCGCTGGGCGCTCGAGTCGGTGAGGTCGCGCTGGAGTCGCGAGGTGACGAGGGTGGCGGCGAGGGAGTCGAGGATCGCGCTCGACAGCTCCAGGTTGGCCTCGGCGTTCTCGAAACGGATCGGGTTGACCTTGTGCGGCATGGTCGACGAGCCGGTGGCGCCGGCGACCGGGATCTGCCGGAAGTAGCCAATGGAGATGTACGTCCACATGTCCGTGGCGAGGTTGTGCAGCACGCGGTTGGCGTGGGAGATCTTGCCGTAGAGCTCCGCCTGCCAGTCGTGCGACTCGATCTGCGTCGTCAGCGGGTTCCAGTCGAGGCCGAGTCCTTCGACGAACTCGCGCGAGATGGCGGGCCAGTCCGCATCGGGATCGGCGACGACATGGGCGGCGAAGGTGCCGGTCGCGCCGGAGAACTTGCCGAGGTACTCGTTCGCCTCGATCTGCAGGGCGATGCGCTCGAGTCGGTAGACGGTGACGGCGAGCTCGCGGCCCATCGTGGTGGGCGTCGCCGGCTGGCCGTGCGTGCGGGCGAGCATCGGGACGGCCCGGAAGTCGACGGCCTTGGTGCGCAGGGAGTCGAGGACGAGTCGCAGCTTCGGCAGCCAGATGGCGCGGACGGCCTGCGACACGGTGAGCGCGTAGGAGAGGTTGTTGATGTCCTCGCTCGTGCAGGCGATGTGGGTGAGTTCGGCGATGCGGTCGAGACCGAGCTCGGACAGGCGGTGGCGCACGAGGTATTCGACGGCCTTCACATCGTGACGCGTGACGGCCTCCTTCTCGGCGAGCCAGTCGATGTCGGCCTGGCCGAAGTCGAGGTAGAGCGCGCGGAGCTGTTCGATCTCCGCCGGGGTGAGCGGGGAGGAGCCGAACATCGAGTGCTCGGTGAGGTAGACGAGCCACTCGACCTCGACCTGCACGCGGGCGCGGTTCAGGCCGGCCTCCGAGAGATACTCTCCGAGCGCCGTCACGGCGGGGCGGTAGCGACCGTCGAGCGGGCTGAGCGGCTGGGCGGGGAATTCGGTCATGGGGTGGCTCCCTGGGTCAGTGCTGGTTCGAGCTGGTGGAAGAGGGATCTGCAGGCATGGTCGATCATGCCGAGGACGGTCTCGAACATCTGGGCGTCCGAGTAATAGGGGTCGGGCACGTCGCGGGTCCCGGAGGTGCTGTCGAAGCTCAGGAGCAGGTGCACCTTGGAACGGTCGGCGTCGTTGCCCGCCCAGGCCCGCAGGATGCGTTCGTGACTGCGGTCGAGGGCGACGACGAGGTCGTAGCTGTCGAAGCGGTCGGGGTCGAACTGCTTGGCCCGGTGGGCGGTGGCGTCGTGGCCGTGCGCTCGCAGTGCGGTGACCGTGCGGTGGTCGGCGTGCTCGCCGACGTGCCAGTCGCCGGTGCCGGCGGAGGAGACTTCCACGACCCGCTCCAGCCCGGCGGCCGCGACGAGGTCGGTGAAGACGCTCTCGGCCATCGGGGATCGACAGATGTTGCCCGCGCAGACGAAGCACACGCGGAACGGGGTCGTGCCGGGGTCGGCCTCCCCGAGGGTGTTCATGCGTCTATTCTGGCCGACCGCGCCCGAGCCGTCGAACCGTTCTCAGCTGACTCCGCTCCACAGTCCCCGCGAGCGACATCCCCTCCACATCGAACGGACGGCGCCTCTGGCGATCGGCGGTGCTCCGGCAGAGTCGAGAGCTGTGGCTGGCGCGGGATCAGCACAGAGGGGACGGTGGGGATGGACGACGATGGCATCAGGATGTGCTCGGCCGAGGAGAGCCTCGAGGAGTCGGTCGCCGTGCTCGAATTGCGGTCGCTTCGTCTCGAATCCGTGATGTTCGACCTCGAGGTCTGGATGACGACGCTGGGGGACGCGCGTGCCGGGGCGCGGTGGTCGGGCCCAGCGGCCACGGTGTTCGGGTGGAGTGCGGATGAGCTCGCTCAGCACTTGCGTGCTGCCGCAGCCGCGCTCGATGTCGGTGCAGGCATCGCTCGCGGGGCCGCGACGAGTGCCGTGGCGGATGGACGCGGATGAGTGACGACGTCGTTCTGAGCGGAGGCGGCTCCACGGCCGTGGCGACCGACGACCAGCTGCATCTCGCGCGGGTCACCGCCGCCCTCGCCGAGTGGTGTCTCGACGCGGCGTCCCAGGTCGAGGCGGTCGCCGGTTCAGCGGACATCGGCACCGCCATCCCGACTGCGCTCGCGCGTCCGTGGCTCGACCCTTCGTCGTCCTCAACACCGTCCAGTGCGGGCGGGGAGGCTGCGATGCGCGCAGCCTCCGCCCTGCGGGACGCCGCGGTCGATGCTGAACGTCTGAGCGGGCAGCTCACGCTCGGTGCCGAAGCGTATGGGGCACTCGAGCGCGGGGTGTCTGAACTGTTCGAGTCGATCGCGGGTGCGGGTGCGTGGGTCCTCGGGGCTGTCGTCGGCACGGTGGTGCGGTTCCATGAGACCGACAAGCAGGTGGCGCCTGGCGAGGCGCAGTTCATGGAGGACATGGCGGTCACCTGGGGGCGGTCGCTTCTCGTTCCGTTCGTTGCGCCGGCCGTGGCCGCCTTCGCCCTCATCTCGCTCAACCCGAAGGTCTGGCCTGCACTCGAGGCGACGGCACAGCGGACCCTGCGGAACCTAGGATCCTCTGCTGCGACTGCACGTCTGCTGCGGACGTTCGTCTCCTCGGTCGACGATGCGCTGACCGGAGCCGCTGGTGCACCCGTCCCGTTCCTGCGCGACTACGACCCGCGGACGTCCGGCGGGGTCGCCGGTGTCGCGCTGCTCATCGCCCGTGGAGCAGACACGAGCGGGATCTTCACGCCGGCACCGGTCGACGTCAAGCCGATCCGTCCACCCGGATGGACGGCGCCGGCCGGAGCGCCGGCAGCTCAACCATGGGCGGCCATGGGGCCGCCGCGTAGCCCGTCCGAACTCATGGAGCGGATGCCGGGGAACGCTCCTGGCGCCCCGCAGATCAGGATCGAACACCACGTCGACGAGAACGGCGAAGACGTCTGGATCGTCTGGTCCGGCGGAACCGTCGAGATGCTCCCCGTGCCGGGTTCGACTGAGCCATGGGACGCTCGGAGCAACCTGAACGCTGTCGCAGGTGCGGCGGCGGAGAGCGTGCAAGCGACGATGGAAGCCATGAGACAGGCAGGGATCCCGGAGGGAGCGCGCGTCATGCACGTCGGGTACTCCCAGGGAGGGATCGTCGCAGCGGCCATCGGCGCTTCAGGCCAGTACGACTCGTCGGTCGTCACCTTCGGGGCGCCCGTCGAGACGATCGATCTCCCTGAGGACGTCCCAGCGTTGCACGTGCAGCACGAGGAGGATCCGGTCCCGGCGCTGTCCGGGGAACGGGCGGAACCGGTTGACGGTGGGCGAGTGGCGCGGCGTTCACTGTATGACGGTGGGCCGCCCCCGCCTCCCGCCGACGGAGTCGACGAACCGGTCCCGGCGCATCTGGCGCGGAACTACCTCGACACCGCCCGACTACTGGACGGCTCGAGCGACCCGGGCGTCAGAGATGCCCTTCGTCCGCTCGACGGACTGGCCGATGAAGGGGAGCGGATCATGTACCGGGCCGACAAGGTCCTCCCGTGACCGGGTGGTGGAGCTGAGTGTCAGTCGCGCGTCTTCGGGCGGATGACGATGCCGAGCAGCCAGTTCACGATCGAGATGACGATCGCCCCGAGGACGCCCCACCAGAAGCCGTCGACGGTCAGGCCGAAGCCGAACCAGCCGCTGATGCCCGCGGTGATGAGGAGGAGGAGCCCGTTGATGAGGAGCCCGATCAGGCCGAGCGTGAGGATGTAGAGGGGGAACGCGAGCACCTTGATGACCGAGCCGATGATGGTGTTCACGACCGCGAAGATGAGGGCGACGAGCGCGAAGGTCAGGATCGTCTCGAGCGTGCCGCCGGGCGCGTACGGTGTCACGTTCACACCGGCGACGATGAGGGTCGTGACCCAGATGGCGAAGCCGTTGACGATCAGGTTCAGCAGAAAACGTCCCATGACGGCAATCCTCCCACCCTTGCCACAGCGGGCAAAGGGCCGATTCGGACCGGCGCACTGCATTCCGACGCAGGTATCCTTCGCGGCCTAGACTCGTCGAGTGAGTGACAACCTGCCAACCACCGCCCAGCCGGCCGCTCAGCCGGGCCGGAGCCCGGTCCGTCTCCGTCCGGAGATCGCAGATCTGCCGCCCTACCGTCAGGGCAAGCCGGCCGCACCCGACGCGTTCAAGCTCTCCAGCAACGAGGTCCCGTTCCCGCCGCTCGACGCCGTCCTCTCGGCCATCACCGACACGGCTGCCAACTCCCACCGCTACCCCGACGGCGCCGCACTCGCGTTGCGAACGGCGCTCGCCGAAGCCAACGGAGTCACGCCGGAACGCATCCACATCGGGGCGGGCTCGGTCGCACTCCTCAGCCAGTTCATCACCGCGACCGCCGGTCCGGGAGATGAGGTCGTCTTCGCCTGGCGCTCCTTCGAGGCCTACCCGGGTCTCGTGACCGTCGCCGGCGCGACGTCGGTGCGCGTCCCGAACCGGCCCGACGGCTCCCACGACCTCCAGGCGATGGCCGCAGCCGTCACCGACCGCACCCGCGTCGTCATCGTCTGCACGCCGAACAACCCCACGGGCCCGGTGGTCGAGCGCGCCGCCTTCCTCGCCTTCCTCCGCTCCGTGCCGTCCGACGTGCTCGTCCTCCTCGACGAGGCCTACCGCGAGTTCGTCACCGACGATGACGCCGTGAACGGCATCCCGCTCCTCGACGAGCACCCGAACCTCGTCGTGCTCCGCACCTTCTCGAAGGCCTACGGACTCGCCGGCCTCCGCGTCGGCTGGGCCATCGGCCACGAGCTCGTCCTCGACGGCGCCCGCAACGCGGCCATCCCGCTCTCCAGCACCGCGCCGGCGCAGCAGGCGGCCATCGCCGGACTCGCGAACGCCGAGGACATCCGAGCCCGCGTCGCGGTCATCACCGCCCGACGCGACGACCTCGCCGCCGCACTGCGCGAGCAGGGCTGGTTCATCCCCGCGGCACAGGGCAACTTCGTCTGGTTCGGCCTCGGCGAGCAGACCGCCGCGGCGAACGAGACCTTCCTCGCGCACGGCATCGTCGGCCGCGCCTTCCCCGGCGACGGCGTCCGCATCTCGATCGGTGAAGCCGAGTCGATCGAACCGCTCCTCGCCGCCGCTGCAGAGATCCTCGCCGGGCTGCCGGCCGACCACCCGACACGAGAGGGAGTGCGCTCACGATGAGCCGTTCCGGAGACGACCCCACCGTGCCCAGCGTCCAGTTCATCGACGCGGCCGGCACCTTCGCGCCGAACGAACACGCGGAGCGCTATCAGCCGTTCCTCGATCGCCTGACCGAGACCGACCTGCAGCAGTTCTACCGCGACATGGCGAACGTCCGCGCCTTCGACATCGAGGCGACGAACCTGCAGCGCCAGGGCCAGATGGCGCTGTGGCCGCCGAGTCACGGGCAGGAGGCGGCGCAGGTCGGTTCGGCCCGTGCGGCGCGAGCCCAGGACCACATCTTCCCCTCCTACCGCGAACACGTCGTCGCGATGATCCGCGGCGTCGACCCCATCGACATCGTCCGCCTCATGCGCGGCAACACGCACGGCGGCTGGGACCCGGCAGATCCGTCCAACGGCAACATGCACCTGTACACGCTCGTGCTCGCCGCCCAGACGCTGCACGCGACCGGCTACGCGATGGGCCTGAACTTCGACAAGGCCGTCGGCACCGGCGACCCCGACCGCGACACGGCCGTGCTCGTCTACTTCGGCGACGGCTCGAGCTCCGAGGGTGACGCGAACGAGGCGTACATCTACGCCGCCAGCTACCAGACGCCGCAGGTGTTCTTCCTGCAGAACAACCAGTGGGCCATCTCCGTCCCCGTCTCCCGCCAGGCCCGCGAGCCGCTCTACCACCGCGCAGCCGGGTTCGGCCTCGACAGCGTCCGCATCGACGGCAACGACGTGCTCGCGAGCTACGCGACGGCGGCGAAGCACCTCGACGACGCCCGCGCCGGCCACGGCCCGAGCCTCATCGAGGCGATGACCTACCGCGTCGGCGCCCACACCACGAGTGACGACCCGACGAAGTACCGCACCGACGACGAACTCCAGTCCTGGATCGCCCGCGACCCGATCGTCCGTTTCAAGACGTACCTCCAGGGTCTCGGCGCTTCCGACGCGTTCTTCGCCGAGGTCGACGAGGAGGCTGCTGCGCTCGCGGAGGACACCCGCGTCCGCACGCTCGCCCTCGAAGCGCCCGGCCGAGAGCTCATCTTCGACGGCGTCTACTCCGAACCGCACCCGCTCATGGTCGAGCAACAGGCCTGGCTCGAACGCTACGAGGCCTCGCTCGAAGGAGGCAACGCATGACGATGACCACCATGCCGATGGCCAAGGCGCTGAACGCAGGCCTCCGGAAGGCGATGACCGAGGACGACAAGGTCCTGCTGATGGGCGAGGACATCGGCCCGCTCGGCGGCGTCTTCCGCGTCACCGAGGGCTTGCACGCCGAGTTCGGCGGCGACCGCGTCCTCGACACCCCGCTCGCGGAGTCCGGCATCGTCGGCACCGCGATCGGTCTCGCCATGCGCGGCTACCGTCCGGTGTGCGAGATCCAGTTCGACGGCTTCGTGTTCCCGGCGTTCAACCAGATCACGACGCAGCTCGCGAAGCTCACCAACCGGCACGAGGGCAAGCTGCAGATGCCCGTCGTCATCCGGATCCCCTACGGCGGACACATCGGCGCGGTCGAGCACCACCAGGAGAGCCCCGAGGCGTACTTCGCCCACACGGCCGGCCTCCGCGTCGTCAGCCCGTCGACCCCGAACGACGCCTACTGGATGATCCAGGACGCCATCGCCTCGAACGACCCGGTCGTCTTCCTCGAACCGAAGAGCCGCTACTGGCCGAAGGGCGAGGTCGACCTCGACGGCTCGGCCGCCCCACTGCACGGCAGCCGCATCGTCCGCACCGGCACGGAGGTCACCCTCGCCGGACATGGCGCGATCGTGAGCGTCATGCTGCAGGCGGCTGAACTGGCCGCCACGGAGGGCACGAGCGTCGAGGTCGTCGACATGCGCTCGCTGTCGCCCATCGACTACGACCCGCTCGTCGAATCCGTCCGCCGGACCGGCCGCCTCGTCTACGTGCAGGAGGCGCCCGGCTTCACGAGCGTCGGCTCGGAGATCGCGGCGACCGTCACCGAGCGTGCCTTCTACTCGCTCGAGGCACCCGTTCTTCGGGTGTCCGGGTTCGACACCCCGTTCCCGCCGGCGAAGCTCGAAGGCGTCTACCTCCCGGATGCCGACCGCATCCTCGAGGCCGTCGATCGCTCGCTGGCGTATTGAACACCGAAGGAAGACGAGGAACCACGATGAGTGATCTCCAGTTCGAACTGCCGGACGTCGGCGAAGGCCTGACCGAGGCCGAGATCGTCGCATGGAAGGTCGCGCCGGGCGACGCCGTCTCGGTCAACCAGGTGCTGGTCGAGATCGAGACCGCGAAGTCGCTCGTCGAACTCCCGTCGCCGTTCGCCGGCACTGTCGGCGCTCTGCTCGTCGAGGAGGGCCAGACCGTCGACGTCGGGACGCCCATCATCAGCGTGAGCACCGGTGGTGGGGCAGCGACCGCCGAGCCGACCGCGCCCGCACCGGCGGTCGTCGAGTCGGAGGAGGCCACGCTGGCCGCCGACACCGCGGCGAGCGTCTCTCCCGCCGAAGAGCCGCGCCCTGGCGCCGTGCTCGTCGGGTACGGCAGTGCCGGCAGCACCTCGAGCCGTCGTCGTGGCCGTGGCGCGACGCCGATCGTCGAGCCGTCGAGCCCGGCCGTCACCCCGCAGCCGCCCGTGCGCCGCCAGCCGCCGTCGAGCATCCCCGCCGCCTCCGCGCTGCCGGTCATCGCCAAGCCGCCGATCCGGAAGCTCGCGAAGGACCTCGAGGTCGACCTCACGGCCATCGAGGGCACCGGGCTCGCGGGTGAGATCACCCGCGACGACGTCATCCGTGAGGCCAGCCAGGCGAGCGTGTTCCGCAACATCGAGACGCCGGAGTGGGCCGACGAGCGCGAGGAGCGCATCCCGGTCAAGGGCGTCCGTAAGGCCATCGCGACGGCCATGACCCGCAGTGCCTTCACCGCGCCGCACGTCTCCCTCTTCGTCGACGTCGACGCGACGCGCACGATGGAGTTCGTCAAGCGCCTGAAGAACTCGACGGACTTCGCGGGCGTCAAGGTCTCGCCGCTGCTCATCATGGCCAAGGCGATGATCTGGGCGGTCCGCCGCAACCCCACGGTCAACAGCGAGTGGACCGACCAGGAGATCATCGTCCGCCACTACGTGAACCTCGGCGTCGCCGCCGCGACACCGCGCGGACTGATCGTCCCGAACGTCAAGGAGGCGCAGGCGATGAGCCTGCTCGAGCTGGCGCGCGCCCTCGAGACCCTCACGCTCACGGCCCGCGACGGCAAGACGCCGCCGGCCGACCAGCAGAACGGCACGATCACGGTGACGAACATCGGTGTCTTCGGCATGGACACCGGCACCCCGATCCTCAACCCGGGCGAGGTCGGCATCGTCGCGCTCGGCACGATCAAGCAGAAGCCGTGGGTCGTCGACGGCGAGGTGCGCAGTCGGTTCGTGACGACGCTCGGCGCCTCCTTCGATCACCGCGTGGTGGACGGCGACGTCGCGAGCCGCTTCCTGGCGGATGTCGCGTCGATCATCGAGGAGCCGGCGCTGCTGCTCGACTGAGTACACCTGCTCAGGAACCTTCCAGCCGGGCGATTTTGAGAATCAGTATCAATAGGCGTACCGTTGGCCTTCTCACCCCGATCGAGAAGGTTCATCAATGCGCGCTCGCACCCTGCTCCCAGCCTTGGCCATCCTCCCGGCGGCCGCCCTCGTCCTCGCGGGCTGCTCCGGCAGCAGTGCGTCGAGCGCGGCCGACGACGGCAAGATCAACATCGTCGCCTCCACGAACGTGTACGGCGACATCGCCTCGAAGATCGGCGGCAAGGACGTCGAGGTGACGTCGCTCATCTCCTCGGCCGCCCAGGACCCGCACTCCTACGAGGCGAGCACGCAGGACCAGCTCTCCATCAAGAACGCCGACCTCGTCATCGAGAACGGCGGCGGCTACGACCCGTTCGTCGACACGCTCCTCGACGCCGCCAAGAACGAGTCCGTCGAGGTCGTCAACGTCGTCGACCTGTCGGGCCTCGCCCCGGACGACGACCACGCCGACGAGCAGCACACGGACGAGGCGCACGCCGAGGACGACGGCCACGACCACATCGAGGGGTTCAACGAGCACGTCTGGTACAGCTTCCCGACGATGGCGAAGCTCGCCGACGAGCTGGCCAAGGAGCTCGGCGAACTCGACAGCGCGAACGCCGCCACGTACACCGCGAACGCGAAGGCCTTCACCGAGTCCCTCGGCACGATCGAGACGGCCCAGGCCGCGATCAAGACCGCACACGACGGCGAGGGTGTCGCCATCACCGAGCCCGTCCCGCTCTACCTGCTCGAGGGCGCCGGACTCGTGAACCGCACCCCCGAGGCGTTCAGCGAGGCGATCGAGGAGGGCACCGACGTGTCACCGACCGTCCTCAAGGAGACGCTCGACCTCTTCGGCGGCGGATCGGTCGCGCTGCTTGCCTACAATGAGCAGACGAGTGGCGGCGAGACCGAACAGGTCAAGACCGCCGCGGAGAACGCAGGCGTGCCGGTGCTGTCATTCACCGAGACCCTCCCGGACGGCAAGGACTACCTCTCGTGGATGACCGAGAACGTCGACGCCGTGGCGGACGCCCTGAATCGATGACCAGCGGTCCGACCAACGGCTCAGGCACCGTCGACGTCCTCGCGCTCGCCGGGGCCGAGCTCGGGTTCGGCGGACGAACGCTCTGGGACGGCCTCGACCTCTCGGTGCGACCGGGGGAGTTCCTCGCCGTGCTCGGCCCGAACGGCTCCGGCAAGACGAGTCTGCTGCGCACCATCCTCGGGCAGCAGCAGCTCGACCGCGGGACCATCAGGGTCGCCGGAGGCCCGGTGCACCGCGGCGACCGCCGCATCGGCTACATCCCGCAGCAGAAGCTCATCCCCGCCGGCACGCCGATGCGCGGTCGCGATCTCGTCGCCCTCGGCGTCGACGGTCACCGCTTCGGACTCCCCATCCGCACCGCGGCGACGAAGCGTCGGGTCGACGCGCTGATCGCCTCCGTCGGCGCGACCGCCTACGCCGACGGCGCGGTGGGCACCCTGTCCGGCGGCGAGCAGCAGCGGCTCCGCGTCGCCCAGGCGCTCGCAGACGACCCGATCCTCCTCCTCTGCGACGAACCACTGCTCAGCCTCGACCTCCAGCATCAGCGCGGGGTCAGCGAACTCATCGACCGTCGTCGGCGCGAGCACGACACCGCGGTGGTCTTCGTCACCCACGACGTGAACCCGGTGCTCCCCATGGTCGACCGCATCCTGTACCTCGCGGGCGGCCGGTTCCGGGAGGGCACCCCCGACGAGGTGCTCCGCAGCGAGGTGCTGTCCGAGCTCTACGGCACGCCCGTCGACGTGCTCCGCAGCCACGGCCGGGTCGTCGTGGTCGGCATCCCCGACAGCGAGACCCATCACCATCACCACGACGATCCGCACACCGGTGCGGTGGGGGTCGGCGCATGAACACCGACGACCTCTGGGGACGCCTGTTCAATTTCCAGGACTACGGCGCACTCCTCGAACTCGTGCAGAACTCGATCATCGCCGGCGCGGTCCTGGGCATCGTCGGCGGCCTCATCGGCGTGTTCGTGATGCAGCGGGACATGGCGTTCGCGGTGCACGGGATCAGCGAGCTGTCCTTCGCCGGCGCCGCGGGTGCGCTGCTGTTCGGGGCCAACGTCGTCGTCGGGTCCCTCGCGGGCTCACTCGTCGCCGCGATCCTCATCGGCCTGCTCGGCTCCAAAGCGCGCGACCGCAACTCGATCATCGGGGTGCTCATGCCGTTCGGCCTCGGCCTCGGCATCCTGTTCCTCGCGCTCTATCCGGGCCGGAGTGCCAACAAGTTCGGGCTCCTCACCGGGCAGATCGTCTCGGTCGACGACCCGCAGCTCGGCTTGCTCATCGTCATCAGCATCGTCGTGCTGGTAGCGCTCCTCCTCCTCTGGCGGCCCCTCAGCTTCGACAGCCTCGACCCGGACGTCGCCGCAGCGCGTGGGGTGCCGAGCCGGTTCGTCTCGCTCGCCTTCATGGTGCTGCTCGGGCTCACCGTCGCGGTGTCGGTGCAGATCATCGGTGCGCTGCTCGTCCTCGCACTGCTCGTGACACCTGCGGCCGCGGCGCTCAGGGTGTCGTCGTCGCCCGTCCTCGTCCCGGTGCTGAGCATGCTCTTCGGCTTCGTCTCGGCGGTCGGCGGCATCCTGCTCGCCATCGGTGGATCGCTCCCGATCAGCCCCTACATCACGACGATCTCCTTCCTCATCTACCTCGTCTGCCGCATCGTCGGGCCGCGCACCGCGTCCGGGCGACGTGGTCGTCGGGCACCCGTCGGCGAGACGCGGCACGCCCAGGTCGCGTGATGATCGTGGACCGTGCACCGCGTCCGCGTGGAGCTGCTTCGGAGCGTCCTCCGAGCGGTTCCCGGGTACCCTTGAAGGGACAGGCAGGAGCACCCGTGGCGAAGCGCAACACCTGGCAGCGAGAAGCTGTCCGCGAGGCCCTCGGCGGCAACGACGGATTCATCAGCGCCCAGGGTCTGCACGCCGAACTCCGCGACACCGGTTCGCCGATCGGGCTCGCGACCGTGTACCGCGCCCTCTCCGACCTCGCGGTCGAGGGCGAGGCGGACTCCCTGCAGTCGCCGGAGGGCGAGAACCTCTACCGCGCCTGCACGCCGGGCACCCACCACCACCACCTCATCTGCCGCAACTGTGGTCTCACCATCGAGATCGAGGCCGACGAGGTCGAGGCCTGGGCGCGCTCGGTCGCGTCGCAGCACGGGTTCACCGAGGCGAAGCACGTCGTCGACGTCTTCGGGCTCTGCGCGAACTGCTCGGCGGCGGCCCAGCGCGCGTGAGGCCGGAGTGAGCAGGACGACCGGCACCCTCGGGGTCGACGACGACTGGACCGCGCCCGACGACGACGGCGCGGAGCACTGGGGTCGCACCGAGGGGCGTGATCCACGGAACCTGCGGACACCGCTCCTGATCGGCGTCGCACTGCTCGTGGTGGTCGGGCTCTTCGTGCTCCGGGCGCTCATGCCGCTCGGTGAGGCGCTCACCCCGCCCACCGCGGTGCGCGACTTCGTGACCCTGACGCTCAGCGTGGTGGTGGAGTCGCTGCCGTTCGTGGTGCTCGGCATCGTGCTGTCGATCCTCGTGCAGATCTGGCTTCCCGACGGCTGGCTCGAGCGGTGGTTGCCGACGCAGCCGATCCTCCGCCGAGCCTGCATCTCGCTGCTCGGCATGTTCCTGCCGGTCTGCGAGTGCGGGAACGTCCCGCTCGCCCGCGGCCTCATCGTGCGCGGGTTCACGGTGCCGGAGTCGATCACCTTCCTGCTCGCGGCGCCGATCCTCAACCCCATCGTCATCGTCACGACGCATCAGGCCTTCGGCTGGGACGGCGGGATCCTCGTCGCCCGGCTCGTCGGCGGGTTCCTGCTCGCGAACCTCATCGGGTGGCTCTTCAGCAAGCACCCCGACCCCAGCTCGCTGCTCACGCCGACCTTCCAAGCCAGCTGCGAGGTGACCGAGCAGCACGGGCACGAGCACACGAAGGTGGAGCGCAGCCTGCAGCAGTTCGTCGCCGAGGCGCGCGCGATCATGCCGGCGCTGCTCATCGGGTCGGCCGTGGCCGGCGCCGTGCAGGTGCTCGTGCCGCGCGAGGTGCTCGTCACCCTCGGCGCGAACCCGGTCTGGTCGGTGCTCGCGATGATGACGCTCGCCGTGATCGTCTCGATCTGCTCGAACGTCGACGCCTTCTTCGTGCTGTCCTTCGGATCGACGTTCATGCCCGGCTCGATCGTCGCCTTCCTCGTCCTCGGCCCCGTCGTCGACGTCAAGATGCTCGCACTCATGCGCACCACCTACACGACCAGGACCCTCGTGATCATCACCGCGGTCGCCGTGCTGTTCTCGGCGGCCCTCGGATTCGGAGTGAACGCCCTTGCCTGATCAGAACGCCACCCACGGACACGCGCATGCCGAGACGTCGACGGCCGGCGATCGTCGTGTCCCACTGCTCGAACGCCTCCGGCAGCGATGGTGGGGCGTGCTGCTGCTCGTCACCGCCGCCGTGTGCATCCTCTGGCTCGCGCTGACCGACCGCCTCGGGCTCTACATCCACCCGCGCTACTTCGTGTTCACCGTCATCATGGCGCTCATCGCGGTCGCGCTCGGCATCGTCAGCGTCCTCGTCCACGTGGACGTCGAAGAGGTGCCGAAGCGTCGCGGACGAACGGCGCTGCAGCTCGCCTCCGTCGTGGGCAGTCTCGCGGTGGTCGGTGCGATGGTGGTGCTCCCGCCGTCGACGCTGTCGGTCGCGACGGCCGACCAGCGCGCGGTGAACTCCGGCACGCTCGCGGGGGAGGTCCAGGGGCAGGACGCCCAGACGGTGCTGACCTCGAACCCGGACTTCAGCACCTTCGGCATCAAGGACTGGGCGACGCTGTTGCGCCAGACGACGCGTCCCGCCGACCTCGAAGGGCGTGCCTTCACCGGGGTCGGCTTCGTGATCGCCGATCCGGACGCGGCCGACGTCTTCTACGTCTCGCGGTTCGTCGTGAACTGCTGCGCCGTGGACGCCCAGCCGGTCGGTGTGCCCGTGCAGCTCGACGGCTGGGACAAACAGCTCAAGCCCGGTGACTGGGTCGAGGTCTCGGGGGCGCTCACCGCGAGCGACGCCTCGCATCTGCCATTGGTGGTCGGGACGGCGAAGGTCGACAAGGTCGAGGAGCCGGCGGACCCGTATGACTACTGATCGCCGGGGTGGCGCACGAGGCCGGTCGACGCAGGCCGCCGGCGACCGGAGCGGTTTCGGCCGGCTGGTCGCGATCGTGCTGATCGCGCTCGTCGTCATCGGCGGCGGCGCGGCCGTCGTGGGCTTGACCCAGGGGCCGAAGCTCGTCCGCACGGTGGTCGATCCCACCGGACTCGTGGAGTCCTGGGGCCAGCGGGTGGTCCTGGCGGTGAACCAACCGATCGCGGATCTCGGGTCGGACCGGGTGCGGATCGAGCCGGCAGCAGACTTCGACGTCAGTACCGGGGCCGGCGGCATCACGCTGGTGTTCCCCGAGCCGCTCGCCTATGCGACGGACTACCGGATCACGGTCGACGGGGTGACCGCGCCGGGTGGCGGACCCGCGGCCACGCTCACGACGTCGTTCTCGACGCCGCCGGTCGAGGGGTTCTCGCTCGTGCGGAGTCCGGTCAAGGACGGCGGCTCGGCGGCGACGAAGGCGGACGACCGGATCGTGCGCCTCTCGATCGGCGGTGGTGAACCCGAGACCGCGTACGAAGCGGCGAAGATCCAGGAGTTCGCGACGATCGGCGACTCCCTGATCGTCGTGGAGCAGGAGACGAGCGGGCTCGGTCGCATCGTGGTGGTGGACACGACCGACGGCAGTACCCAGGAGGTGGCCCTCCCGATGGGCGGGATGATCACCTCCTTGCAGACCGCCCCGGCGCAGAGTCGGGTGGGGTTCCTGTTCACGGAACAGTCGTTCGGCCGCGATGGCGGCGACAACCTCACGCTGTACTCGTTCGAGCTGCGGCAGGGGAAACCCACGGAGGCCGCTCGGGTCGGCGGGATCGACGGGGCTGCGGTCCAGGCGGCGGAGTGGTCGTTCGTGCCCCGGACCTCCTCGATGCTCGTCCGCACGGTGGACAACTCGCTCGAGCTGCTCGATCCTGCTGCGACGACCGACCCGGTGCTGCTCGGCCGGGCCTCCCTCATCTCGAGTTACATCCCGGGCACCACCAAGGTCGTCATCGAGCAGGTCGACGGTGTTGTCGTGCTCGACCTCGCGACGGGGAAGAGCGAACCGTTCGTCCTGCCCTCGGTGGCACCCACCGAGATCCCCGGACAACTCGTCGCACTGTCCGAGTCCCTGTCGGCCAGGATCTACGCCGATTACGACCGCGCCGCCGGAACCACGGAGCAGCGGGTACTGGCGATCAAGGACGGCGCGACCGCCGAGCTCTATCGACCTGACGCGGGTGCCGTCATCTGGTCACTGTGCGCGAGCCCGAACGCGGAGTACGTCGCGGTCGTCGTCGTCCCCGACTTCGCGAAGGCCGGCTTCGACGGGTACGCCAACGCGCCGATGCCCAACGGCCCCGAGATCGAGGTCGTCGACGCCCGCACCGGCAAGGTGGTCGGGACGCAGGCCGGTTTCGACCTGTCCTGGTGCGCAGGCACGGGTGTCGCGCAGTGACCCTGCGCCGACCCGTTCGCGGCCGCCTCGGCGAAAACCGCGTGATTCCGGGCGACACGCCCGGGATGCAAGCGGAATTTGCCACGATCCCGAGACACACGTAGAGTAATCACTCGTCACCCCAAAGGTGCGGGAAGCGGAAGAGCTTCTCGGCCTCAAGCGGGGACAATCCCCAGCCAAAAGCGAGAACATTTCGATGTTACCGTTTCAAGTCTCGGTTGGATGACTTCCTCCTGGTGTCACTCGTGCTCAGCATGACTCTGTTCGCAGAGCGGCTGAAACGCCGAGTTGACAACAAGCCGGGAAGATGTAAGATAGAGAAGTTGCCCTGCAGGGCGGTCGTGATGGCCAAAGGCAGGAGCATCCGATCCTTGAGAACTCAACAGCGTGCACAATGTCAAATGCCAAAAACCTCGTGCAATTGATGCCTTCCTTTTCGGTT
>NZ_JBNBBL010000013.1:0-63490 GCF_050031945.1 Plantibacter sp. 2H11-2 | reverse complement strand
GGTCCTCGCGAACGCCGGCTTCGCCGCGACGATCCTCCCGGCCGGCTGGCTGTCGGACAAGATCGGTCGGCGTTGGGTGATGCTCACCGGCACCGGGCTCATCGTGATCCTGGCGCTGCCCCTGCTCAACGTGCTGCAGAACCCGGACCTCGGCGTCGGAGTCCACGGCCTCGCCGTGTTCGTCGCCGGAGCGGTCGTCGGCCTGATCGCGGGCCCGGGCCCCGCCATGCTCGCCGAGATGTTCCCCACCTCCGTGCGGTACACCGGCCTCGGACTGTCCTACTCGATCTCGAACGCCGTCTTCTCGGGCAGCGCCGGCCTCATCATCACGTCGCTGATCGCCTCGACCGGCAACGTCGACGTCCCGGCGTACTACGTGATGGCGACCTGCCTGGTGAGCGCGATCGCCATCGGCACGCTCCGCGGGAACGCCCACCGGGCGGAGCTGCGCAAGTGAGCCGCCCGATGCGCGTCATCGGCCTCATGTCCGGCACCTCGCACGATGCGATCGACGCCGCCGCAGCCGAGATCAGCGTGGACGGCGACACCCTCGTCGTCCGCCCCCTCGGGATGCTCACCGCCGGGTACGACCCGGAACTGCGAGCCGCGATCACCGCAGCCCTGCCACCGGCGACCACCAGTGTCGACGACATCTGTCGGTTGGACACGCGGATCGGGCAGGCCTTCGCCGACCTCGCGGTCCGAGCGGTCGCGGAGTTCTGCGACGGTGACGCCGACCTGATCGTCTCCCACGGCCAGACGATGTACCACTGGGTCGAGGACGGCCGGGTCGAGGGCACGCTCCAGCTCGGCCAGCCGGCCTGGATCGCCGAACGCACCGGTTGCACCGTCGTCGCGGACCTGCGTTCACGTGACGTCGCGGCCGGCGGGCAGGGTGCTCCGCTCGTCAGCATGATCGACGCGCTCTGGCTGGGCGGCGAGACCGCAGCGGCCGTCAACCTCGGCGGCATCGCCAACGCCACCATCGTGCGGCCCGGCCAGGACCCGATCGCGTTCGACAGCGGACCGGCGAACGCCCTCATCGACGCCGTCGTCGCCGAGCACACCGACGGCGCCCGGCAGTTCGACGCCGACGGCGAGCTCGCCGCGCGTGGCACCGTCGACGAGGAGACGCTCGACCTCCTCCTGCGCGAGCCGTACTACCAGCGCCCCGCCCCGAAGTCGACGGGCAAGGAACTGTTCCACCTCGACTACCTCCGCAAGCAGCTCGCCGGCCGTCCGACGCTTCCGATCGAGGACCTCGTCGCGACCCTGACCGAATTGACCGCACGGACCGTCGCCGACGCCGTCCGTGGGGTGGAGCGCGTCATCCTCGCCGGTGGTGGGGTGCGCAATCCCCAGCTCGTCGCGCGCATCCGGGCTGCACTCCCCGAGGCCGACGTCGTCAGCAGCGACGACGCGGGCCTCCCGTCCGATGCGAAGGAGGCGCTCGCCTTCGCCGTCCTCGGCTTCCTGACGGTGAACGGCCAGGCGGGGTCCCTCCCCTCGGCCACCGGCGCCTCGCACGGCAGCGTCCTGGGCGCGATCATCCCGGGACACTCGCTCCCCGCGCGGACGCTCGACGGGCCGCCTCGCTCGCTGCGGTTCGAAGCATGACCGTCGACAGCCCCACGGACCACCACGACGGCGCCAGCCCGTCCGACCCAGAACGGAGGGCCGTTCGTGCCTGAAGCATCGAGTACCTTGGCAGCGCTCTCCACCGAGGGACGCAACCCGCGCACGGTCGACCTCGACACGCTGGACACGCTCCGGCTGCTCGAGGTGATCAACGACGAGGACCGACTCGTCGCCGACGCGGTCCGAGCGGAACTGCCGAGCATCGCGCGCGCCGTGGAGCGCATCACGGAGGCTCGTCGGCAGGGTGGACGACTGATCTACCTCGGCGCGGGGACGAGCGGTCGGATCGGACTGCTCGACGCGGTCGAGTGCCCACCGACCTTCGGTACCGATCCCTCCGAAGTCCTGGGGCTCATCGCCGGGGGCGAGCACGCCTTCGTCGTCGCCGTCGAGGGTGCTGAGGACGACATCGAGCTCGGCGCCTCGGAACTCATCGCGGCCGACCTCCGCCCCACGGACGTCGTCGTCGGTCTCGCGGCCAGCGGTCGCACCCCGTACGTCATCGGCGGCCTGCGCTACGCACGCCACCTGGGCGCGGGGACGATCGCGGTGTCCTGCAACCGGAACGCCAGGATCAGCGCCGAGGCGGACATCGCCATCGAGGTGATGACCGGCCCCGAGGCGCTCACCGGTTCGACCCGTCTGAAGGCCGGTACCGCACAGAAGCTCGTGTGCAACATGCTGTCCACCGCGTCCATGGTGCGCTCGGGCAAGGTCTTCTCCAATCTGATGGTCGACGTGAAGCCGACCAACGAGAAGCTCGTCGACCGCGCGCAGCGGATCGTCGCCGACGCCACCGGTGTCGAACGGCCGATCGCCGACGACGCCCTGGAGCAGGCCGGCGCCCACGCCAAGACCGCCGTCGTCATGCTCCTCGCCGACGTGGACGCAGCGACGGCCGCCCGGCTGTTGGAATCGCACGACGGCGACGTCCGCTCGGCCGTGGCTGCGGCGAGCGCCTGAGCAGGAACGAGAGGACACCGTGGAGATCATCATCCTTCCCGACGCCGACGAGGTCGGTCGCGTCGCCGGCGCGAAGATCGCGTCGATCGTCGCCGGGCGGCCCCAGGCCGTCATCGGGCTCGCGACCGGGTCCAGCCCCCAGGGCATCTACGCGGAACTGGCCCGTCGCGTGCAGGCGGGCTCGCTGTCGTTCGCCGAAGCGCGCGGCTTCGCGCTGGACGAGTACGTGGGCATCCCCGCAGACCACCCCGAGTCGTACGCCAGCGTGATCGCGCGCGAGGTCGTCGCCCCGCTCGGCTTCGACCCCTCGCGCGTCCGCGTCCCGGACGGTCGCGCCGCGGACCTCGCGGCCGCCGCGAAGGAGTACGACCGGGCCATCGCGGAGGCCGGCGGCATCGACGTGCAGATCCTCGGCATCGGATCGAACGGGCACATCGGGTTCAACGAGCCGACGTCGTCGTTCGCGTCACGCACGCGCATCAAGACCCTGGCACCGAAGACCAGACAGGACAACGCCCGCTTCTTCGACTCGCCCGACCAGGTGCCCACCCACTGCATGACGCAGGGACTCGGGACCATCCTCGAGGCGCGCGAGCTCGTGCTGGTCGCCCAGGGTGCCGGGAAGGCCGACGCCGTCGCGGCCGCCGTCGAAGGACCGCTCAGCGCGTTCGTCCCCGGTTCGGCGCTCCAGCTGCACGAGCACGCCACCGTCATCGTCGACGAGGCAGCGGCATCAGGGCTGCGGTTGTCGGACTACTATCGCTACACCTACGACAACCGGCCGGACTGGCAACGCTTCGAATGAACCGGCCGGGCGATGGCCGACGACGCCCCATGCTCTGAGGCGTCCGGCCACCGCAGCCGCAACGCAGCACCCCGCTCCCCTGCACCCCGCTGACGCCCGCATTCGAGAAGGAAGCCTCGTGGCACACCCGACCACCGTCCCATCCCTCATCACCGAAGCCATCGGCGAAGCCGTGGGCGATCCCTCCCGGATCCGCACCCGGGCGATCGACCTGGCCGCGTACGCCGGGGATGCATCGCACTACCTGCTGACGCCCGAGGCGGTCGTCATCGCGGAGAGCGCTGCCGAGGTCGCGGCGATCCTCCGGGCGGCGACGCGGTCCGCCGCGCCCGTCACGTTCCGGTCGGGTGGCACCAGCCTGTCGGGTCAGGCGTCCGGTTCCGGCATCATCGTCGACACCAGGCAGCGGTTCAAGTCCATCGAGGTCCTCGACGACGGCAAGCGCGTCCGGGTGCAGCCGGGGGCGACGGTGGCGCAGGTCAACGCGCGACTCACGCGACTCGGCTACCGCCTCGGCCCGGACCCGGCGAGCGAGGTGGCGTGCACGATCGGCGGCGTCATCGCGAACAACTCGAGTGGCATGGCCTGCGGGATCGACGAGAACACCTACCGGACGCTGGAGTCGATGGTGTTCGTCCTCCCGTCCGGCACCACGATCGACACGGCCGACCCGACGGCTGACCGACAGCTCCACGAAGCGGAACCGGAACTCGCCGAGGGCATCGAGCGCCTCCAGCGCCGCGTGCGATCGGACCCGGCGTCGGTCGCGTCCATCGAGCGCCAGTTCTCCCTGAAGAACACCATGGGGTACGGGATCAACGCGTTCCTCGACTTCGAGTCACCCGTGGACGTCCTGCAGCACCTCATCATCGGCTCGGAGGGCACGCTGGCATTCGTCGCCGAGGCGACCTTCCGCACCGTCCCCGTCCTCCCGCTGGTGTCGACGGCGCTGGCCGTGTTCCCCTCCCTCGACGCGGCGACGCGCGCGCTGCCCGAGCTGGTCGCGTCCGGAGCCGCGACGCTCGAGCTCATGGACGCCACGTCCCTGACGGTCGGGCAGCGTCTCCCCGGCAGCCCGGCGGAGATCCAGGGCTTCACGCCGCAGGATCACGCGGCACTCCTCGTCGAGTACCGCTCCGAGGACGCCGTCGAACTCAGGGACCGCGCGACGGCGGGCGGTGTGCTCCTGAACGGTCTGGACGTGCACGCGCCGGTGGTGTTCTCGAGCGATGCATCCCAGCGGTCGCGCGCCTGGGCACTCCGGAAGGGCCTCTACGCCTCGGTCGCGGGAGCGCGTCCCTCCGGCACCACGGCCCTCCTCGAGGACATCGTCGTGCCGACCGCCGCCCTCGCCGACACCTGCGCGAGCCTGCAGGAGCTCTTCGTGCAGCACGCCTATCGCGACTCGGTCATCTTCGGCCACGCGAAGGACGGCAACATCCACTTCATGCTGACCGACCGGTTCGAGGGCGACGCCGCACTCGGCCGGTTCAACGGCTTCACCGAGCAGATGGTCGACCTCGTCCTCGCGGCGGGCGGCAACCTGAAGGCCGAGCACGGCACGGGTCGCGCCATGGCACCGTACGTCCGCCGGCAGTACGGCGATGAACTGTACGGGGTGATGCTCGAGCTGAAGCGGTTGGTCGACCCGGCCGGGGTGATGAACCCCGGCGTGCTGATCGACGAGGATCCCCAGGCGCACCTCCAGGGGATCAAGCTCCAGCCGACCGTCGAGGAGGAGGTCGACCGCTGCGTGGAGTGCGGGTACTGCGAACCCGTCTGCCCGAGTCGCGACCTGACGCTGACGCCGCGGCAGCGCATCGTCGTCCGCCGTGCCGAGGAGTCCGCACGCGCCCGCGGGGACATCGCCCTCGCGGAGGAGCTCGCGGACGACTACGACTACGCCGGCGTGCAGACCTGTGCCGTCGACGGGATGTGTCAGACGGCGTGCCCGGTCCAGATCAACACGGGCGCGCTGGTCAAGCGCATCCGGCGCACCGAGGCGGCTCCGGTCGCCGCCGCGGGCTGGAAGGCTGCTGCCACCGGTTGGGGGCCGGTCACGAGGATCGGTTCGGTCGCGCTCTCCGGCGCGAAGCTCCTGCCGGCTCCGGTGGTCGGTGCGGTGACGGACGTCGCGCGTGCCGTGCTCGGCGCAGACACCGTGCCGAAGTACTCGGGCGATCTGCCGGGCGGCGGACGGTCGCGGAAGGCCCTCGGCCGGACGGTGGGTGCCGGTGACGGTCCGACCGTCGGCATCTACGTGCCGGCGTGCGTGAACAGCATGTTCGGCGCGGCGGACGGTGGGGACGGCGTCATGGGCGCTTTCACCCGACTGCTCGAGCGGGCGGGCCTGAGCATGATGGTCCCCGACGGCGTGGAGTCGATCTGTTGCGGCACCCCGTGGTCGTCGAAGGGGTTCGCGTCCGGTGCTGCGGTGAACGAGCAACGCACGGTCGAACGCATCCGAGCGGCCGTGGCCGACAGTGGGCTCGTGGTCGTCAGCGACGCGTCGAGCTGCACCGAGGGCTTCGCGAAGCTCCTCAGCGAGAGCGGCGTGGTCGTCGAGGACGCGGTGGCCTTCGCCGCCCGGGAGATCCTGCCTCGGGTCGACGTCTCAGCGCAGATCGAGCAGCTCGTCCTGCACCCGACCTGTTCCTCACGACAGATGGGCCTCGACCCGGATCTCGTGCTGATCGGCGAAGCCGTGGCCGAGCGCGTGCACGTCCCGGACGACTGGGGCTGCTGCGCCTTCGCCGGCGACCGCGGCATGCTGCACCCCGAGCTGACGGCGTCCGCGACGAAAGCCGAGGCCGCCGAGGTCGCCGCCCTTGGTGCCGACGCGCACGCGTCGTGCAACCGCACCTGCGAACTCGGGATGACCCGCGCCACGGGCGAGGACTACCGCCACGTGCTCGAACTGCTCGACGCTGCGTCGTCTGGCGCGGAGCGTGGGGCACGCCTGCGATGACGAGCTGAGTCGGTGGCCGGTCGGGCACCTGTCACGAACTCGCCTTGTCGTGTCACTTATGCGAGTTAAGTGACACTGAACGTCGCGCCGTGGCATCGGCAGCGACATCGCGCCGCCTCGTCGAGGAGCTGGTCCCAGGCGGATCGTTCGCACATGGCGTGTCTCCCGAGGCGGCAGTCATGGGAGAGGAACGGCTTCGACCGCAGACCGCGCCTCAAGGGACGCTCATTTTGTTGCCGTCGCCGGCTGATGCGAGGACATGCTCCGCATACCCTCCACAGCCGGCGTCCTCCCAGTTGTAGCTTTCGCCCGCGAGTCGCGTGCCGACGTACGCCTTCCACTCCGGCGTGCCGACCGCGGGGAGATCGATGGAGTTGCTGCGGCGTTGGTCCTCCGTCCGCTCCCACGGGAGGGAGAAGGTGAAGTCCAGGCCAAGCTCCGCCATGCACTGTGCGGCGATGAAGTTCCGGGTGACGAGCAGTTCCTGCACCGCACGTTGCTGGGGCGTGAGCGTGCTCGGGTAGGTCACGAGCTTCGGGTCGGTTTTCGCATCGTAGACCGGCGTTTCGAAGGTGTTGCGCCGGCGGTCGTCCGCAGTCGTGATCGTCGGATCCGGATTCAGGTACGCGGAGACATCGACGCCACGGTCCTCGAGCGGGACGAATTCGAACGTGCCGACGGTGCGCTGCTCGGCCGCGTGCGCGGCCTGGACGACCGCCGCCGCCCCGGTGCCAGCGAACACGCCGACACCGAGGGCGGCCACTAGGAGCGCTGTCATGGTTCGCGCCCGGCTCCGCGGGACCAGACGTGCAGCTCCTGGCGTCCCCATCAGTGTTCGAACCCTGCAGCAGCGTCGGCGGCGGTGACGCAGGCGCGCTCCCAGGTCCCCTGCTCCGACTCCGGGTAGCTGGAGTCGTACGCGTATGCGTCGATGATCCACTGGTGGGTCTCTTCCGGCGACAGACCGTCGGGCATACCAGCCGGCCGCTCGGTGTCAGCGAAGGGCGCGGTCTGCAGGGTCATGTCGACTTCACCGACGAACTCGTGGCCGCGGTCGGCCATGCAGGAGCGCATCGCGTCGATGTGGCGCTGGTACTGCGCCGCGAACGCCAGCGCGGTAGCTCGTTCCTCCGCGGTCGGCACGTACGCTGCCTCGGCCGCCGCGGACGCCGCGTCCCGCTGGACCCAGCACGGTTCCGCCGCGGCGTACCATGCCTCTTGGTCGACCTCGCTCAGCCCCGACGGCATCCCGTCGAAGGTGGTTCCGTCGAACGGGAACCCGGCCTCCACCATGCACGACTCCATCGCCAGGAGGCCCACCTGGCGGAACTCCTGCCACTTGTCCTGCAGGAAGAACTCGTCGATGTGAGCGGCATCGGTCGGTGGCGACGTCGGCGTCGGCGTCTCCGGGGAACTCGCCGAGGTCTGCGGAGCATCCGAGGAGTGCGTCGCGGGCCTCATGCTGAGCGCCTGCGCCGCCACGCCACCGAACCCGCCGGCGGCCACCAGCCCGGCCGCGACCAGGATCAAGAACTTCTTGCGAGCCATCATCTCTCCAACTTCAAACAACACGTTTATAGGAAGATAGCCCGCGAACAGACGGGCCGCAAATTGCCCGTGATATAGGACAACTGTTGCCCACGGAGAACACGACGTGGATTTATGGGCCGATAGCTTCCGTATACTGTCCGCATGGTCAAGCGTCGCCCCGGCACCCTGTTCCCCCTCGAGCTCGACATCCTCGACGTGGGCACAGTGCTGCAGGCGTCGGAGGGGTCCTTCTACGGATTCGCGCTCGCGAAACGCCTGGCCGGTCCCGAGGGGAAACTCGCCGCGCACGGCACCCTGTACAAGGCGCTCTCGCGGATGTCCGAAGCCGGCCTGATCGAGGAGGACTGGGAGGACCACGAGATCGCGGCCGCCGAGGGTCGACCCCGAAGACGGATGTACCGCATCACGGCGGTCGGTGCCGCCGCACGGAACCGCGAGCACGCACGACTCGTCGACGAGCACCGCGTCGCGGCTCGCGTCGCCGACCAGGGGATCGCATGAGCCTGCTCCACACGAGGACGTTCACCACCACGACGCACTGGGTCCTCGCTTGGTGCGCTCAGTACACCCGCGACCTCCCCGAGGAGGTCGCCGCCGCGCGGCGCGATGAGCTCGCCTCCGACTTGCATGAGCACGCGCTCTGGGCGGACGAGGCCGGATGGTCGGCCGGGCGCCTTCGCCGGGACATCGTCCGGCGCCTCGTCGCCGGGAGCATCCACGACGTGAGCTGGCGCGCCCACCAGCTCGGTCGCAGCGCGATGAGCGACCCACGCCACGCCAGGACCGTGCGGACCGCTCAGCGGATCACGTCCTGGATGCTCGCGCTCGGCGTCACCCTGACCGTCCTCGGCGGGTACACCTACGCGCGGATCATCCGAGCCATCATCATCGACGACCTCCGGGTCGCGCCGCTGATGGCGATGCTCGTCGGTGTGCTCGCCGTCCTGTCACTGGTCGGGACCGCGCTGACGGCCCGACGCCGTACTCGCATCGCCGGTGCGGTCGCGCTCGCGCCGCCCACGCTCCTGCTCGGGTACGTCGCCGTCGAATCGCTCAGCCTGATCAGCGCCACCGGTGTGCAGATCGCCTCCTGGGCCGACCACCTGACCGCGACCGCCGGAAGCCTCGGGCTCCTCGCCGCCGGTGTCGGGATCAGTTCCCTCCTCGGCCTCGTCGCTGCCGCGATCTGGTGGTGGCCACCCACCCGGACGTCGACGGCGACCGAGGTGCGTGCGGAGAGCTGACCGCGGAAGCGGTGGCGCTGCAGCTCAGGACGATCCGATGGCGAACGCCATGATCGCCTGCTGCACCGGGAGCAGCGACGCCTTGAACCGGTGACCGACGAAGGCGGGGTGCCGGATGGCGTCGGCGCTGACCTCTTCGCCGCGCGTGAGTCGAGGGTCGTGGCGACCGCGGTGAGCCTCGGCGGTGACGTTGCTCACGCCGAGGTGACGGGCGAGTGCCTGATGCGTCACAATACGGGCATGGACGACACCGGAAGCCTTCGACGATCGGTCTCGTGGTGGGTGCTGCTCGCGGTCGGGCTGGCGTCCGTCGTGGCGATGGGCGTGCTCGCGTTCCTCCCGTCGACCGTCCACGAGCGGGTCGACGGCGATGATCATCCCGGGTACACCACCGTGTGCTCATCCGTGGTCGTCGCCGGCTGGCCCCGCGAGCTCGGCGCGGGAGGCGACCGGATGGTCGCTCGCGGGATCGTCTCGACAGACACCTCGGAGCCGCCCTACGACGTCTGCGCCAATCGGCGCTCCCTCTCCGCCGCTGGGATGGCGGTACTCGCCATCCCAGCCAGCTCGCTGCTCGTCCTCGCCGGGGCTCCGTTCGCCCGGCCCGCCGCGCCGGAACACGCGCCCGGTGACCGTGGACGACGATTCGGACCGGCATCCAGCCCGGAGGTGATCGTCGACAGACCGATCAGTGACCCGGCCCACCGTAGGCGGCGTCGGCGACGAATCCGCAGGACGCGTCCCAGGTGCTCTGCTCCGACTCGGGGTAGCTGGAGTCGTAGCCGGTCGCATCCAACTTCCACTGGTGGCTCTCCTCCGGAGACAGGCCGTCGGGCATCCCGGTCGCCTGCTGACCTTCGGGATACGGGTAGGCCTGGAGCGTCATGTCGACGGCGCCCACGAACTCGTGGCCGCGGTCGGCCATGCATGAGCGCATCGCATCGATCCAGCCCTGATACTGCGTCGCGAACGCCAGCGCCGTGGCACGCTCCTCCTCGGTCGGCACGTAGGCCGCCTCGGCAGCAGCGGTCGCCGCGTCACGCTCCTCACGACAGGGGACCGCGGCCGCCTGCCAGGCGTCCTGGTCGGCCTCGCTCAGACCTGGCGGCATCCCGTCGAAGCTGGTGTCGTCGAACCCGAACCCCGCTTCGGTCATGCAGGACGCCATCGCGGCTTTACCAACCTCGAAGAATCGCTGCCAGAGGCCCTGCAGGTAGAACTCGTTGATGTGCGTGGACTCGGTGGGCGGCGTGGTCGCTGCTGGCGTCTCGGTCGGCGTCGCGGGCGCGGCCGGCACGGTCGGCGTCGCGGTCGCCTCCGCCGGCGCCTCCGCGGAGCTCGCCACGGCCTGCGCTGCCACACCGCCGAGTCCGCCGGCGACCACCAGTCCGGACGTGAGCAGTACCAGGATCTTCTTGCGAATCATCATCTCCCCCAATGTTCATGGAACGTGTTTATAGGAAGATAGCTTCCCCAAGCGGATGCCGCAACCGGTTTCTGAGTCGGAACACGTCTCTCGGCCACTCGTCGAGCGATGCGGCGGTGCCTCTACCCTGGGTTCTGTGAGCATTCCTCGGAACGACAGTGGGCCAGTGCGTGGCTGGCTCGGCCCGGATTGGGAAGCGAGCGTCGATCCTCGCCGCCTCGACGAGTTGCGGTGGAGCATCGAGCAGGAGATCAGCACCCTCGGCGGCTTCCGTCGCCGGTTGAAGACTGAAGGCGAGTACTCCATACTCGGGCTGGTGCTCGGGATCCCGTTCCTGATCCCACAGGTCTTCGGACTCGTCGACGCCGTCACGACAGCATCCGAGCCCGGCATCGGCGCGCTCGGGGAATGGCTCTCGAGACCGGCCGTGGCAGGGTGGGTCGCCACGGGCCTCCTGCTGATCGCCATCTCGGTGGTGTCGATACAGGTGCGTCTCCGGCGAGAGTTCGGGATCTTCCGCAAGGACGGCTGGGTCGCCCTGCAGGCACCGAGCGGCCTCGCCGAATGGGGTGGCGAGGGTTCGCCCACCATCACCTACGATCAGCGATTGGTCGGCGGCAGGGGTGAAGCTCGCGCTCGTGATCTCCAGAAGCCGTTCATGCTCATCTCAGGCCCGCGGATGCCGACGTGGGTGTTCGCGGGCGCCCTGCGCACGGTCCGCGCAGCCACGGTGGCGCGTGCATTCGACATCCACCGGCTGGCGGTACTCAAGCAGCAGATCGGCGTCTTTCGCGCCATTCCCGCGACGGTGGTGTTTCCACAAGCGGACGGTTGCCTGTTCGGCGCCCAGGACGAGGGATTACTCACCGTGGCCCTTCCGCGACCGGTGAAGGGCGGGCAGCGGGTCCGTCTGGCCCGGGTCAAACTCTCTCGCGCCGAGCGGGAGAGCGTCACGATCGGCCATCCGTCCTGATCGCTGATGTACTCGAGGCCGTCCCGACCGTGGTGATCGCCGTCGCGTTCACCATGCTCGGGATCGCGATCTGTATTCGGGTTAATTTCAGTAAACCCGAATAAGGTAGCGCCATGATCTCGCCTACCGACTCCGCAGGGCTGGAACGGTCCTGGCCGGCGACGAGTTACGAACCGCGGCCATGGACGCACGACAGCGACGCGGTCGCGTCCAAGCGACGCCGCCGGTTGGCCGCGGGCCCATACCAGGCGGCAGTCCCACCCTTCATCGCGGATCTGTCTGTCGAGCTGCCCGCGGACCTCGTGGCTGCAAGCGAGGACGCCGGCCGCGAGCTGACCCGCTTCGACGCCGAGGTCGGCACACTGGCGGCACCGTTCTCGTCGATCCTGCTGCGGACCGAGAGCGCATCGAGCTCCGAGGTGGAGCATCTCACCTCGAGCGCGAAGCAGGTGGCCCTTGCGGAGATCGGCGACTCGACGTCGGTCAACGCGAAGCTCGTCGTGCAGAACGTCGCCGCCATGGAGGCGGCCGTGGCGCTGGCGGATCGCTTGGACCCCGAGGCGATCCTCGCGATGCACCGCGCACTGCTGGATCGGTCCGATCCCGACATCGTGGGTCGGTGGCGCGACGACCAGGTGTGGATCGGCGGAACCGGCTTCTCCCCGCACGGCGCCGCATTCGTCCCCCCGCATCAGGATCGTGTGCCTGAGCTCATGACGGATGTGATGACGTTCGCGAACCGTCTCGATGTGCCCGTCATGGCGCAGATCGCGATCGCTCACGCTCAGTTCGAGACGATCCACCCCTTCCCGGACGGCAACGGACGCACTGGCCGCGCGCTCGTGCAGGGCATGCTGCGGGCAGCTGACGTGACGAGGAACGTCACCGTACCCGTGTCCGCTGGCCTGCTCGGCGACACTGACCACTACTTCCGCGCGCTCACGGCGTACCGATCCGGTGACCTGCGCCCGATCATCGAGACGATGACGGAAGCCGCATACGCGGCGGTCGCCAACGGCCGAACGCTGGAGCGCGACATCACGTCGATCGCAGAGCGGTGGGACGAAACCGTGAAGGTGCGCAGCGATTCATCCGTGCAGCGTCTGAAGCAGCTGCTCCTGCGGCAGCCGGTGATCACGACGTCGCTGGTGGCATCGACCCTGGGGCTGCACTTCTCGACAGCGGACACCTCGGTGCAGAAGCTCGTCGACGCCGGGATCCTCGTCCAGTCCAGCGCCGGCCGACGGAACCGCCACTGGCAGGCCAGCGAGGTCCTGCAGGCGCTGGACGAGTTCGGCGCACGGGCCCGTCGTCGTCGGGGAGGTTCCTGACCTCTGGTCGGCCCGGCGCCGCCGAGCACCGACCACTGGCATCATCGACCCATGAGTGAATCCCCGATCGAACGAACGACCCTGAGCACGGTGACGCTCGATGGGGCTCCGAGCTTCGCCTCCGTCGAAGTGCGGCGCATCACGATCGACGCCGAGGTCCATCTCGGAGCCCACTGGCACAACGGGCCGGTGTTCGGCGTCATCGAAACCGGCTCCGTGAACTTCCAAGTGGGGACCGGGCCTCAGACCGTCCTGCGGGCCGGCGACACCTTCCACGAGCCGGCCAACGAAACGATCGTCTTCGACGCGACCGACGAGGGCGTCACCTTCCTCGCCTGGTTCCCGATGCCGGCCGGCGTCGAGCCGGAACTGACGATGGGCGAAGTGCCCGCCTGACGTCCGACGAACCGGCATTGGGCGTGGACATGGCCGTCGGTGTCGGAGGTGTCGGACCCGCACGAATCCGGGTCTGACCGCGGACGGGCCCCGAGAGGTCTCCCGGGGCCCGTCTTCGCACCGTGTGCGCTTACGCGACGCAGGACTTCAGTCCGTAGACGGAAGCAGCCAGGCCCACGTAGGCGACGACGCCGGTACCGGCCGTCTGGACGATGCCGTACGCCGACGCGCCGGTGCCGACGACGGCGACCAGGCAATCCATGTTGATGGCGTTCGGATCGGCGATGGTCCCGTGTCCGGTCAGCGCGATGGTCTCGATCTGCTTACCGTTGATGTACTTCTGCAGGTACGAGCCCTTGCAGGTGCTCAGCGCCGCGCCCTTGGTCATGCTGTAGGACGAGCCGTCGGTGCCGACGCAGACGTATTCGTACTGCCCAGCGGGTTCGGCGTTCGCGGCGCCCGCCGCGCCGACGGTCAGCCCCATCGCTGCGACCGCGGTGATCAGGATCCGAGAGAACTTCGTACGCATCAGAGATACTCCTTTGTCTCGTTTGTTTCCGAAGCCGACACCGTACCCACCCGTCGTCGCTTGAAGTCAAGGACGAAGGCGTGTTACTCGCGGGCGCGCGTCCCACTTCGACGATCCGCGCGCCAGCCCGGCCCGATCGTGGCCACGGGACCGACCGCTGGATCGGAGGCCGCACCATCGACACCCACGTGAAGAACCTCCGGGCCAAGATCGAGTCCGATCCACAGCAGCCCACCCGCCTCGTCACCGTCTACGGAGTCGGGTGCACCCTCCACGCGGGCTGAGCGAGGCCCGGACGCCTCGCGCCGCTGGCTCAGGTCAGGACAGGCAGTGCCCAGAAGCTCAGCACGGCACCCGAGACGAGCACCAGCCCGGCAGCACACACGAGGCCCGCGCTGATCCTCCTGGCGAGACCGAGACGTCGACGCAGGCGGGTGACGGTCTCCACGTGCATCGCGAGTTCTGCTGCGAAACGACGGCGCAAGGCGTCGTCTGCCGGTGTGGTCGGAGCGGCGGCCGTCGGCTCGGACAGCCGCGCCACGACGCGGGCAGAGGCGTCGATCCGCAGCTGCACCGCTCCCGCGACCTGCTGGACGACGACTCCGACAGCCAAGAGCGACGCCCCGAGCGAGATCACGATGACCGGCAGGGTCTGCGCCAGCTCCTCCTCCGAATAGTCGTCCAGTGGGCCCACAGCCGCCGCCGTTGCGACGAAACCGAGGCCCAACACAGCCAGGAGTACGACCAGTGCTCCGGGCCAGGTGGAGAGCGGCTCATCGACGAGTTTCCGGAAGCCCTGGATGTTCTGCGTCTGCTCCATGCACCGAACCTACCCGTGTCGGTGACACCGAGCAGCGCGGATGATCAGGTCATGAAGACGATGACGGGCGCGGTGACGCCCAGTCGCGACACGGACGATCGCGGTCGACGACTCAGCGTTCGACCGGTGGCGCGAGGTCAAGTGCATCGAGTTCGAGGACCAGTTCCATGCACCGCAGGCGTGCGCGGGAGAAGTCGTAGGGCATCATCCGGACGGCCTCGGTGAGGCTCGTCGAGCCGCACGTCGCGCCTGCGCCGTCCTCGTCGTCGGGAAGGGGGTGGGACTCGTCCCAAGCGTCGAAGCGGTCGTCGTCGGCCTGCGCCAGCCCGGAGTCCTCGATGACCGTGCGGAGGGCCGCCTCGAAGGCATGCCGTTCGGCGGCGACCTCCGCGACGCGGGGGTCGTCGACCGCGACCGTGTCGTCGAGTGCTGCTTCGGCGGCGTCGACCCGGTCGGACTCCTCCCGCAGCTCCGGGTGGGTGGCCAGGGCGATGAACCGCGACGCCTGGACGGACGCGCCGAGCCCACCGAAGATCCGCTCGGTCACGAGCAGGGTGTCCAGGTCGTCCTGCCGAAGGGCGCCCTCGGGCAGGTCTGTGAGGCGGTCGCTCACGACGTCGGAGAGCAGCCCCAACCTGCTGCCCTGCGCACGCATGCGCTGCACGGCGGTCCGCTGCTGCTCGAGTTCCGACTGCCGAGCGGCGAGGGAGCCCTCCAGGCGGTCCAGGATGCGCGCGACATCGTCGTCGGCATCGGTGATGCCACCCGCGAAGGCGTCGCGGATGTCGTCGAGGGCGATGCCGGCGTCCGCCATCCGACGGATCCACAACAGCCGGATCATCTCGTGGTAGCCGTAACGGCGGCGATCGTCACTCCCCCGCTCGGGCTCAGGGAGCAGTCCGATCTGGTGGTAGTGACGGATCGCCCGCGGGGTGGTGCCGACGAACGCAGCGGCGCCTCCGATCGTGACCTGGCGCGGCGGGGTGAAGGACGAGAACATGTGGGGGCCTTCCTCGGTGGGCGGAATACGTCCACTGCACCACATGACGCTACGGCAGGTGCAAGTCGCGCCGCGGCCGTCCCCCGGGAGACGGGAGACGGGAGACGGGTCCCCGATCGAACGAACGCCCCTGGGCACGGTGACGCTCGATGGTGAGCGGTCCCCATTCGCTGCGCCGATTGCGACCGGTACGGTTTGGCCATGGGGAATCGCATCGCACGCATCACAACGCTTCGGAACGCAGCGCGAGAACATGCGCTGAGCGCGACCACAACGTTGCGAGGAACCCCATGATCACGAGCATCGAGATACTCGGCACTGAGGAGCTGCTGCTGCAGCGGAACCCGCGAGCGGCAGCCGTACACCAGGCGATCGTGGCTCGCGGCCGCGAAGCCGTGATCGCGCTGAACGAACGATCCGACGACCCGTCGGACGACACGGCGATGAAGCGACTCGACGCCGAGCTCGAGGCGATCGTCGAGCGGAGCGTCAGTGAGTACGTCCGTCAGGCCAGTGGGCTGTTCAGCGCCGAGGACGTCGACCTGTGGACCGCGAAGATCAGCCGGGTGCCCGGCAGCTATGTCGGACGAGCGGCGGCCGTCGGCGTGCCCGGAGCCCTGCTGCTGATGGAGTCCGTGGAAGAGGCCGAGTCGGAGGAGAACAGCACCTTCATCTCACTCGACGACACCCTCTCCAACATCGCGGGGTATTGCCAGTGCGGCTACGCCACGAGCCGCATCGTGCCCAGGCAACTGTGCCGCCTCTGCTCCGGCGGCGTGCTCATCGCGTGGAGGACCGAGGAGGACCAGGTCATCGCGACAGCCCCCGAGGTCCGTTCCGAGCTGCACGCAGTGTTCGAGGAGTTACTCGACGAGCTCGCCACCATCCACCTCGCGACGGGCGACGCCTCGGCCGAGACCCCTGCGCGCCGTCGAGCGGGCAACGCCGGGATCACCCGGGTGAACGAGACCTATGCCGAGGAGATCGCGATGCTCGACCTCACGCGATGGCGGGAACTCAGCGATCTGAACCAGCTCAGCCAGATCACGGCGGTGACGGCTCACGCGAAGCACTGGTCGCAGTGGGGTCTCGGATCGGCGCGGTTGGCGATGTTGGCGATGCAGAGCGATCCGGAGATCCAGGCACGGATGCGCCGGATCGCCGGCAGCCGGCCCGCTCCGAAGCCCTCGCTGTTCGAGCGGCTCTTCTCCCGACGATGATGTCCGCGACGGCGACGATCGGACCGCGCGCGGCCGCCGTCGGCACCGGTCGCCTCCGCCGACGCAGGTCGGCCACACAGGAAGTGGTGTGACGTGTTCGTCCAGCCGACCCTTCGCGAACCCCGGCCGAGATCGCCACGCACCCACCGCAGTAGGGCCGGCCGGATCGTCGTGCTCGTCCTCCTCATCGCCATGGCCTGCATCGCAGCGCTGATCCTGTACTCCTGTTCGACGATGAGGATCGCCTCCTGGCGGGTGACACCGGCCCTCCAGGAGGTCGTCGGCGATCACGGCACCGTCTCGGCGTACGCGAAGGAGTTCACCTACAGCTCCGGCTCGAGCTGCACCCTGTCGGTGGACCTCGACAAGGACATCACGGTCGATGAGACGGCGACGGTCCTGCAGTCACTCGCACCCACCGACCGCTTCGCACCCTGCGACATCAGCACCGTCGAAACGGCCGCCCGTTCGACGGTGTTCGCCGAGAACTGGAACACCATCTCGGACGACGGCTGGGTGTCGGTCGCCGAACACCTGGCCGGACCGGGGCCGATCACGCTGTACTTCGCCACCGACGCCCCCGCCCATCTGGACGCTTCCGAGCGGGGACGGTACACCGACTTCGTCGACCTGCTCCGCCAGCACACGACCGGCGACCGCCTCGAGGACACCGTCGGTCCCGTCCGATGGACCCTGACCTGGGACAGCGGCACCGGCGCCTACAAGGGCGTACGCATCACCACTGACGAGACACCACCCGCTGCACTCGCCGACTTCCTCGAAGCGCTCACCATCCCGTTCCAGGGATCATCGGGCCTGGACAGCATCATCTACACCGTCGCCGACGGCGAAACCACGCTCCACGCCAACCTCAGCAAACCGGATGACCAGGTCACCGCTGCCATCCAAGCGGCATTCGCAGCCTCCGGACTACCCGGCGTACTGACGATCAACCCGCCAGCAGCCTGAGCCGTCCGAGCCGAACGCGCCGCCGCTGACCTCGGTCCAGGCGGAGGGACCAACCCGCCGGGCTAAGCGCTCCGGTCAGTCGTCCGGAGCCATTCCGTGATGGTGGCAGCGACGTGGTCGAGGTCGGATTCGAGGAGGAAGTGTCCGCCGTCGACGAGCTCGACGCGAGCATCGGGGGCGTCGCGGGTGAACGCTGTGGCTCCGGCGGCGGCGAAGATCTCGTCGTGACGACCCCAGATCGCCAGGACCGGTACCTGTGAGGTGCGGAGCCATTCGTGCACCGCGGGGTAGAGGTCCCGGTTGGTGGCGTAGTCGCGGAAGAGCGCCAGCTGCACGTCGTCCTGACCCGGGCGGGCGAGGAGCGCCAGGTCGTGCTCCCAGGCGTCGGGGTCGACAGTCGTCACGTCCGGCACGCCGTGGGTGTACTGCCATTCGACGGCTTCCCGGCCGAGGGCTGGACGGAGCGCGTCGCGCGTCTCGGTGGTCCGCTCGGCGGCGTCGGCCCAGATCGGGTCCCAGAAGCTCGGCACGAAGCCTTCTTCGTAGGCGTTGCCGTTCTGGGAGATGACCCCGACGACGGCAGTGGGGTCATTGAGGGCCAGGCGCCAGCCGACCGGGGCGCCGTAGTCCTGGACGTAGATCGTGTACTGCGTCACGCCGATGGTCGAGAGGAACCGGCCGGTCACCCCGGCGAGGGCCGCGAAGGTGTACTCGAACTCGTCGACCGAGGGGGCGGAGGAGCGACCGAAGCCGATGTGGTCCGGAGCGATGACGCGGTACTGGCCGGCAAGGGCCGGGATGAGGTGCCGGAACATGTGGGAGCTGCTCGGGTACCCGTGGAGGAGCAGGAGGACGGGAGCGTCTGCCGGGCCGGCCTCACGGTAGAAGACGTCGAGCCCGTCGATCGAGACGGTGCGGTGGTGAACGGTGACCATTGCTAACCCCTTAAGATTGTTTTACTGGTTAGCCAGACGGTAGCATGGATCCTGGGCGCCGGACGGCGCACGAGAACGGAGAGCGATGCTTCGCGACGAGGAGCTGCTGCTGGGCCTGCTGAACAGTGCGCCGGTCGTCGAGGGCACCCCGACCGACCGTCTCGAGGGGGCGACCGGACAAGACCTGGCGCGCAGCTGGGGCGGCACCGGATCCGTGGACGAGCTGGCGCGCCTCCGACGTGCGAGACAGGCGTTGCAGACCATGGTTCGTGGCGATGACGGAGGAGCGATCAGAGACCTCGCGGGTATCCTCGACGATGCCGTGCGCACGCCGCGCATCACCCCGGACGGCGTGGTCTGGGAGCTTCAGGTCCCTGACGACGATCGCCTTGTGGCGGGGGTCGTGCTGGCGTGGTCGAGCGTGATCACGGAGTTCCCCGGGCGCCTCCGCGCCTGCGCGAACCACGAGTGCACGCAGTTCCTCGTCGACCACAGTCGACCTGGCACCGCGAAGTGGTGTTCGATGGCGGTCTGCGGCAACCGGATGAAGGCGCGCACGCATGCGCGCCGCGCTCAGAGCTGAGCGACCCGGCACACGCTCGGATCAGGACGAACGTCGTCTCGCGGCGTCACTTCGCGGCGGCAACATGAGTCCCTCTCAAGCTGACGACCGGCGCATCGGCCTCGTTCCAGCGGAAGAGCACCAGATGCCAGAGGCCCGGTCGCTTGCGCGAGGGATCGATCAAACCGTTCGCGCCGCCGGCAAGGAGGCGGTCGCGGACGCTCCACGATGTCGGCGTGCCTCCGGCGGCGGCGACGTTCTGCCACGGGGCTGCCGCGTCAGCAAGGTCGATGCCTGCCGACTCCAGCGCACCCACGTCGCGCAGGTCGACGATGCCGGACGCCTCGACATCGATCTCCACGATCTCACGCGCCGCCGCCCGAGCGTCCTGGTGGGCGAGCATCGCGGCCTCCACTCCGTCGATGGACGAGCTCAGGTACAGCGTCGGCTCGTTCGCCCGCGAGTAGCGCCCGGCGGCACGCGATCCGGCGATCGCGAACTCGCGGAAGCTCGGGTCGATCGCGCGATAGAACGTGCCCCTCAGCGGTGGCGCGAAGGTCAGGTTGATACCGGTCACAACGCAAGCTTCTCACCGCGGAATGTCGCGCGCGACCCGGTGCCGAGCCAGAACTGACGATGGGCAAAGTGCCAAACTCAGGCGCGGCCAGTGATCGCGATCTCGTGCGGAAGTCATCATTGGGGTGAGCAGTATGGTGAGAGGATGACGAGCACCGGCATCGACGGCGTGGACGACACCGTGAGCATCGACGTCCCGAAGTTCGGCGGGTAGCCGTGACGCGCACCAGGAGCTGCACGTGACTCGTCCGCCCCGCCCCGACTTTCGTCGTGGGCCGTTTCCCTGGCTGACCGACGAACGGCAGGCGGGTCCGCACTTTTGGCCGGTGGTCAGCCCCTGGGGACTAGGCTCCCTCGGCCTCCTCATGCTCGGCGCCGCCGCCCTCTTTGTCGCCATCGGAATGACGAGTGGCGATCAGGAGAGGCTCATGGCGGGGATCTTCATCGCGATCCTCCCTGGCGGCGCCGGCGCGGTGGCGCTCGTCATGGCGATCATCCGCTGGCGTTGGTTCCGTGGAGCGCGTCGCTCGCGACCCACCCCACCACGAGAAAGCAGCATTCCCGACCATCCCGCTTTCGATGGTGAGAGAAACCAGCATCGACGGGCTTCACGCTAGAACGTAGGCCCTGGGTCGGTGCGGGGAACGGACATGAGGATCGAGCCGACCTACTGACCGTCCCACAACAGCGTGTGACGTTGGCTTTATCCACGATAAACCGCTGAGCGCCGTCCAGTAACGATGGCGGTCTCAACCGGTCGCCGTGCACCATGAGGTCGGCCGCGTATCGGATGTCGACAATGTCCGCTCACCGGCGAGAACCGTGTGTCGTCCGATGCCCTTGCCGACGTGAACACCGACTTCTGCGTTGGCCAATACGGTAGGACGCCCAATCCGGAGTGGCTGAACATCGACGCAAGAGCGAACCCGAACTGCACCGAAGTGATCGCCTTCCGGATCGATCAGCGTCATGGCGTGGCAGCGACGGGTAGGCTCGACGACCGAGAGGAGCCAGCCATGACGATCTCCATCGAACTGCAACGCAGCAAATGGTTCGGCCCGGTATCGAGCGCGACGGCTGCGGATCGCGCAGCAGCACTGCGTGCCGCGCGGACGCCGGACGAGTACCTTCTCGCAGCACTCGACTCCTTCAGGGTCGGCGATCTCGATCCGAAGAGCATCCTCATCGATCTTCTCAATACGGTGCGTCACCAGCCATTCACGGACTTCGCTGTCCGAGTGTTCGCGTCGGTTGCGACGCACGACGACCTGGCCGACCTCGAGACGATGGCATTCCTGACGAATGCGGCTCCGTCCACGGTCGTTACCTTCGCGCACAGCAGCACGTCGATGATGTCCATCGAGGCTGTGGCGCTGATGTTGGGTTTGCTCGAGGACTGGAACGAAGACCCGGAGATCTCCGAGGCCCTGCTCCAGGCCATCGCCAGCCTGGTGCCGTTCCAGGCGGAACTCGGCGATTCTCCGTCCCCCGACGAACTCGCCGAGCACGTCGGCCGCGCCATCCAGTCAACTGATCGGACAGCATACGTCCTCTACGGTCAGCCCGCTCACCCCTCGCTGTTTGCACGGAGACTCGTCGAACACGCCTCGATCGCTGCGGCTTCCGGGGAACAGCTCGGGATCATCGTTCCGGGGAGTCTCCTGTCGATCTGGTCCGGTGTCGACTGTCCCGTCGACTACGACACGCAGATGAATGGCGACCGGCTCGACGCCGTGCACGCCTACGTCGACGCACTCAGTCGCCAGGACTGGGTCCGCGGGGCGAAGTATTTCTACGGCCACCGACTCTGACTCGGAGCGACCGTGCAGTGCTCGGAATCTCACTCGATGTGCTCCTCACGACCCCTGGGAGGCTCCCATGAACGGATCCCGCGACAACGAACAGCTTGTAACGGTGGCTGAGCGGTACTTCGCTCAACTCGATCCCGACGCAGAACTGCGCAGTATCCCGCTCGAGGACGGTGCAGGAGTCTGCGTCGTGCATACCACGCGCGGGGGCGGGACGATCTACGTCGCTCCCGACGAGAGTGCGCTTTTCGTCGGCTCCGCCATGGATTTCGATGCCGGCCTCGCCGCGTTCCTCGCCGGCACTCGTACCCCGCCGGAGAAGTTCGTCCGCCCGACGTCCTGAACCCCGTCCCCTCGGAGCTGTTCTCATCCAGCTCCAGTCGCGGTGCTGCACCCGTTTCCCCGAACGACCGCAGCACTGCACTTCCGAGCGGAAGTGGATACGTCGCTCGGGCCCCACGGCTACTCCGGTCCCCTCCGAATAGCCGTGGGGCTTCTCCGTTCCAATCCCTTTGCACAGTCACGGTGACGCCAGAGTGCGTACCGACGTCGGGTAGTCGACACCACCTGCAAACTCGAGTCCGCATGAGCCCGGTTTCGTGGCCTCAGCCCACGTACACAGACGCCAAGCAGCCCAAAGCTTCCCCTGCACACTGGGATCTGCCGATCTCGTACGGTGAACCGCTGGATAGACGAACTCGAGTGACTTCACCTACCAAGGTTGAAAGCAGGCCGCGGCGGATCGGGTTCCGCCACGGCCGGACCAGAGGGCAATTCGGGTTTGCTCTCAGCGGGGCGCCCCGTCTCTTGTGCTGAAGAGACGCGCCGAGGCAGAAATGCCAAATAATCTGTCGCGCTTCACACGAAACGACGAGAAGTTTGGCCACGCGATACTTTGCATGGCGCGTTCACACCTACATCCCCGGCGCCATGTCGGCGAAGCGGCTGAAGTGGCCGTGGAAGCCCACGGTGATCGTGCGGGTCGGGCCGTTGCGGTGCTTGGCGATGATGAGATCGGCCTCGCCGGCTCGCGGGCTGTCCTTCTCGTAGGCGGACTCGCGGTGCAGGAGCACCACCATGTCGGCGTCCTGCTCGATCGAGCCCGACTCACGGAGGTCGGACAGCGCCGGCATCTTGTCGGCACGCTGCTCCGCACCACGGTTCAGCTGCGACAGCGCGATGACGGGGACCTGGAGTTCCTTCGCCATGAGCTTCAGCGCACGGGAGAACTCCGAGACCTCTTGCTGACGGCTCTCGACACGCTTACCGGAGGTCAGCAGCTGGAGGTAGTCGATGACGACCATCTTCAGGCCCACGCGCTGCTTGAGTCGACGGCACTTCGCGCGGATCTCCACGAGCGTCATGTTCGGGCTGTCGTCGATGTAGAGCGGTGCGTCGTTGATGCGGCCGCGCACCTGGGCGATCTTCGTCCAGTCCTGCGAATCGACGGTGCCCTTACGCATGAGCTGCAGCGGCACGGATGCCTCAGCACTCATGAGACGCATCGCGATCTCGCTACGCCCCATCTCAAGCGAGAAGAAGATCGACGGCTGGTTGTAGTGGACCGAAGCGGCACGAGCGAAGTCGAGCGCGAGCGTGGACTTACCGATAGCGGGTCGGGCGGCGACGATGATGAGCTGACCCGGGTGCAGACCGTTCGTCAGTTCGTCGAGCTCGCGGAAGCCCGTCGGCACGCCGGTCATGGAACCGTCGGTGTGCTTGGCGGCCTCGATCTCATCGATCGCCGCGCTCACCGCGTCGGTCAGCGGGACGTAGTCCTCGACCTCCTGGTTACCGGAGACGGCGTAGATCTCGGCCTGAGCGGAGTTGACGAGCTCGACGGCCTCACCCTCTGCGGCGTAACCCATCTGCACGATGCGGGTGCCCGCCTCGACGAGACGACGCAGCAGTGCGCGCTCCGCGACGATGCGGGCGTAGTAGCCGGCGTTCGCCGCGGTCGGGACGAGGCTCGTCAGCGTGTGGAGGTAGTCCGCGCCACCGGCGCGCGACAGCTCACCCGTCTTGACGAGCTCGTCGGTGACGGTGATGACGTCGGTCGGCTCACCGTGCGAGTACAGCGTCAGGAGGGCGTCGTAGATGACCTCATGCTTCGGGATGTAGAAGTCCACGCCACGGAGCGTCTCGACCACATCGGCGACCGCGTCCTTCGACAGCAGCATGCCGCCGAGTGCACTCTGCTCCGCGAGGAGGTCGTGCGGGGGGACCCGCTCGTTGCCGCGCGGCTCGTCGTACGATCCGCCGCCTTCGGAGCGGTTGAGGTGAGCGATCGACAAGTGGACATCCCTTCTCGATGTGGACTCGGGTGGTGCGGGTGGTGACGACTCAGGTGTAGCAGGAGCATGCGACACGCACGGGCCCTGCGGGGCGCTCAAGGGCTACGGACGAGGGCTGCTCAGCCTGCTCGTCCGGCTGTTCCGAGACGCCGATGACTCACGATAGGGCCACTCGTCTCCACAACCAACTCTGCCTGTGGATAACTCTGTGGAGAGATCGGGGGAAACGCCGCGTGTCGTGTGCACAAGCTGTGGGAAACCCTGTGGAGAGAGAAGTTTTTCTGGCGCACAATACGCTTCTGACCAGGTGATTCTGACTCCACAGGCTGTGTGTGGAAAGTTCTTTCGATCCTGTGTCGAACGTTGGGGAGAACGGGGGTCACCTGTGTACAACTTGCTTGACGCAGAGGGCGAAACGGGTGTAGCACACAGGTGTCGGGGCGACGCGTCGCCCCCGTTCTGGGCACAGAAAAACGCGATGGCGGCAGACCTCTCGGTCCACCGCCATCGCGCTCATCACGACGCGCATGAGGCGCCGGACCAGAAGGTCCGACACCGCACGGCGGGTACTACTTGGCCGCGACCACCTGAAGGGTGATCGTGGCGACGATCTCGTCGCGGAGGCTGATGGTGGCCTCGTGCTCGCCGACGTACTTGATCGGGGTGTGGATCTCGATCTTGCGCTTGTCGACCTCGCCCAGCCCGGCTTCCGCCACGGCCTTCGCGATGTCGGCAGGCTTCACGGAACCGAACAGACGGCCTTCGCCACCCGTCTTGACCGTGAGCTTGACCTTGGTGGCCTGGAGGCGAGCCTTCAGGTCCTGGGCCTCTTCGATCGTGGCGTGCTCGCGCGCAGCGCGGGCCGACTTGATCTGCTCGACCTGCTTCTCGCCACCGCGGGTCCACGGGGTCGCGAAACCCTGGGGCACGAGGAAGTTGCGAGCGTAGCCGTTCTTGACGTCGACGACGTCACCAGCGGAGCCGAGGCCGGAGACCTCGTGCGTCAGAATCACTTTCGACATGTGCGGCGCCTCCTAGCGGCCAGAGCCGGCGTAGGGCAGGAGCGCCATCTCGCGTGCGTTCTTGACCGCACGTGCGATGAGTCGCTGCTCCTGGACGTTGACACCGGTGATACGACGAGCGCGGATCTTTCCCCGCTCTGAGATGAACTTGCGAAGCGTGGCGACATCCTTGTAATCGATGACACCAACGCGGATCGCCTTCGCGGGAGCGACGTTCTTGCCGCCCTTAGCACCGCGGGCAGGCTTGCGGCGGTCGCCGCTCGACTTTCCAGCCATGGTTGTTCCTTTGCGTGTGAATGGAGTGATCGGCTAGCCGGCAGAACCGGACCGATCGAATCTGTTTAGAAGGGGGTCTCGTCGCTGTAGCTGCCCGGAGTGTTCCAGGCATCTGCACCGCCGTTGCCGCCGGAAGCTGCGGGTGCGCTCTGAGCCCAGGGCTCGTTCTGCTGCACCTGCGGAGCTCCGCCGCCGCGCTGCTGACCACCGCCGCCGCCACCCGAGGGTGCACGGCTGATGGTCGCGGTCGCGTACCGGAGCGAAGGGCCGATCTCGTCGACTTCGAGTTCCATCGAAGTCCGCTTCTCGCCTTCCTTCGTCTCGTAGGAACGCTGCTTGAGACGCCCGGTCGCGATGACGCGGCTTCCCTTGGTGAGCGATCCGGCCACGTGCTCGGCGAATTCACGCCAGACGCTCGCGCGCAGGAACAGCGCTTCGCCGTCCTTCCATTCGTTCGTCGCGCGATCGAAGTTGCGCGGCGTGGAAGCGATGGTGAAGTTGGCGACAGCCAGGCCGTTCTGCGTGAAACGCAGTTCCGGATCGCTGGTCAGGTTGCCCACCACGGTGATGACGGTCTCGCCGGCCATGAGCCCTAGGCTTCCTTGGTCTCAGCCGCAGCCGGAGCCGCGTCTGCCTTGGGAGCCGCGGCGACAGCAGCAGCGGGCTTGGCGGCAGCCTTGCGGGCGGCCTTCTCTTCGCTGCGCTTCGTCTCGGTGGCGACCTGAGCGATGGCCTCTTCGGCACGCAGCACCTTGGTGCGCATGACGGCCTCGGAGAGCTTCAGCTGACGGTCGAGCTCCTGCGTGGCAGCGCTCGATGCAGTGAAGTCCACGACGGCGTAGATGCCTTCGGTCTTCTTGTTGATCTCGTAAGCGAGACGACGACGGCCCCAGATGTCGACCTTGTCGATGGTTCCACCATCGTTGCGGATGACGTTGAGGAACTTGTCGAGGCTCGGTGCAACCGTGCGCTCGTCAATCTCGGGGTCGAGGATGACCATGAGTTCGTACTGATGCGTCACTAACCCACCTCCTTCGGACTCGAACGGCCACAGACTTTCTGTGGCAGGAGGGTGTAAGCATCGTTGCGATCGGGTGAGAACAGAGCGGACGTACCCGGGCAACCTTCACAGCGTACCGGACGAGAGCCCGTACCGCCACCGCGGGCCTGTCGCGAAGTCGCCACGCGTGGGATGCTGGACCCGATGAGCACCCCAGCCAGCCGACAGCGCGCCGACCGACTGCTCGGTCTCGATCTCGCGCGGTTCCTCGCGCTCATCGGCATGATGGCCACGCACGTCTGGGCGTTCGACATTGCGACCGGTGGACACACGCCGATCACGGAGGTCCTCTCGGGCAAGGCCGCGGCCCTGTTCGCGGTGCTGGCCGGGATCGGGATCGTGCTCACGAGCCGCCGCGACCTCGCCGCCGGCTCTCCCGCAGCAGCGCGCCTCAACCTCTTCGGACGCGGCTTCGCCCTGCTCGTCCTCGGTCTCACGCTCGGCGTCCTGCCCGGCGGCATCTACGTGATCATCGCCTACTACGGCGTGACCTTCTGGCTCGCGATCCCGGCCGTCACGTGGCGTCCGCGCACGTTGCTGATCGTCGCAGCCGTCTGGGCGGTGGTCTGGCCGATCTGCTCGCAGGCGCTCCGGGTGCCGCTGAGTGGCGTGGACTCCCCCGAGATCGGCAGTGCATCCTGGTTCGACGTCTCGGGTGGCGGGTTCGCCCGCGGGCTGCTCCTCACCGGGGTCTACCCGGCGCTCACCTGGATCGTCTACGTCCTCGTCGGGATGGCGGTCGGTCGGCTGCTCATGGATGCTCGGGCGAACGGGACCCTGCGGCGGTTCGCACTCCGGCTTGCGGCGATCGGACTCGTCGTCGCCATCGCCGCAGATCGCCTCGCCGCCCTGCTCCTCGGTCCCGTCGGCGGTGTCCAGGGCATCGCGCGCGCCTGGACCGGCGGCCTCGAGCCCCATCCGACGACGATCACCGCCGTCGAGGACGCCCTCGCCGAAGGGATGTACGGCACGAGCCCCACGGAGTCCTTCTGGTGGCTCGTCGCCCGCGCCCCGCACTCGGGCACCACGCTCGACCTCGTCTTCACGATCGGGATCGCGGCGGTCGTCATCGGCCTGTGCCTGGCGCTCGGTACGGTCCTGAACCGCGGCTGGTCGCTCGCACTCCTGCCGGCGACCGTGGCCGGGGCCGCGCCGCTCACCGTCTACTCGGCGCACGTCTTCATGGCGTCGGTGGGCGCCTTGATCGCCGCGATCGTGGGGACGTATGCCGACACGGCGTGGTTGATCTCGAGCCCGCAGCTCTGGCTCATGCACGTCGCCGGCGCGCTCGTCCTCGGCTGGATCATCGCCCTCACCAAGCGTCGCGGTCCGCTCGAGGCCCTCGTCCACGCGGCCGGCCGGGCACTCACGGTCGCCGCGAACCGCCCTGGCCGGACGCCCGCGACGATGACGCCCGCGCCCGTACCCCACGGAACACCGCACGTGCGATGACCGCTCCGACGACTCGAACCTCGACGCTGGACACGCGACCACTCACGGAACGGATCGACCGACGCGCACTCCGCGAGTACCGCGCGGGCCTCCCGGGCGAGGTCCGTCCACCACTCATGGCCGCGATCTGGCCCGCCGTCGTGGTGGCTGTGCTGCCGGTCCTCTTCCTCTCCGCCTGGTGGTTCGTGCTCGAAGACGGCTCGATGCCGGACGAGCCATGGGACTGGTCGGCCCTGATCCTCCTGCCCTACCTCGCACTGCCCGTCGGCATGCTCGTCCTGCTGGCGCGCACGGTCCGACGACGCAGTGGCGTCCGCCAGTACCGGCTGGACCGGTTCGCGCGGGCGAACGGACTGAGCTACCGACCGTTCGCCATACCGGTGGCGTTGCCCGGCCTGATCTTCACGATGGGTGGGACGAGCGTGGTCAGGGACCTGCTGTGGCGGGGCGGCAGGTCGCCGTTGTCCGTCGGGAACCTGCGCACGATCGTCGGTTCGGGGCGGAATCGCAAGGAGCACCGCTGGGGGTATGTGGCACTCCGGCTGCCGGTGGCGCTCCCCCACATCGTCTTGGACGCCGTCGGCAACAACTCGCTCCTGCACCCCCGTCTGCCCGTCACCTACGCCAAGGATCAGCGGCTCTCACTCGAAGGCGACTTCGACCGCCACTTCGAGCTGTATTGCCCGCGCGGGTACGAGACCGACGCCCTGTACCTCTTCACGCCCGACATCATGGCGAGGTTCATCGACACGGTGGCCGAGCTCGATGTCGAGATCGTCGACGACCATCTGTTCCTCTACTCGCCCAAGGACCTCTCGACCCTCGACCCCGAGGTGTGGAGGTGGCTGATGTCGGTCGTCGACATCCTGACCGAGCGCATCACGCAGTGGGAGCGTTGGCGGGATCGCCGACTGGAACCGGTCGACGCGGCGACGATGCCGGGTTCGTTCCCGCTGATCCGTCCGCCTCGGGGCGTGGCCGGGCAGGGCAGACGTCTGTCCCGGCGGACGGGATGGTGGTGGCTCATCGGTCTCGCCCTCGCCGTCTACGGGTGGTACCTCATCATCGGCGACGCGGTCCGGGCGATCACCGGCGGCTGAGTCCGGCCTGGCTCGCGAACTGTCACTTCGGAACAGTGCGGGCCGCGCACACCCGCATCTACTGACAGTTCGCGGGCTACTTGGCGTCGGCGTAGGAGGTGACGACGGCGGTGGTGACCGGGAACTCGACCGGCGCGGTGCCGAAGATCAGGCGACCGGCCTCAGCAGCCGCCTCGCGCACGAGGGCGACGACCCGCTCGGTCTGGTGCTCGGGGCAGTGGACGACGATCTCGTCGTGGAGGAAGAAGACGAGGTGGGCCGACTCGGTGAGCGCGGCCGCCGGACCGACCGTCTCTGCGGCGAGCGCCTGCAGCCGTGTCCGGAGGCCGGCCATCCAGCACAGCGCCCATTCGGCGGCTGTGCCCTGCACGACGAAGTTGCGCGTGAAGCGACCCCAGCTGCGCGCCTCCATGCGGGCGCGTTGGGTCGCGGCGGCGTTCGCCCCCTCCATCGAGGCGGCCGACTGGATCTCCCGCCAGTCGGCACCGGGGAGCGGAGAGGTCCGACCGAGTCGGGTGCTGACCCGCTCGCCGCGTTCACCGGCCCTGGCGGCCGTCTCGACGAACTCGATCGCCCGAGGGAACGCCCGCGTGAGCCGGGGCAGGAGGCGCCCGCTCTCCCCCGTCGTCGCGCCGTACATGGCACCGAGCATCGCGATCTTCGCGTGTGGTCTGGTGTCGACCGCGCCGACGTCGACCATGCCCTGGTAGAGGTCGACGCCGCGTCCGGCATCGGCCATCGCGCGGTCGCCGGACATCGCGGTGAGGATGCGTGGCTCGAGCTGGGCGGCGTCGGCGACGACGAAGCGCCACCCCTCGTCCGCGAGGACGGCACCGCGGACCTGGTGCGGCAGCTGGAGGGCACCGCCACCGTCGGACGCCCAGCGGCCGGTGACGACCCCGCCGGGAACGTAGGTGGGACGGAAGCGTCCGTCCTTCACCCAGGTCTCGACCCACGTCCAACCGTTCGCGGTGAGGAGACGCGACAACTTCTTGTACCGGAGCAGTGGCTCGATGACGGGGTGCTCGATCTCCTGCAGCTCCCACTGCCGGGTGGACGTCGCGTTGATGCCGGCACGCTGCAGGGCCTTGAGGAGTTCGCCAGGCGACTCAGGGCTGAGGTCCTGCACCCCGAGGGCGGCCTTGACCTCCTCGAGGACCGCGGCCAGCTTCGCCGGACGGACACCGGGCGGCACCTTGGGGCCGAGGGCGTCGGCGAGGATGCGGTCGTGGGCCTCGGCGTCCCACGGGAGACCGGCGAAGGTCATCTCCGTGGCGATGAGGGCACCGGCGGACTCGGCGGCGAGGAGGAGTCCGAGCTGCGAGCGTCCCTGCGGTGTCGCGCCGTCGACGGCATCACGCTGGAGCGTGAACTCGGCGACGGGATCGCGTTCGCCGCCTGGGAGGTCGAGGTCGAAGAGGGTCCCGACGGCCTCCGCACGCTGGGCGACGCGCGGGTCGAGGACCTCGTCCCACGGGCCGGCCGGAGCCGTCGCGAGTGCGGAGTCGGCGGTGAAGGCGGCGTTGCGGAGGAGGTTGTGGGAGAGCCGGAGGTCGACGCAGCGGGCGATCCGGACACCCGCGGCGAGGAGCGCCGGGTACCAGAGCGTGGTGTCGTCCCACACCCAGCGCGGCGGATTCGGCTCGGCTTCGAGACGCCGGACGAAGGCCGCGAGGTCGGCCCGCGGGATGGTGGTCTCGGATACCGGAGGTGGCTCGCCGGATGAAGTGGGACGGTCCTCGAGGTGCACGACGCGCACACGGGCGCCGTCGAGCTGCTGGAGGACGATGTGCACCACCCCAGTCTGCCGTCACCCGCCGACCTCGCCCGACGCAACCCAGCGGCCGAACGAAGGAAAGGCCCTCCGTCCGGCCGCCGGGTTCACGATGCGTGTGCCGCGATCATCTCGAGCGGGTTTCGTTGATCCACCTCAGGACGAGATAACAAGCGAGAAGCAGAACACCGACTCCGCCCGCAACTGCCGCATATTCCGCCGGGGTATACGTCAGGTTCTGACCGACCACGGTAATCAGAACCGCGCTGGACACTATTCCGGCGGTCATAGCGCGTCGGATCTGCAGCGGCTCGCGGCGGGATTTCACACGCACTGCGGATATCCGAGCTGCTGAACGTGGATACGAAGCACATTGCCGCATAGACCATGAGCGGCAATAGCGGCTGCCGCTGCAACGAAGACCCCGGTAGCTACTGCGCAGAGCGGAATGCCAACGCCGGGCAATGCGCACAGCGTAACCGCCAGAGCACCGGCACCGCCGCTAGCGATGATCCCTTGATCTGTCCGATTTAGATCCACATACAGCCCGTAAGGCCCCCAGCCGCCACCGAGACGCGATCGGTCCTGAGAAACGGCCAACTTAATCCCGGATCCCAAGTCATATGTGGTGATGACTGATGAACCGTCAATGGTGGTCGCGCGTTCGAAGTCCGAAACCTCAAGGTTCGCAACAGCAGCTGCGACGGTATCCTGATCGATTTCCCCTGCTGGGAGGCCGCTCGACGGCGATGAGGCGGCGAGCTGCGCGGGCTCACTTGTCTCGCCATGCGCCGGGAAGGCCGCCCCGAAAACCACGAGTGCGGCCACCGCCGCTCCAGTAATACCGCCACGCACGAATACTTTCCTCATCTTGAACCCCAGTTCTCCTGGAACTTCCAGGTTGCCATGACAATAAAGGAATATGAGATGTAAGTCGAGTTAAATATTTTTGACTTCATCGTTCCCATGAAGCGATTGGAACCCGGGACATCCCCCCTATGGGGGCGGGCGCAGCGGTGCCAGACTGCGAGCATGCTGATCTCGACGATGAACGATGTCCCCGGCCGCCAGGTCACCGAGGTGCTGGGCGAGGTGACCGGACTCACGGTCCGTGCACGCAACGCGGGCGTGCAACTCGGCGCCAACTTCAAGGCACTGCTGGGCGGTGAGCTCTCCGGGCTCACCAAGCAGCTCGCTGAGAGCCGCGAGGAAGCGAAGCAGCGACTCATCGAGGCGGCCACCGCGCTCGGAGCCGACGCGGTACTCGCGATGCGGTTCGACGCGGCCGAGGTCGGCCAGAACTACCAGGAGGTCGTCGCCTACGGCACCGCCGTCAAGCTCGGCTGAGGTCACAGACCACCGCTTGGCAACAGGAGAAGCGACTGAGGGCAGGACCCGAACGCGACGTTCGATCCTGCCCTCGTCCAGATCTCCTGCTGTCAGGCGCGGAGGCGCTTGAGCTCCTCGCGACGCACGGCCTGTTCGGCCGGGTCGGGCACGGGGAGAGACGCGAGGAGACGACGCGTGTAGACGTCGCTCGGCGCACCGAGCACCGCTGAGCCGGGCCCCTCCTCCACGATGTCGCCGCGATACAGCACGACGATGCGGTCGGCGAGGATGTCGACGACGGCGAGGTCGTGGCTGATGAACAGCGACGCGAACCCGAACTCACGCTGCAGCTCGGCGAAGAGCTCCAGCACGCGGGCCTGCACGGACACGTCGAGCGCCGAGGTCGGTTCGTCGGCGACCAGCAGTGCCGGTTCGAGCGCCAACGCCCGCGCGAGCGAAGCGCGCTGCCGCTGACCTCCGGAGAGCTCGTGCGGGAACCGGTCGCCGAACGCCTTCGGCAGCTGGACCGCTTCGAGGAGCTCGTCCACCCGGCGTCGGGCCGCCCGTGCGTCGCCGAAGCGGCCGTGCACGATGAGCGGCTCCGCCACGCACTCCGCGATCGTGAGCAGTGGGTTGAAGCTCGTCGCCGGGTCCTGGAACACGAACCCGATCTCACGACGCTTCGGGGCGAACTCGCGCTCCTTCACCCGGTTCATCTCCACACCGAGCACCGACAGCGAGCCGCCGGTCACCTTGGTGAGGCCGGCGATCGCGCGGCCGATCGTGGTCTTGCCCGACCCCGACTCCCCCACCAGGCCAAGGACCTCGCCCGCGTGGATCGTGAAGTCGACGCCCTTGACCGCCCGGAACCCGGCACGACCGAAGCGGCCGGGGTACTCGATCTCGAGCCCCTTCGCGACCACCACCGGCTCACCGAGCTGCAGCTGCTTCCCGCGCTCGACCTCGGCCGGCGCGGAGCTCTTGCCGCGGCCGACGTGCGGCACCGACGACAGGAGCTTCTTCGTGTACTCGGCCTTCGGTGAGGAGAACAGCTCCTGGACGGGAGCCTCCTCGACGATGTCGCCCTGGTACATGACCACGACGCGGTCGGCGAGGTCGGCCACGACGCCCATGTTGTGGGTGATGAGGACGATGGCCGTCCCGAACTCGTCGCGGCACCGACGCAGGAGGTCGAGGATCTCCGCCTGCACCGTGACGTCGAGCGCGGTCGTCGGCTCGTCGGCCACGATCAGTCCGGGGTCGAGCACGAGCGCCATCGCGATGACGATGCGCTGCTTCTGCCCGCCGGAGAACTGGTGCGGGAAGTAGTCGACCCGCTCCTCCGGCTCCGGGATGCCGACGCGACGCAGGATGTCGATGGCCTTGGCCCGCGCCTCGGCCTTCGTGTACGACCCGTGCGCGCGGAGACCTTCGGCGATCTGCCACCCCACCTTGTAGACGGGGTTGAGGGCCGTGGACGGCTCCTGGAACACCATCGCCGCGTCGCTGCCGCGGATGGACCGCAGCTGCTCCGCCGACGCCGTGACGACGTCCTGCTCGGTCGAACCGTCGCGCGAGCGCAGGACGACCGCGCCGGAGGCCGTGGCCGTCTCCGGGAGCAGACCGAGGATGGTCTTGGCCGTGACCGTCTTGCCCGAGCCGGACTCACCGACGATCGCGACGATCTCGCGCGGTGCGACCGACAGCGAGATGTCGTTGATCGCCTTCACCGCGCCGGCGTCGGTCGAGAACGAGACCCCGAGGTCGCGGATGCTGACGATGTCCTTGGTGCCGAGGTCGCGTGGACCGGTGGTCGGCGTCGACTCGCTCATGAGCGCTCGTCCTCTCGTCGGTTCTCCTGATCGCTGTCCGCCGCGGCGTCGCTCACGGCTCCCAGCGACTCGGCGTCCATCATCCCGGCGCCACCGGGGCTGTCGGGCGTGCCGCCGGTGGTCGTGATGCTCGACGTCGCAGCGACCGACCCGCTCGACGCGCCGACCCGACGACGGCTGCGCAGACGCGGGTCGGACAGATCGTTGAGGCTCTCACCGACGAGCGTGATGCCGAGCACGACGAGCACGATCGCGAGGCCGGGGAACAGCGCGGTCCACCAGATCCCGCTCGTGACGTCGGAGACGGACCGGTTGAGGTCGTAGCCCCACTCCGCGGCCGCAGTCGGCTCGATGCCGAACCCGAGGAAGCCGAGCCCCGCGAGCGTGAGGATGGCCTCGGAGGCGTTGAGGGTGATGATGAGCGGCAGGGTCCGCGTCGCGTTCCGCAGCACGTGACGGAACATGATGCGGGAGCTCGACGCACCGATGACCTTCGCCGACTCGACGAACGCCTCGCTCTTGATGCGCACGACCTCGGAGCGGATCACCCGGAAGTACTGCGGGATGAAGACCACGGTGATCGAGATCGCGGCGGCGAGGATGCCGCCCCAGAGGCTCGACTGGCCCCGGCTGATGACGATCGACATGACGATCGCGAGCAGCAGCGACGGGAAGGCGTAGACCGCGTCGCACACGACCACGAGCACGCGGTCGAGCCAGCCACCGAAGTACCCGGCGACGAGCCCGAGCAGGACGCCGATGAAGATCGACAGGATGATCGCGGAAACGATGACGAAGAGCGCGGTCTGGGCGCCCCAGAGCACCCGGGACAGGACGTCGTACCCGCCGACGGTCGTGCCGAGGAGGTTCGTCGCGTTCGGCGCCTGCTGCGTGCCGAACGAACCGTCGTCGCCGCGCAGCTGGTTGAACCGGTAGGGCGCGACGAGCGGCGCGAGGATCGCGATGAGCACGAACACGCCCGTGACGACGAGACCGATGACGAGCATCGCCCGCTGCAGCCCGACCGACTGGCGGAACTGCTTCACGACGGGCAGGCGGTCGCGCAGCGGACGCTTCGCTGGCGCGGTCTGCACGGCGGTGGTGGCTGTCGGAGCACTCATGCTCAGTACCTCACCCTCGGGTCGATGATCGCCGCGATGATGTCGACGATGAAGTTGGTCAGGGCGACGATGACGGCCAGCAGCGCGACGATCCCCTGGACGGCGACGAAGTCACGCGCCTTGAGGTACTCGCTCAGCATGAAGCCGAGGCCCTTCCATTCGAACGTCGTCTCGGTGAGGACCGCGCCCGCGAGGAGGAGCGCGATCTGCAGGCCGATGACCGTGATGATCGGGATGAGCGCCGGACGGTAGGCGTGCTTCGTCACGAGCCGGAACTCGCTGACGCCGCGCGACCGGGCCGCGTCGACGTAGCCGGAACCGAGCGTGCCGATGACGTTGGTGCGGACCAGCCGCAGGAAGACCCCGGCCGTCAACAGGCCGAGGGCGATCGCCGGGAGCACCGCGTGGGCGAGGACGTCGCTGATCGCCGTCGGGTCGCCGAGGCGGATCGCGTCGATCAGGTAGATGCCGGACGGGTTGGAGATGGTCTGGAGCGTCAGCTCGGTGCCGGTGCTCGCTCGACCGGCGACCGGGAGGATCCCGAGCCAGACGGAGAAGACCAGCTTGAGCAGCAGGCCGGCGAAGAACACCGGGGTGGCATAGCTGAGGATCGCGAAGACGCGGAGGCCCGCGTCCTGCCAGCGGTCGCGGCGGGCGGCGGCGAGCATGCCGAGCGGGATGCCGACGATGAACGCGACGATGAGGGCGTAGATCGCGAGTTCGAGGGTCGCGGAGCCGTAGGTGAGGAGGACCTCGATGACCGGGCGGTTGTCGGAGATCGTCGTGCCGAAGTTGCCGACGGCGATCTGTCCGAGGAACTCGAAGTACTGGACGAAGAGCGGCCGGTCGTAGCCGGCGGCGCTGATGCGTTCCGCAAGTTGGTCGGCTGGGAGGCGACCTCCGAGCGCCGCGGTGATCGGGTCACCGGTCAGGCGCATCAGGAAGAAGACCATGGTGACGAGGATGAACACCGTCGGGATGATCAGCAGGAAGCGGATGACGAGGTACCGCCAGAGTCCGCCACCTCCGGAACGTCTGGCCGCCTTGGGGGGTGGGGTTGCGACAGCTGCCGTCATTGCAGTGGATCCTCCTCGATCACCGACTCGGTAGAGCCCGGACAGACGATCGGGGCGGCTCTGTGGAGCCACCCCGATCGCGACGTCCGACTCACCATAGTCGGCTATCAGTTGGTCAGGCTACTCAGCCCTTGGTGATGGGGGCGTAGCGGAACTTGAACGACGCATCGAGGACGGTGCCCTCGATGTCCTTGCCGACGACCGCCACCTGAGCGCCCTGGAGCAGCGGGATGGTCGACAGGTCGGCCGCCTCCGTGTCCTGGATCTGCTCGATGAGCTTGGTCCGTGCGTCCGCGTCCGTCGTCGAGCGCTGCTCGTTGATGAGGTCGTTGACGGCCGGGTTGTCGTAGTGGTTCGCGAGGAAGTTGTCCGTGGCGAAGAACGGCGTCAGGTAGTTGTCCGCGTCGGAGTAGTCCGGGAACCAACCCAGCTGGTACGCCGGGTAGACGTCCGTCGTGCGGTCCTTCGAGTACTGCACCCACTCGGTCTGCTGCAGGTTGACGGTGAACAGGCCGTCGGCCTCGAGCTGGTCCTTGATGAGCGCGTACTCGTCGCCGGAGCCGGAACCGTAGTGGTCACCGTTGTACTGGAGGTTGAGCGCGACCGGAACGGTCACACCGGCTGCCTCGAGCGTCTCCTTCGCCTTGGCGGCATCCGGGCCGCCGTCGCCGTCGCCGTAGAGGCCCTTGAGGGACTCGGTGGCACCGGTCAGGCCGGCGGGCACGTAGGAGTAGAGCGGCGTGTAGGTGTCCTTGTAGACGTCCTTGGCGATCGCAGCGCGGTCGATCAGGTCGGCAGCGGCCTGGCGGACGGCGAGCGCCTTCGCCGGGTCGGCGTCAGCAGTGGTCGCTCCGTAGGGCATCGTGTCGAAGTTGAAGACGAAGTAGCGGATCTCGCCACCGGGGCCGTCGACGACCTTGACGTTCTTGTCCTTCTTCAGGTCTTCGATGTCGGTCGCGGAGAGGCTGCGCGATGCGACGTCGATGTTGCCCTGCTTGACGTCGAGCTTCAGGTTGGACTCGTCGGTGTAGTACTTCACGTTGACGGTGTCGTTCTTCGCCTCGCCGAGGAGGCCCTGGTAGTCGGCGTACTTCTTGTACGAGATGAGCTCGTTGAACTTGTAGCTGTCGATCGTGTACTGGCCGGCGAACGCCTTGCCCTTGACGATGTCGTTGTCGGGCGTGACCTCGGTGGCGGAGAAGACGTCTTCGTCCACGATCGGGCCGACGGGGCTCGAGAGCACCTGTGGGAAGGTCTGGTCGTTCTCGGTCTTCAGCGTGAAGACGACGGTGAGGTCGTCGGGCGCGTCGGTCTTCTCGAGGTTGCTGAGGAGCGACGACGGGCCGTTGTCGTCGGCGATGGCCAGCTGACGGTCGAAGCTGAACTTCACGTCCGAGGAGGTGAGGTCGTTGCCGTTGGCCCACTTGAGGCCCTTCTTGAGCTTCACCGTGTACTCGGTCGGCGAGGTGAACTCGGCCGACTCGGCGATGTCGGGCTCGACGTCGGGGCTGTTGTACGGCGTGTTCAGGAGGAAGGGGAAGACCTGGTTCATGACGGCGAAGGAGCCGTTGTCGTACGATCCGGCCGGGTCGAGCGTCGTGACCTTGTCGGTCGTGCCGATGACGATCGTGCCGCTGGCACCGCTGCTGGAGCCGCTGCCACCGGCGGCGCAGCCGGCGAGGGCGAGGGCGGTGATGGACAGACCCGCGAGCGCGACGGCGCTCTTCCGGAATCCACTACGTGGGGATGACATTGATGTCGACCTCGTTTTTCTGTGTGTGAGAGACGGCACGGCTGTGTGCAGGTTCTTCGCACGTGCTTGTAGAGGATTACAGCACGCTCCGAACAAATCCCTCAAACCGAGAAGCCTTCCGGTGCAGATTCGTTACGAGCACGAAACGTGCGCGAGCGACATCTCTAGCGCAATGACCGCGCGTTTCGCCAGGTTCGGACGCCACCGAGATCCCGGGCTCGACGCCCCGATGGCCGGGGTCGGTCAGTACCCGCGCTCGGCGTCGAACCGGTTCAGCAGCGGTCCGCCTGCACGGTAGCGGGCGAGGTTCTCGATGAACAGTGCCGTGAGCGTCGCGTTCTCGCTCTCGACCGTGGACGCCGAGTGGGGCGAGATGAGGACGTTGTCGAGGCCCCAGAGCGGTGAGTCCGCGGGCAGCGGCTCCTCGCGGAAGACGTCGAGCGCCGCGCCACCGAGCTTGCCCGACCGAAGTGCCTCGATCAGCGCGTCCTCATCGACGACCTGCCCTCGGGAGATGTTGACGATGGCGGCGCCGTCGGGCAGGAGTGCGATCCGGTCGGCGCTGATGAGGTTCTCGGTCTCGGGCGTGAGCGCCGTGCAGAGGACGAGCACGTCGGTGCCCGGCAGCACCTCGTCGAGCCGGTCCACATCGCTCAGCTCGACGCCGTCGGGGAGCTCATAGGTGCCACCGACCCGACCCACCGCGGTCACCCGTGCGCCGATGGCGTCGAAGGTCCGCACCACGTTCGACCCCATGCCGCCGACGCCGACGACCGTGACCCGCATCCCGGCGAGCTGCCTGGTCGTGTACCGCTCGAACCGGCGCTCACGCTGCCGTCGCTGGAGGAACGGAACACCCTTCACCACGAAGAGCGCCCCGGTGAGGGCGAACTCGGCGAGTGGGACGGCATGCACGCCGCCCGCCGTCGTGACGGTGATGCCGCTGCCGTCGAGTCCGGTCCGGCGCATGAACGCACCGATGCCGGCGCTCGTCGCCTGGATCCATCTCAGGTTCGGGGCGCGCTCCGGCAGTGCCGCCGGGTCCTGCCAGTCGAAGTCGAACGCGACGTCGGCCCGGGCGAGCATGTCCGCCCACCGTTGCTGGTCCGCTGCGGACAGCTCGGGTGCCGGCCCACGGTGATCGGCGACGTACTGCGGGACCGCGACGAGCGTCGGGTCGTACAGCACCTCGACATCCGGGTGGGAGGCGCCGATCGCCTCGACGTACTCAGGCTCGAGGTGACTCGCGATGAGGATCCGCATGATGGTCCATCATGCCCTGCGATACCCTGCGCCCGGACTCAGTCGTTGATGGCGGCGTTGGCCGCCTCCTGCGCCTTCTTGAGACCGTCGGCGACGGGCGTCGTGCCCGCGAAGATCTCCTTGAAGATCGGGTCGTAGGCGGCGAGTCCCTTCGCGTACCCGGCACCCGTCGGCGGCGCGATGGTCTTCGCGTCGTCGGCGATCACGTCGAAGAAGGGCTGCACGTCGACGTCCTGGCCCTTCCAGTAGTCGAAGTACTGCTTCTGGGCCGCGGTGACGGCGGGGACCGCCGAGCCGGACGAACCGACGGGGGCGTTGCCCTCGGTGCTGCCCAACCAGGCGAGCACCTTCTTCACCTGGTCGGGGTGCTTCGTGGCCGCGTTGCCCGCTGCGGCGATCCCGTTCGTGACGCTGACCTTGCCCGCAGGGCCGGCCGGGAGCTCGGCGACACCCCAGCGGAAGTCGGCACCGTCGTGCACGGCCTTCAGGCTGTAGAGCCCCGACTGGAACATCGCGACCTTGCCCTGGAGGAAGGCGTCGCGGGAGAAGTCGCCGTCGGCGTTCGTGGAAGCGGCCGGTGGGGCGACCTTGGCACCGTTGATCGCGTTGACGAGGTAGTTGACGGACTCGCTCGTCTTCGGGTCGTTGAACGCGAAGTCGTCGCCGTCCTGGTATTTCCCGCCGTTCGAGCCGATGAACGGCAGGAGCACGGCCTGCAGGTCGTACCCGAGGCCGGTGCCGTAGGTCGCGGGCGCCGCCGGGTTGAAGCCGGGCTGGTCGGCCGAGACCCCGGCCGCGTCCTTCGTCAGCTTCTTCGCCAGGGGCAGGAAGGTGTCCTTCGTCGCGTCGGGCGACCACGTCGCCTCCTCGAGCTCGGCGGGCTTCACGCCGGCCGCGTCGAGGAGGTCGGCGTTGTAGTAGACCGCGATGCCGGCGTCGGACAGTTGCGGGACGGCCCAGAGCTTGTCGTTCCGGGTGAACTGGCTGACGACGCTCGGCGCCCAGTCCTTCGAGGCGTCCTTGCCGAGCGTCTGCCCGACGTCGAGCACGCTCCCGCTGTCCGCGTACCCGGCGAGGTAGGAGTTGTTCAACCAGAAGACGTCGGGAGCGGTGTCCGCCGCGACGTCGGTGCGGAGCTTCGTCCAGTAGTCCGCCCATTCGACGACGTCGACGCGGACACGGATGTCGGGGTTCTCTCGCTCGAAGGCGGCGAACGAGGTCTCATAGGCGTCGGCGACGGCGGCATCCCAGACGCGCACCGTGACCGTCGTGCGCTCCGTGGATCCGGCGGCGCAACCGCTCAGCATCAGGGCGGAGGCGGCCGCGATCGCGAGGGCGGCGTGGCGCTTGAGCATGAGAATCCTTCGTTCCGTGAACCTCAGGGAGGCTAGCAGTTCAGTCTGAACGCTCGCGAGCTGTCAGAAACGGTCAGTGTGACGCCGTCTGACCGTGCGTTTGTGACAGTTCGCGGGCAGGTGGGGCTGTCACCGGGAGGACCACCAGTCGAGGAGGCGGCGGGTTGCCTCCTCCTCGCCGAGCGGGCCCTCGTCGAGGCGCAGCTCCAGTAGCCAGCGGTACGCCTCGCCGACCTCGCGACCGGGTGCGATGCCCAACACCTCCTGGATGCGGTTGCCGTCGAGGTCGGGCCGGACGGACTCGAGCTCCTCCTGCTCCTGGAGCTCGACGATGCGCTGCTCCAGGTCGTCGTAGGCGAAGCCGAGGCGGTCGGCCTTGCGCCGGTTGCGGGTCGTGACATCGGCGCGGACGAGCATGTGCAGCCGCTCGAGCAGCGGACCGGCGTCGCGGACGTAGCGCCGCACCGCGGAGTCGGCCCACACGCCCTCGGAGTACCCGAAGAACCGCATGTGCAGCTCGACGAGCCGCGCGACGCTCTTGATCGTGTCGCCGTCGTACCGGAGCGCGGTGAGGCGCTTCTTCGCCAGCTTCGCACCCACGAGGTCGTGGTGGTAGAAGGTGACGGCTGCGCCGGGGCCGGTCTTCTTCGTCGCCGGCTTGCCGATGTCGTGGAGCAGCGCGGCCCAACGCAGGACGAGGTCGGGCGCCTCGCCGGGGTGCCGCGAGTGCTCGTAGCCGATCGCCTGCTCGAGCACCGTGAGCGAGTGCTGGTAGACGTCCTTGTGGTGGTGGTGCTCGTCGGGCTCCAGCCGGAGCGCGGGCAGCTCGGGCAGCACGAGGTCGGCGATGCCAGTGTCGACGAGCAGCTCGAGGCCCGCGCGCGGGTGGTCGGTCGCGAGCAGCTTGCCGAGCTCGGCCTGGATGCGCTCAGGGCTCACGATGGAGATGGTCTCGCGACGCTCCTCCATCGCCTCGATGACGTCGTCGGTGGGACGGAAGCCGAGCTGCGAAGCGAACCGCGCGGCCCGGAGCATGCGCAACGGGTCGTCGCCGAAGGAGACCTCGGGCGAGCTCGGCGTCCGCAGCAGGTGGGCGACGAGGTCCTCGACGCCGCCGGACGGGTCGACGAGGGTGATCTCGGGGATGCGGAGCGCCATCGAGTTGACGGTGAAGTCGCGCCGGCGCAGATCGTCTTCGAGGGTGTCGCCGAACGCGACGACCGGCTTGCGGGTCACGCCGTCGTAGGCGTCGGCCCGGTAGGTGGTGATCTCGACCGTGTCGGCGTGCTCGACGCCGCCGTCGTCGGTGACGGTGACCTTCGCGCCGATCGTCCCGAAGTCGCGCCCGACGTCCCACCAGGCGCTCGCCATCGGCTTGAGGACCGCGAGGATCTGGTCGGGCGAGGCGTTCGACGTGAAGTCGAGGTCGCTCACGGTGCGACCGAGCATCGCATCGCGAACCGGTCCGCCGACGAGGGCCAGTTCGTACCCGGCTTCGGCGAACGCCGACGCCACCCGAGCGACCACGGGCGACGAGGCCAGGTCCTGCAGGCGCACCAAGGATTCCGCCACGCTCACCATGTCGTCAATCGTAGCCGGACGGCGCTCCGTGGCCATCGCCGTCAAGCCGCGAGCGGTCCCGGGCGACGGCCGTACAATAACGATGAACCCACTCCCCAGCAGACCAGAGGCGGACACGATCACGAACGAGCTCGACGACCAGCGGCCAACCGTCGGCACTCAGGCACCGACGGCCTTCACCAGTACCGCGAAGGACCCGATTCCGCCGGAACTCCCGTTCACCACCGCCCCTGAGCTCGTCCTCGTGACCGGTGGCTCCCGATCGCAGCGCTTCGACCGCCCCGACGTCGTGCAGCGCAAGGGCGTGTACACCCTCATCAACGGTCATCTGACCCCACAGCAGTCGATGGTGGAGGACCTGCTCGCCGTCGCCGACGTGCTCGACGCGGCCGAGATCGAATACCTCCTCATCCGGGGCGAGCACGACCGCCCCGTCATCGTCGTCGACCGCTCCCTGCGCAAGCGCTTGCAGACCGCACTCGCGGAGGCGTTCGCCGACGAGCCCTTCTACAGCGTGCCGCTCAAAGCGCGCATGTCGACGGTGAAGCCGGCCGGCGATCCTCACCTCCTCTCCGACGGCCTGCTCACCGGCGCCCGCAAGGCCGAGGTGTTCCGGCTGTACCGGCCGCGCATCGAACCGCTCGGCCGCCTCCGCTACGGCATGGAGACCGCCCTGCAGCTCGAACTCTGGCGCTTCGGCGACGAGGAGATCACCGCTCCCGTGGAGAACGTCCTCATGCGGACGTACATGCCACGGACGGAGGCCGTCGAGACGACCGTCGAACGCTACGGCCGCAGCTGGCGGACGCTCGAGCACATGTTCGGCGCGCTCGCGAGCGACGTCACCTTCGACATCGACCTCGTCTTCTCGTGGGTGGACGGCTCCTCCGAGGAGTTCCAGCGCGCCCGCGCCAAGCGGATGCAGAGCTACGTCGTCGGCGACGGCGACGACTCCGACGCCCGCTTCCGCCAGATCAACGAGCTCAAGTACGCCCTCCGCAGCGTGCACACCTTCGCCCCCTGGATCCGACGCATCTTCATCGCGACCGACTCCCCCGCGCCCGAATGGCTGGCGGAGCACCCGAAGGTCACCATCGTTCGCAGCGAGGAGTTCTTCGGCGACCTCGACGCCCTGCCGACGCACAACTCCATGGCCGTCGAGAGCCAGCTCCACCGCATCGAGGGGCTGTCGGAGCACTTCCTCTACTCCAACGACGACATGTTCCTCGGCCGACCGATCAGTCCCGAACTGTTCTTCTCACCGGGCGGCATCAGCAAGTTCGTGGAGGCGACCACCCGCATCGGCCTCGGGGCGAACGACCCCTCGCGCAGCGGCTTCGAGAACGCGGCCCGCGTGAACCGTCGGCTCCTGCACGAGCGCTTCGGACGCGTCACCACCCGTCACCTCGAGCACTGCGCCGCGCCCCTCCGCCGGAGCATCATGGCGGAGATGGAGCAGGAGTTCGCCGAGGAGTTCCGCGCGACCTCCCACAGCGCGTTCCGTGCGGCGGACAACATCTCGGTGACGAACTCGTTCTACCACTACTACGGCCTCATGACGGGTCGCGCGGTGCAGCAGACCCAGGCGAAGGTCCGCTACATCGAGACGACGCTCAAGCAGTCGCTCGGGCAGATGGAGCGACTCCTCAAGCGACGCGACCAGGACATGTTCTGCCTGAACGACGGCAGCCGGCCGGAGATCTCGGTGGAGCAGCGCACCACCGCGGTGATCGACTTCCTCGAGCGGTACTTCCCGTTCCCGGCCCCGTGGGAGCGCGAGGCCGCCGTGCCGAACGCCCTCGAGATCGAGCCCGCCAAGCTCAGCTGACCGCCCTTCGACAGGCTCAGGGACCGAGACGGCCACCGCCCTTCGACAGGCTCAGGGACCGTACGGGTGCCCAGGGACCGGAAGGGCGCCCGGGGACCGGGGCCGGTCAGGGGACGATGCGCTCCGCGCGGAGGCGGTCGAAGATCGCGATGAAGGCGTCCAGCGTCCGCCGGTAGCCGGTGAAGCCGGCGAGTCGGCTCTTGCTCATGTCGGTGACGACCTCGATGTCCCGGCCGAGATCGCCGTCGGTGTGCCACCACGACGCCACGCGGGAGAGGTCGGCCTCGACGAGACCGTGTTCGGCCACCAGCTCGGCCCAGGTGCCCTCGGCGCCCGCCATCTGCTGCTCGAGCGGACGAGGCTCGGTGTCGAAACCCTGCGGCTCGACGCCGAGGTGCGCAGCCAGTCGCGGCCACATCCAGCGCCAGCGGAAGACGTCGCCGTTGACGATGTTGAACGCCTCGTCCGCACCGGCCGGTGAGGTCGCAGCCCAGAGCATCTGCTCGGCGAGGAGTCCGGCGTCGGTCATGTCGGTGAGGCCGTTCCACTGGGTCTCGGAACCGGGGAACACGAACGGTCGGTCGAGCCGCTTGCAGAGCGCCGCCTGCACCGCGAGCGTGGACGCCATGTTCATCGCGTTGCCGACCGCATGTCCGATCACGGTGTGGGAGCGGTGTACCGACCAGGTGAACCCCGCTCGCGCAGCCGCGGCGAAGAGCTCGTCCTCCTGCTCGTAGTAGAAGTTGGGCGTGTCGAGTCGGTCCTCGTCCTCGTGGAACGGGGTGTCGGGCATCTCGCCCGCCGCATAGGCCTCGAACGGGCCGAGGTAGTGCTTCAGGCCGGTGACCAGGGCGACGTGCTGAACGGGCTCGGCGGAGAGGGCTGCCAGCAGGTCGCGGACCATGCCGCCGTTGACCCGGATGTTCTCGGCCTCGGTGTCCTGACGTGACCAGGCGGTGAAGAACACGTGGGTGACGCCGGTGCCGCCGAGGGCGCGCGCGAGGTCGTCCGCGTCCCGGAGGTCGGCCGCGACGTGCTCGACCTGCGGGTGGGCCGCCGGCGCTCGGCGAGCGAGGGCGAGGATCCGCCAGCCACCGTCAGCGAGGAGCTGCGACACGATCGCGGAACCGGTGATGCCGCTGGCGCCGACGACGAGTGCGGTGCGGGGTGCTTCTGGGGAGGTCATCCGTCCACGATAGGCGCGTCGGACCGGGGAGGCTCCCGGAACGGCGGACCCGCCGGGCTGCGGCCCTTCGACAGGCTCAGGGAGCGGGGCAAGGCGACGCCCTTCGACAGGCTCAGGGAGCGGGGGAAGTTCAGGGACCGGAGGCGAGCTCAGGGACCGGGGAGGTGCAGCCCTAGACGAGGACGCCGATCGGCATCGTCAGCGGCGGCTCCGGCTGCACCGACACCGTGTCCGACAGGGGCAGCTCGATGCCGTCGCGAGCGAGCAGGCGTGCACTCTCCTCGGCGTCGATGTAGTGCAGCGGCGGGGTCTCACCCAGCGGCACCACCGAGTGCAGGACCGTCTTGCCGTAGACATGGACGAGGTTGAACGCCCGCGCGCCGTCGCGACCACGCGTCCCGCCGACGGGCACGTTGAGGTCCTGCGTGTAGCACGTGGCCGAGGCGACCGACACCGGGATGCCCGCGAACGTCGCGGTCGACGAGTAGTGCAGGTGACCGGCGATGATGCTCCGGACGTCGGATCCCTCGAGCACTTCGGCGAGCTTCGCCTGATCCCGGAGCTCGACGCTCACGGCGAGGTCGAGCACACTCGGGACGGGCGGGTGGTGCATCGCGAGGATCGTGCCGTGAGGCGCCTTCGTCGAGAGTTCCTCGGCGAGCCAGTCGAGCTGCTCGTCCGAGATCTCGCCGTGGTGGTGACCGGGCACGCTCGAGTCGAGGGTGATGACGCGGAGGCCGTTGACGTCGTAGACGCGGTCGACCGGGCGGGTGGTCGGCACCTCACCGAACAGCCCGGCCCGGAACGCCTGGCGGTCGTCGTGGTTGCCCATCACCCAGATGATCTGCGATCCGAGGCGCTCGGCGACCGGCTCGACGATCGAGCGGATGCGGTCGTACGCGTCGGGTTCGCCCTTGTCGGCGAGATCACCCGTGAAGACGATCGCTTCGGGCCGACCGCCGGACGCCTCGAACTCGGCGAACAGGCGACGCAGATGCGTCTCGCTGTCGACGCTGTCGTAGAGGCTCCCCCCGCCGGCGAGGAGGTGCGTGTCGCTCACATGGAGCAGGAAGTGATCGGGCCTCGGGTACTCGGCCGTGCGAAGACTCACGTGACAACTCTCGTTCGAGCGATGCTCTCCGAACCGCATCGCAGCTGTTTGACCATCTGACCAGACTCGGTTGAACGGCAACGGAACGCCACGCTACGACGCGGGAAACTCGTGAGCAAGGTCACGAGCCGACATCCAGGGGACTCACACCTGACGGTGGGCTGCGGGAGGATGTCCGCATGCCCTACCTCGACGACGATGAGCAGCCGCTGCAGCGGATCGATCTGGCGCAGATCCCCCCGACCGGACGCCGGTTCCGGCTCGAACGGCGGATCGGGTTCCAGGAGCACGCCCCTGACGGTCCCGTCGTGTGGGCACCGGCGTCCGACGGCGGGCACGACGGCGGGCACGACGGCGGCCGCACGGAGGGATGGACCGACCTCGCGTCCGTCCCGGGCGTCCTGTGGAGCTTCATCGGCAGCTACGGCCGGCAGTCCGCGCCGGCCGTCGTGCACGACCACCGGGCGCTCCTCGCACACGGGCTCCCGGCGGACCAAGCACTCGAGCAGCGGTTCGAGGACGATCGACAGTTCCGCGTCGGACTCCGCCAGCAGCGGGTGCCGCTCCTCCGGGCCTGGCTCATGTGGGCGGTCGTGTCGGTCGAGCGGTACGTCAGGCACGCTCCAGGCATCGCCGCCGTACTGATCGGGCAGTCGGTCCTCGGGGTCCTGGCCGTCTGGGTCGCGACGATCGGACTCGTCACGCCCGTGCTCGGCGCTCCGACGCCCGGGTGGCTCGGTCTCGCGATGGCACCCGCGGTCCTCGCCGTGTGCTGGCGGGAGGAACGGAGACTCCTCGTCTGGTTGCCGTACGCCGGTGCGCTCCTCGGACCGCTCCTCCTCGTCCAGCTCGCGGCGGTCGGCGCGTTCCGCCTCCTCGAACTGCTCGTCCGGGAGACGATCGACCGCCCGTTCATCGACGACTCCCCCGGCCCGGTCGGCCCGCCGACCCTCCGCTGACCGGTTCCCTGACTCAGGAACGCCTCGGCGTGTCGAGCGCGGGGGACCCGACACGCCGAGGCGCTCCTGAGACAGGGACGGAGCAGGGGTCCGGCTAGGCGCCGGGGAGGGTGCCGAGTCCGTCGACGACCGGGATCGCCGCGAGGAGCCGCTGCGTGTAGGCGTCCTGCGGGTCGGACCAGACGCGGTCGACCGGACCGTGCTCGACGATGCGACCGGCGCTCATGACCGCCACGTCGTCCGCGATGACCCGCACGACGGACAGGTCGTGGCTGATGAACAGGAGCGCCGCGCCGGTCTCGACCGCGAGCTTCCGCATGAGCTTCGCCACCCGTGCCTGCAGGGAGGCGTCGAGCGACGCGATCGGCTCGTCACCGATGAGCAGCTCGGGGCCCGCCGCGATGGCCCGGGCGATCGCGATGCGCTGCCGCTGGCCGCCCGAGAACTGGTGCGGGTAGCGGGTGCGGCTGGCGGCGTCGAGTTCGACGTGCTCGAGCAGCTGACCGACGTCCCACGCGTCGCGCACCGGGTTGACCCGGAGGCCGTCCTCGATCTGACTCCCGACCGTGCGGCGCGGGTTCAGCGAGGCGTACGGGTTCTGGAAGACCATCTGGATCCGCAGCAGCTCCGGTGCGCGCTTCCGGAGACCCAGCTTGCCGATCGGCGTCCCGTTGAACGTGATCGCGCCACCCGAGGTCGGTTCCAGCCCGCAGACCGCTCGCGCGAGGGTCGACTTGCCGCAGCCCGACTCCCCCACCAGGCCGAGCACCTGTCGCGGCTCGAGGTCGAAGCTCACGCCGTCGACCGCGTTCAGCGTGCCGCGACCGGGCAGCTTGTACGTCACGTGGACGTCGTCGAGGTGCAGCAGCGTCATGACGCCGCCTCCGTTCCCGTGTCGGGCAGCGCGTCGATGAGCGCCTTGGTGTACTCGTGCTGCGGATCGGTGATGACCTGGTACCGGCTGCCGTGCTCGACGATCTCGCCGAGCCGCATGACCGCGATCGTGTCGGCGAGCGCCGACATCACTCCGAGGTCGTGGGTGACGAGGATGATCGCGATCCCGAGCTCGTCGCACAGCTTCCGCAGCAGGCGGAGGATGCCGGCCTGAACGGTGACGTCGAGCGCTGTCGTCGGTTCGTCGGCGATGAGCACGGACGGCTCGCACATGAGCGCCGATGCGATCGCGATGCGCTGCAGCTGCCCGCCCGAGAACTGGTGCGGGTACTTGCGCAGCGCCGCCTCCGGGTTCGGGACGGCGACGAGTCCGAGCATCTCCAGCGCCCGCGCGTGGGCGGCCGCCTTCGAGGCTCCCGTGTGGTGCCGGTAGTGGTCGACGAGCTGGGCCTCGACCGTGAGCATGGGGTGCAGGCTCGCGGTCGGGTCCTGGAAGATCATCGCGATCTCCGTGCCGCGGTACCGGTTCATGGTGCGCTGCTTGAGCCCGACGAGTTCGGTACCGTCGAAGCGGATGCTGCCACCGAGGTCAGCGCCGGCCGGCAGGAGCCCGCAGATCGCGAGTCCGGTCATGGTCTTTCCGGACCCCGACTCACCGGCCAGCCCGGTGATGCGACCGGCGGGGACCTCGAGGTCGATGCCGCGGAGGATCTGCTTCGTGGCTGCGCCGCGACCGAAGCCGAGCGTGAGCCCCTCGATCACGATCCCGCCACCGCTGCCGCCTGCTGACTGCGTCATGTCGCGTCCTTTCGGGTCGCTCGCACCGCGTGCGCCGCTCACAGCGCGCGCCCCTGGACGGCTTCCTGCGACCGGGGGTCGAGGGCGTCGCGGAGGGCGTCGCCGAGGAAGTTGAAGGCGAGCACCACCGTGAGGATTGCGAGTCCCGGGAAGACCGCGATCCACCAGGAGGAGAAGTTCTGCACCCCGTCGGACACCATCGCCCCCCAGTCCGGCGTCGGCGGGACGGCACCGAGGCCGAGGAACGAGAGACCCGACAGCAGCAGGATGGCCGTACCGACGTCGAGTGTGGCGAGCACGACGACCGGCGACACGACGTTCGGCAGGATGTCCTTGCCGAGCGAGGTGAACGGCCCGTTGCCGAGCAGACGACCGGCGATGACGTACTCGGCACCCCTGGCTCCGATGACGAGTGAACGCGTCACTCGGGCGTAGGCCGGCCACGACACGATGAGCATCGCGATGACGGCGTTCGTGAGGCTCGGGCCGAGCGCAGCCGCGATGACCATCGCGAGGATGATCGTCGGGAACGCGAACACGAGGTCCGCGATCCGCATGATGGTCTCGTCGAGGGCCTTGCCGAAGTAGCCGGCGATCGCCCCGAGCAGCGAACCGATGAGCATCGCGAAGATCACGAGCATGAGGGCGAGCGGGATCGAGACCTGCGCGCCGCTGACGACCCGGGACAGGACGTCGCGACCCACCTGGTCGGTGCCGAACCAGTGCGCGGCACTCGGGGCCTGCAGTCGGTCGAAGTCCTGGGCGAGCGGGTCGAACGGCCGGATCCACGGCGCGAGCACCGCGACGAGCAGCCAGAAGAGCACGATGACACCACCCGCGACAGCGAGCGGGGTGCGCAGCTGCTTCGAGATGCGGAGGCGGCCCTTGCGCTTGGTCTGGACGGCGAGGACGTCGGTCATGCCACCCTCACTCTCGGGTCGATGAAGCCGTACAGCACGTCGACCAGGAAGTTCAGGCCGATGTACACGAAGCCGACGATGAGCCCGACGCCCATGATCGCGGGCAGGTCGAGTTTGGTCGCCGCGGAGTACGCGTACTCGCCGAGGCCGTGCCACGAGTACACCTTCTCGACGAGGACCGTCCCGGACAGTAGCGACCCGAAGGCGACGCCGAGCACGGTGATGATGGGGACGAGCGCCCCGCGGAGCACGTACCGGGTCACGACGACGTGGCCGGGAAGGCCCTTCGCCCGTGCTGCGCGCACGTAGTCGAGGTCGAGCACCTCGAGGATCGCCGACCGTGCGAACCGGGTGAGCAGGCCGATCGTGTAGAGCGCCAGGACCGAGGCGGGCAGGATCAGGTGGGCGATGGCGTCGCCGAAGGTCGACCACTGGCCGGCGAGCAACGCGTCGATCGTGTACATCCCGGTGACCTTCGGCGGCGGGATCGCCGCGGGCGAGAGCCGCCCGGAGCCCGGGAACCAGTGCAGCTGGGAGAAGAACACGAAGTAGACGACGAGTGCGAGCCAGAACGACGGCACCGAGATGCCGATGAGGCTCACGACCCGGATGACCTGGTCGGTGATCGTCTTGCGTCGCAGCGCGGCCCACATGCCGAGACCGACGCCGATGATGATCGAGATGACGATGGCGGTGAGCGCCAGTTCGGCCGTGGCCGGGAAGGCGCGACCGAGTTCGTCCGCGACGGCGCCGCGGGTCTGCTGCGAGGTCCCGAGGTCACCCTGGAACAGGTTCGCGACGTAGGTGACGTACTGGACGGGCAGTGGCTTGTCGAGGCCGGCGCTCTCGCGGAACTGCGCGACGATCGTCGGATCAGCTGCGGCCTGCTCACCGAGCGCCGCCTGCACGGGGTCCGCGGGGACGAGGTTGGTCAGCGTGAAGGTGACGAGCGTCACCCCGAACATCAGGAGGACCGTGAGTCCGAGCCGGATGCCGAGGTAGCGCGCGAGCGGGTGGAGACCCGCTCGCGCGCTGGACGTCGTCGGTGCGACGCTACTTGATTCCGGCAAGATCGACGGTCCACGTCGGGTTCAGCGGAACCTCGGTGATCGTGGTCGCGGTGACCACGTTCTGCGCCGGCTGCAGGAGCGGGATGAACGGCCCGCTCGCGTTCTGCGCCTTCTGGAGGTCCTGGTACGCGGCGGCACGGGCGTCCGTGTCGGTCGCGGCGAGCGCCGCGTTCGCGAGGTCGGTCACGGTCGGATCGGCGCCTGCCGGCCAGCCCGCGCGGAGGCCGACGAGCTCGCCCGGCGTGAACGCGAGGTAGTTCGACGGGTCCGGGAAGTCCGGGCCCCAGTACCAGAGACCCACGGTCTCCTTGCCATCGCGGTAGGCGTCCAGCTCGGTGGCGACCGGAGCCGGGGCGAGCGTGATGGTGATGCCGACCGACTTCAGCTGCGCCTGGACCGACTCGGCGATGCTCTGGAGCGAGAGCCCCTGCACCGTGATGTCGTTCGGGAAGTTCAGCGTGACGGCTTCGCCGGCGTAACCGGACTCCTTGAGAGCCGCCTTCGCCGCATCGGCGTCGAACTGGTTGCCGTCGGCGGCGTCGAGCGCACCGTTGAAGATCGAGGGGATGAAGCCACCGGGACGGACGGAACCGTCGCCGGCGAGGTCGACGATCTTGTCGTAGTCGATGCCGAGCTTGACGGCCTCGAGGAACTTGGGGTTGCTCGTGATGTCGCTGATCGCGGGGTCCTGGTTGAGCATGAGGAAGATCATGTAGCGCGAGGGGTTCGCGATGATCTTCACCTTCGAGTCGTCGAGCTCGGAGACCTGGTCGGGGTTGAGATCGAGGGCGACCTGCGAGTCACCGGCCTCGACGTTGAGCTTCTGGGTCGGGCCCTGCACGTTGCGGAGGACGACGCGCTCGTACGCGGGCTTGGTCCCCGTGTACTCGGGGTTCGCCGTGAAAACGACCTGCGAGGCGGCGTCGAAGGACTCGAGCTTGTACGGGCCGGAGCCAGCGGAGGTGGTGTTGAGGAACGACTCGGCCGCGTCGTCGGCGGTCGCGCTGCCACCGTTCTCCTCGACGACCTTCTTGTTCACGACGCCGAGGGCCGGGTTCGGCAGGATGAACGGGAGGGCCGGGTTCGGCGTCGCCGAGGTGAGCGTGAGGGTCGTGTCCGAGGTCTTCTCGATCGTGACGCCGTCGAGCAGGAAGGACGGGTTGCCCTTCACGCCCTGGACGCGCTGCAGCGAGAACACCGCGTCGTCGACGGTCACGTCGGAGCCGTCGGAGAACTTCTTGCCGTCCTTCATCGTGAGGGTCATCACCGTGTTGTCGGCGTTCATCTCGTAGCTCGCGAGGCCGTCGACGGGGGCGGTGACGTCGTCGCCCTTGAACGTGAGGAGGGTCTCGTAGAGCGCCTTCGCGACGATCGAGCCGGTGGTCTCGTACTCGCGGTTCGGGTCGGCGGTCTTGAGGTCGAAGGACGCGTCGACGACGAGCGACTTGCCCGCACTGTCATCGGAGCCACCTGAGGGGGAGCAGGCGCTGAGCGCGAGGCCGGCGGCGAGGGCGAGGCCGAGGGCCGCCATGCCGCGCCGGCTCGTGCGGCTGAAGGATCGTGACAAGGTGGAGCTCCTTATCTGGTTGGAGGGATGAGCTGAAAGTAGTGCGATACGCGATCATTCGTCAATCCACAAGCCGTTACCAAAGAAGAATTGTCTCGATTTCGCGGCGAATCTGCCATATCCTCTCAATCGACCGCCAGGACCACCGCTGAATCTGGACGTTTGGAGCAATCGATGCAACTCGACGACACCCACATCCGCATGTTGGAGCTGCTCCGGGAGGACGGGCGGGCTTCGGTCGCCGCACTCGCGGAGGAGCTCGGGATCTCCCGCTCGAACGCTTACTCGCGCTACGAGGCGATGCTCCGCGCCGGCGTCCTGAAGGGGGTCCACGCGGAGATCGAGCCGGCCACGGTCGGGCTCGGTGTCGCGGCGATGGTCTTCATCACGCTGCGCCAGAGCCAGTGGGCGGACTTCCGGGCGCGGCTGTCCTCGGTCCCGGAGCTCGAGTACTTCGCCGTCACGACCGGCGAGCACGACGCGATGATGCTGATCCGGGCCCCCGATGTGGCGGCGATCCACGAACTGGTCGCCACCCGGCTCGCACAGTGGCCGTCCATCAAGGCGACGACGACCGTCTTCCTCATGGACGAGGAGCGGTCGAACGTGTCGCTCCGCATGACGAGGTCCGAACGCACGAGCGTCGAGGACTCCGGCGAGCGCTTCGGCATGACGCGATTCGTCCGCACGAGCGACGAGCGCGCCCAGCGGGTGCCGGAGCGACGCGGACGCTGACCGGGCGACGGTGGCGTGCCCGTCCTGACCGGCTCAGGCGGCGGCGATCTCCCGACAGACGCTGACGTGGGACTGGCCGTCCGGGCCGATGAAGTCCTCGGTGAGGATGAACGAGCCGTCCTCGGCGCGGGAGATGATCGAGCTCGCTTCGCCGCGCGTCGTCAGGTCGCCGGCACGGTTGCGGTGCACGAACGAGATGTCGATGCGTTCGCCGGTGCGCACCCCGCAGAACCGTCCGACGGAGACGGTGTCGCCGACGTATTCGCCCCACAGCACGCCGTGCGTCTCGTGGTAGACGAATCGCGTGGGTGCGTCGGCGTCGACGACGCTCGCGGACGACGACACCATGTCGAACACCTTCGCATCGAGGTTGAAATCGAGCGTGGCACTGGTGCCGGTGTCGGCGGTTCCTGTCATGCCGTCATTCTGCGGAGGCGTCCGAACAGGTGTCAACCTGCCGACGATCCGTCCATCCCGTCCATCACCTGAGCCGGTCGGACAGGACGAAACGCCGGATCTGACGACACCGACGAGATGTTCCGCTGGCTCCAGGCGTCGCAGCTTGACGGCGTCCACCGCGGGTGGCTTACTGATCTCCATGTGTCCAGACAGCCTGCAGTTCCGCGACCCCCGCACCCAGCCGCTCCCCCGGGACGACGCGTTCCGCGAGTACCTCGCGACGGGCTGGGGTGCGGTGGACCGCTCCGTCGACCTCGCCGAGGGTGCCGGCGCAGCCGCCGGGCGTCACCGCGACGTCGTCAGCGCGCAGTTCCCCGGCCAGTGGCTCGTGGTCACCGCGGGACGCGCCGTGACGCGCGCGAACGACACCGAGTTCCCGTTCCGGCCCGACAGCGACTTCGTGTGGCTCACCTCCTGTCAGGCGGAGGGCGCCGTCCTCGTCATGCGGCCGACCGCCGGTGGGCACGACGCGACGCTGTACCTCGCCGAGCCCGTCGGTCCCGGCGAGGAGGCGTTCTACGCCGACGCCATGCGCGGCGAGCTCTGGATCGGCCCGTCCGCCGGACTCCCCCAGTGGGCGGAGGCGCTCGGCATCGAGGTCCGCTCGCTCGAGGCGCTGGACGAGTCCCTCGCCCTCGTACCCGCCGACGCGCTCCGCGCAGGCGCCCCGGAGCCCAGGGTCGACGGTCGATTCGCGGCGTCGCGAGCGCTCCTCATCGCCCTGTCCGCCGCGAAGCTCATCAAGGACGACTGGGAGATCGCGCAGCTCCGCGCCGCCGTGGACGCCACGGTCGGCGGGTTCCGCTCGGTCGTGCGCGAACTGCCCGCCGCCATCGAGTTCGGCGGAGAACGCTGGTTGCAGTCGACCTTCGAGCGCCACGCCCGCACCTTCGGCAACGGTGTCGGGTACTCGACAATCATCGGCAGCGGACCGCATGCTCCCACGCTGCACTGGACGCGCTGCGACGGTCCGGTCCTCCCCGAGCATCTCATCCTCATGGACGCCGGTGTCGAAGCCCGCTCGTTGTACACCGCCGACGTCACGAGGACCTTCCCCGCGAGCGGGTCCTACACCGCGGCCCAGCGCGAGGTCCACGACCACGTCGAGCGGGCCCACCGCGCCGCGATGTCGGAGGTGGGCCCCGGCCGGTCGTTCATCGACATGCGGAACACGGCCTACGAGCAGATCGCCACGAGCCTCCGCGACCTCGGCATCCTGCAGGTGTCGGTCGACGAGGCGATGTCGCCGAACGGCCAGCAGCACCGCCGCTACCTGCCGAGCGGCACCGGCCACCATCTCGGACTCGACGTGCACGACTGCGCCCGCATCGGCGACGAGCGGTACCTCGACGAGCCGTTGCAGCCGGGCGCCGTCCTGACGGTCGAACCGGGCCTCTACTTCCACGCGAACGACCTCACCGTGCCGCCGGAGCTGCGCGGTATCGGCGTCCGGATCGAGGACGACCTGCTCGTGACCGCCACCGGCCACGAGGTCCTCTCCGCAGCACTCCCGATCAGCGCGGACGGTCTCGAGGCATGGTTGCGGAGCTGACCGACGGTTCGCAACTCAGGACGGTCGTCGCTGTGTCGCGACGCGCCCCTCCGGCGCCAGCAGCGACACGCCGGGGGCGTCCTGCGTTGTGAACGCGCCTAGGCTTGCACGGTGAGTCAGCCCGACGCCCCCATGCGCACCGCCGTCCGCCCGAGCCCCGGCGTCCTCGCGACCCTGCGGAACCCCAGGGCCTTCAGTGTCGAGATCCTCGCCGGGATCGTGACGACGCTGGCGCTCATCCCCGAGGTCATCTCCTTCTCGATCATCGCCGGCGTCGACCCGAAGGTCAGCCTCATCGCCTCCGTCGTGCTCGCCATCTCGATGTCGATCCTCGGCGGGCGTCCGGCGATGATCACGGCCGCCGCGGGAGCCGTCGCCCTCGTCGTCGCGCCGCTCGTCAAGGAACACGGCGTGGAGTACCTGCTCCCCGCCGTCATCCTCGCGGGCCTCATCCAGATCGTGTTCGGCGTCACCGGTCTCTCCCGGCTCATGCGGTTCATCCCCCGCTCGGTGATGATCGGGTTCGTCAACGCGCTCGGCATCCTCATCTTCGTCGCCCAGGTCCCCCACCTGCTCGGCGTCCCGTGGCTCGTCTACCCGCTGTTCGTCATCACGGTGCTGATCGTCCTGCTGCTCCCCAAGCTCACCACCGCGGTGCCGGCGCCACTCGTCGCCATCGTCGTCGTCACCGCGATCACGATGATCGCGCGCGCCGCCGTGCCGACCGTCGGCGACCAGGGCGACGTCTCCGGCGGCCTCCCCGGCCTGACCGCGCTGCTCGTGCCGCTGAACCTCGAGACGCTCGGCATCATCTGGCCGACCGCGCTGAGCGTCGCGTTCGTGGGGCTCATGGAGACCCTCCTCACAGCGAAACTCGTCGACGACATCACCGACACGACGTCGTCGAAGGGGCGCGAGTCGTGGGCCCTCGGCGTCGCCAACATCCTGGCCGGTTGGTACGGCGGGATCGCCGGCTGCGCGATGATCGGTCAGACGGTCGTGAACGTCAAACTGGGCCGAGCTCGGACGAGGATCTCCACATTCGTCGCCGGCGTCTTCCTCCTGCTGCTCGTGACCGCGCTCAGCCCGGTGATGGCGCAGATCCCGATGGTCGCGCTGGCCGCCGTGATGATGATCGTCGCCATCAAGACCGTCGACTGGCACAGCGTGCGCCCGGCGACCCTGCGACGGATGCCGATCCCCGAGACGGTCGTGATGGTGGTGACCGTCTCGGTGGTCGTCATCACACACAACCTCGCGATCGGCGTCGCTGCAGGAGCCGTCCTCGCGATGGTGCTCTTCGCGCGGCGCGTGGCCCACGTGATCCGCGTCCGCCGGGTCCTCACGGACGACGCCGCCTCCGTCCGCTACAGCGTCATCGGCCCCCTGTTCTTCGGCAGTAGCAACGACCTGGTCGAGCAGTTCGACTACGCCGCCGATCCTGCGGAAGTCGTCGTCGACTTCACCGCCTCGCAGATCTGGGACGCCTCGAGCGTCGCCGTCCTCGACGCCGTGCAGGAGAAGTACGCCGCACACGGCAAGCAGGTCGTATTCACCGGACTCGACGAACGCAGCTCGGCGTTCCACGGAAAGCTCACCGGCCACCTCTGAGCCGATCGCTCCGGCACCACCTCAGAGGTGCAGCACTCGCCGGAGCCCCGCGTCCAGATCCAGTGACAGGGTGACGGGAACCCTTCCGGCGGCCGGACCGAGGTCGTCCTCATCGAGGGTGAGCAGCTGCGTGGTGTTCACGACCGAGTCCTTCGGCAGGCCGGAAGCCGTCGCAGGGAGGAAAACGTTGCCCGGGAGCTCGGCGAGCGCCGTGTTCGACGTGACGACCGCGACGATCACGGTCCGGAGTGCGCTCCGCGTGTAGGCGTCATGTTGGACGACGACGACCGGGCGCCGACCGGCGGGCGCACTCCCCCGTTCGCGAGGGCCGAGATCGACCCACCGGATGTCACCGCGGCGGATCACCAATCGTTTCCGGCAGTGAGTTCGGCAAGGCGGTCGCGTCCGGCCGCGGCGACGCCCCGTGCTTCCTCCGCTGAAGCGACTCCCGCACGCCGCAGCGCGGTGTCCACTGCGTCAATGAGACCGGCGGCATCGGTCTCGTCGAGATACCGACTCGCCGCCGCCGCGAAGAATTCGGACCGGTTGACACCGAGCTCGGCGGCGCGAGCCTCGACGCGGGTGAACAGTTCATCAGGCAACGAGATGGCGGTCTTCACAGGTGAGAGTATAACCGGGTATAACTTGGGTTGCGCCCCTGGGCTGAAGATGTCGACGGCGTGACTGGGCATGCGACCACGGTACGCAGCCCAGGTCGGTCACGGCCTGGCCGGCGCAGCAGCGGTGGAGAGGAGCCCCGCAAGCCGGGCTGTGGAGGACTGAAGTCGCCGATTCGCGGGCCACCAGAGGATGATGGAGTCATGGCAGAAACCGGAACGCCCAGAGTCGCGGTCTACATCGACTTCGACAACATCGTCATCTCGCGCTACAACCAGCTCTACGGGAAGGCGGCGTTCAGCCGGGATCGCGCGCGGTCCCACGTGCCCTCCGCCGCACCCGAAGGCGACGAGATCTCCGAGCGCCTGCAGGCCGCTCGCGTCGACGTGGGCGCCATCCTCGACTACACCTCGTCGTTCGGGAACATCGTCATCAGCCGTTCCTACGCCGACTGGTCCGAGCCGGTCAACTCCGCGTATCAGAAGGACCTCGTGGACCGCGCGGTCGACCTGACGCAGATGTTCCCCACGACGAAGGCGATGAAGAACGGTGCCGACATCCGCCTCGCCGTCGACGTCGTCGAGGACCTCTTCCGCCTCCCCGACCTCACGCACATCGTGATCGTCGCAGGCGACTCGGACTACATCTCCCTCGCGCAGCGCTGCCGACGCCTCGGACGCCACGTGATCGGGATCGGTGTCGCCGGTGCGACGAGTCGTGCGCTCATGGCGGCGTGTGACGAGTTCTCCGACTACGACGACATCCCCGGGATCGTCCGGCCGGTCGTCACGCGCACGCCCCGGACCCCTGCCGCCGTCGAGAGCACGGCGGAGGTCTCCCCGGAGGAGGCGCCGAAGTCCGCGCCCAAGTCCGGCGGGCGTCGTCGCGCCTCGTCCGGGTCCACGCCGACGGCCGAAGCGCCGGTCGCCCAGACACCTCCCCGCATCGGCGGCCTCTTCACTGAACCGGTCTTCAGCCACCGCGACGCCGACGACCTGGACGACACCGACGAGGAGACCGCGGACCCCTCCGGCCCCGACGCACAGCGTGCGGCGACCGAGCTCCTCGTGCGGGCGCTCCGCCTCGTGCACGCGAAGAACGACGACGAGGACTGGCTGCTGAACGCCGAGGTGAAGAACCAGATGATCCGCATGGATCCGGCGTTCAAGGAGAAGCCGCTCGGCTACCGCTCGTTCAGCGACTTCATCAACTCGCGCTCCGACCTCGTCGAGGTGAACCCGGACGCGAGCCCCGACGGACGTCGTCTGCGACTGCGCGAACTGGGCTGAGCCCGGCCCGGTAGCAGGAGATCAGCGCCGGAGCAGGACCGTCCGCCTTCGGGCGTCCTGCTCCCGCGCGGATCTCCTGCTGCGGCGCGGCTCAGGCGCCCCGGAAGAACGCCTGGACCGCTGCGCTCAGAGCGGTCGGATCGTCAATGTGGCACAGCTCGCGGGCGGAGTGCATCGACAGCAGCGGCGTCCCGACGTCGACCGTCCGGATGCCGAGCCGCGTCGCGGTGAGCGGGCCGATGGTCGAGCCGCACGGCACCGTGTTGTTCGACACGAAGTCCTGTGAGGCCACACCTGCGGCGGCGCAGCTCCGGGCCCACAGTGCGGCCCCGAGGGCGTCGGTGGCGTAACGCTGGTTCGCGTTGATCTTGAGCAGTGGCCCGCCACCGGCGATCGGACGGTTGGCCGGGTCGTGGCGCTCCGGGTAGTTCGGGTGGATCGCGTGGCCGGCGTCCGCTGACAGGCACCAGGAGGCCGCATAGGCCTGGAGCCGTTCGGACGTCGTCGCGCCCAGCGATGCGCCGATGCGGGTGAGGACGTCGTCGAGGAACGGACCGCTGGCGCCGGACGTCGAGGCCGAACCGAGCTCCTCGTGGTCGAAGGCGGCGAAGACCGTGATGTGTCCGGCGTCGTCCGTCGCTCCCCCGTCGCTCGCGGCCAGCAACGCCGCGAGTCCCGCGTGGACCGAGGTCAGGTTGTCCATGCGTCCGGCGGCGAACAGCTGACCGTCGAGACCGAATCGCCGAGGCTCCTGGGTGTCGGCGACGAGCACGTCGTACCCGGCGATCGCGGTGGGGTCGACACCTGCGATCGTCGCCAGGTGCGCGAGCACGTCGGCGTGGGCGAGGTCGCCGACCCCGTACACCGGCTGCAGGTGGCGCTGGCGATCGAGGACGAGGCCGTCGTTGACACCTCGATCGAGGTGCACGGCGAGCTGCGGGATGCGCAGGAACGGGCCGGTCCGGACGAGGTGCACGGTGCCGTCGAGCGTCACCAGGCGTCCGGCGAGTTCGAGCTCGCGGTCGAGCCAGGAGTTGAGGAGCGGTCCCCCGTAGACCTCCACGCCGGCCTGCAGCCACCCGTGAGCGCCGGTCGTCGGCTTCGGCTTGAGTTTGAAGCTCGGCGAGTCGGTATGCGAGCCGAGGATGCGGAACGGCGTCGTGGCGTGGGCCTGCTCGGGCTGCACCCAGGCGATCACCGCGCCCTCGCGTTCGACGAAGAACCGGCCGGCGCCGCCGTCCCAGGACTCGGTCTCGAGCCGCCGGGTGAAGCCGGCCGCCGTGAGGCGCTGAGCACTCTCCGCGACCGCGTGATACGAGGTGGGCGAGGCGACGATGAAGTCGGCGAGGTCGGTGATGTGGGCGACGGAGTCCATCCCACCATCCTCCCACCACCCACGCACCCGGCACGTGGATGCACCAGGCCCTACCCTGGACGGGTGACGAAGACCCGCAGCGACCTCATCGGGCCCGCAAGCGGCCTGTCCGAGGATCGTCGCGGACGGATCGCACGCATCGTCGACGGTTGGTTCTTCGCCTTCGGCACGGCTGCGGCCGTCTTCCTGGCGTACGTGCTGCTCACCGAGGCGTTCGCGCGCGGGTGGGCCCAAGCCTGGTTCATCCTCGTCATCTACCTCGTCATCGCCTACCTCATCCTCCCCCGCCTGCACACCGTGCTGTCGCGCGTCTACCTGCCCGACTACTTCATCGGACGCACTCGCACGCGCGAGGGCATCCTCGGTGATCCCGTGAACCTCGGCCTCCGTGGTCGGGAGGAGCAGATCCACATGGCGATGCTCTCGGCGGGCTGGACGCTCGCCGACGACCTCGGCCTGCGCGCGAACCTCCGGATCGTGACCTCGACGCTGACCAGGCGCAGCTACTCCGAGGCACCCGTCTCGTCGCTCTACCTGTTCGGTCGTCCCCAGGCGTTCTGCTACCAGCAGCAGGTCGACGGCAGTCCGGGGAAGCGGCACCACGTCCGGTTCTGGCCGACCCCCGAGGGCTGGCTGCTCCCGGGCGGCTACCAGGCGGATTGGCTGGCCGCCGGGACGTACGACCGATCGGTCGGCATCAGCGTCTTCACCCTGCAGGTGACCCATCGGATCGCCGACGACGTCGACGACGAACGCGATCACATCGTCGCGTCGATCGCGGCCGCGGACCTCGGGGCGTCGACGTCCGTGATCGACAACTTCTCCACCGGCTACCACTCGCGGAACGGCGGAGGCGACGCGATCGTCACCGACGGCGACCTGCCGATCATCGATCTCAGCGCCGTGGTCGTGCCCCCGGCGGCGACCCTGCCGGCCGCCGACGCTCCCCCGACGCGCTCCCTCATCCGGGCCGGCGACCCGCGGCCCTTGGACACCACTGTCGGCGTGGTCCTCATGGTCGTCGCGGCGCTGTCCACCGTGCTCTCCGGCGCCCTCCTGGTCTCCGATTGGAAGCAGGTCATCTCGGAGGCCCGCGCGACAGCCGCTACGGCTGACGACGTCGTCCTCATCCCGTGGGTGGTCGGGGCCGTGCTGGCCCTGTCGGCCGTGGTGACGCTCTGCTACCTCGTCCTCGCCTGGCGGGTCCATCGGGGAGGCAACCTCGCGCGCCTGCTCGCCATGACCTTCAGCTCGACGTCCATCGCCACCCTCGCCGCGAGCTATGTCGCCGGCGCCGGCGGACTGACGCTGCAGACCAACCTGATCGGCTTCGCGGTCGACTGTTCCATCATCCTCGCCCTCTCCGGAACCGAGGCCCGCGACTGGGCCCGTGGGCGACAACGACGCACCCGGAGGACGAAAGCATGACCGACGCACCCGACCAGACGGACGAGGGACCACGCCCCGCCACCTCGCTCAAGCGCGCGCTGCTCCTCGGCGCAGCCATCATCACGATCGTGGCCGGGCTGACGGTGCACTGGTCGGTGGCGGCAGCCTGGGCGAACCCCGTGACCAACGCGCTGTACACGGTCCTCGTCGCGCTCCTCCTGGCCTTCGCCGCCCCACGGCGTCCGCTGTGGCAGATCGCCCTCGGCGCGTTCGTCTTCTCGGCGGCGATCGAGTGCTTCCAGGCCACGGGCGCGCCGGCCGCACTCGCCGACCAGTGGCCGCCCTCGGCACTCGTGCTCGGCACGACGTTCATCCCCACGGACTTCATCTCCTACGCCCTGGGCGCGGCGGCGTTCCTGTTCCTGTCGCTCGCCGTGTCGCTGCTGATCCGCTGGGTTCGCAACGACATCCTCGAGCGACGCGCACGCGCGGACCGGGAGACACGGCGCCGATCGGGCTCAGGACCCGCCTGACGGGTACCCTAGCCGCGAGTCGTCTCCCCGTACTGGACGTGCTCGAGGTCGAAGACGGCCTCCGCCAACGCCGACCTCGCCGCTTCGAATTCGACATCGTCGGGGTGGCCCACCACCCGTGCGTGCTCGAGGTGCCAGGTGGCACTGCGCAGGAGATCGACGGTCGTCGGAGCGGGGGAGGGGGCTCGCGTCGAGGCCGCGGGTGACGCGTCGGCGTTCGCCGCTCCGCCGGGGACGAACTCGATCGTATTCGATTCCTGTGGAGCCTCGGGCTGAGCGTATTCCTTCTTCTTCATATGTCCTTCATCGAGATCGGGGTTCGTTGTGGTTTGCCGGGAGATCGGCTCCACTGGCAGCGAAGATGCCTGTTGTGGAGCCGAAGTGATATATGCCGAGATGGGAATGTCCGGTTTCGAGCGCTGTTCGGGTCGCGCCATCGCGAGGAGCGTCGGAACACGCCCACGGTCGTCCGGAGCATCCGAGGCACCGAGGACCTGGAACCGTTCCAGCCCCCAACGGGACCAAGCGGATGCCGTCCACGCGCAGATGGCCGCATCGATGAGGTCCTCGCGGTGCTTGTGCGCCGATTCCTTCAGCGGCGACGGTTCCGCGACGAGGAGCGCCGTCACCGGGTGGGTGTCGAGGTCGAGTGGCGGAGTCGCCGAGGTCAGCGCCTGCAGGCGCGAGACGAGGTCGTCGCAGACCTCCGCGCGGCGTCGCCGTCGCTCGGCGACGGGGAGACCGGGGTCGAGGCGTTTGTAGCGGGGCCGCGCATCCGGGTACCCGAACTCCTCGGCACCCACCAACGTGGTGTGGGGATAGGCCTCGAAGAACACGACGGCATCCGCCGCGGGCGTGCTCAGTCCGTCGAAGTACTGGAACCCCGCCGCCTCCAGCGCAGAGAAGAGCGCGACACCACCGAGCGCGGGCAGGGCGAGGTTCGACGGGTAGGCCGAGACCTGCCAGCGCCCGTACCGCTGCCCGACCTCACGTTCACAGAGACGCATGCCGGTCTCGTTCTGGACCAGCAGCGGGGCGTCGACCGCGATCACGGAGCCCGGTGAGGCGGTGGCGACGATCCAGGCGACGACGGCGTCGATCCCCACGGCCCACCCGGCCTCGATGACGGTCCCGGTCTCGTCGATGCACACCAGTCCCGACTCGTTCGCCGCGCGGGAGCCGGTCCCCTCGCCCCAGGCGAGGTCGACTCCGAGGAAGCGGGTCACGAGCGGTTCCTTCCGGTGGACGCGGCGAGGCACCGCCTCCCGAGCCTACTGGGCAGACGTCGACGACTCCTCGGATCCGGCGGCGGGCCGGAGGTGAGGAGTCGTCGAGCGTCCCGAGCGCGCGATCAGCCGACCGGGCCCTCGATCAGCGTCACGTCCGCGGTCTGGGAGGTCCCACTCGCCGTGGTCCAGGTGACGGAGACCGTCTGACCGGGCTCGAGCGTCGCCATGGTCGCCGTCAGGGTCTGAGCGGAATCGATGGCGACACCGTTGAGGCCGGTGATGACATCGCCGGCTGCGAGGCCGATCGACGCCGCCGGCGTGTTCTCGATCACCGAACCGACCACGGCACCCGGCACGGTCTGGGC
>NZ_JBNBBL010000012.1:0-73973 GCF_050031945.1 Plantibacter sp. 2H11-2 | reverse complement strand
AGATGTGTATAAGAGACAGGGTCCGCCGTGCTGCATGGCGGGCGTGACGGCGACGCCGGTGGGCCAACCGCCGAACAGCACCCGGCCGGCGTGCGCCGAGAGCTGCTGGACGAGTTCCACGAGGTCGTCGCTCGTCTCGTCGGCACCGGCGTGCAGGGTGGCCGTCAGGTTGCCCTCGCAGAACTCCGGCACGAGCGGCGCGAACGCCGTACCGGCCGGGACCTCGACGAGGATCGACAACGGACCGAAGGCCTCGTCGAGCAGGGCGTCCCGACCGGCCCGCAGCGCGTCGAGTGAGACCGCGACGATCGTCGGGGTCGCCCAGCCGTCGCCGTCCTCGTCGACCCGCAGCGAACCCTCGGCGATGACCCGCACGCCGTCGGTGCCGAGGATGGTGTCTCGCCTCGCCTCGTACCCGGCCGTGATGCGGTCGTTCAGGAGTCGGTGCTCGGGAACCGCGGCAGCAGCCTCGCGGATCGACTCGTCGAGCCCCGCGCCGTCCGGCAGGTAGACGAAGCCGGGCTTCGTGCACAGCTGACCCGCCGAGCCCGCGACACTCGTGACGAATCCGGTCGCGATGGCCGTCGCGGACTCGTCGAGGGCGGTCTGCGTCACGAACACGGGGTTGACGCTGCCGAGCTCGCCGAAGAACGGGATCGGGACGGGGCGGGCCGCCGCGAGGTCCGCGAGGATCCGGCCGGCCCGGAGGGAGCCCGTGAAGGAACCGGCCCGGACGCGCTCGTCCTGCAGCGCGACGACGCCGGCTTCCTGGCCGATGATCGTGTGGAACACGCCGTCAGGAGCCCCGGACGCCCGGAGCGCGGCCTCGACGACGGCCGCCGTCGCGAGCGAGAGCCGCGGGTGCCCGTCGTGCACCTTGAGGATCACCGGGCATCCGGCCGCGAGGATCGACGCGGTGTCGCCACCCGCGACGGAGAAGGCGAACGGGAAGTTGCTCGCCGCGAAGTTCACGACCGGGCCGAGCGGCACGAGGACGCGGCGGAGTTCCGGGCGCACGCCGAGTGCGAAGTCCGGGTCGGCCTCGTCGATCCGGACATCGAGGTAGGAGCCGTCGACGATCGTCTCCGCGAAGAGCCGCAGTTGCACGGCGGTGCGACGGAGCTCGCCTCGGAGCCGCGCCTCGGCGAGCCCCGTCTCGACCATGCCGACCGGGACGAGCTCGTCCGCGTGGGCCTGCAGGGCGTCGGCGACGGCGACGAGCGCACGCGCACGGGCGTCCGCCGGCGTCGCGGCCCACGCAGGTGCCGCCGCGGCGGCTCCCCGGAGGACCTCCTCGAGCTGCTCGGGGGTGGTATCGGTGATGGTGGCGTCGGGGGCTGGGGTGGTCGACATGTGATCCTCCGGGATCGTGGTGCGGTTCAGAACTGGAAGCCGGTCGGGAACGGATCGGCGGGGTCGAGGAGGTAGGAGCCGATGCCGGTGACCCAGGCCCGACCGGAGATGGTCGGGATGACGGCCGGCCGGCCCGCCACCGTCGTCTCGGCGATCAGCCGGCCGGTGAACCGGCTGCCGATGAAGGACTCGTTGACGAAGTCCTGGTCGAGCGGCAGCTCACCGCGGGCCCAGAGCTCGGCCATGCGCGCCGAGGTGCCGGTGCCACATGGCGAGCGGTCGAACCACCCCGGGAAGATGGCCATCGCATGCCGAGACAGCACGGCGTCGGATCCCGGCGCGATGAACTCGACGTGGTGGCAGTGGTCGAGCCCGGCGATCTCGGGGTGCACGGGCGGCGCCTGCTCGTTGATCGCCGCCATGATCCGCAGGCCCGCGTCGAGGATGTCCTGCTGACGGTCGCGGTCGAAGGGCAGGCCCACGTCGTCGAGGTCGACCATCGCGTAGAAGTTGCCGCCGAACGCGAGACTGTAGGGCACGGTGCCGAGGCCGGGCACCTCGATCGTGGCGTCGAGGCGGTCGACGTAGCTCGGGACGTTCTCGATGGTCACGCGGTCGGCGTGCCCGTCACTGACGTCGACCCGGGCGATCACGAGTCCGGCGGGGGTGTCGAGCCGGATCGTCGTGACCGGCTCGATCACCTCCACCATGCCGGTCTCCACGAGGACCGTCGCGACCCCGATGGTTCCGTGCCCGCACATCGGCAGGCAGCCGGACACCTCGATGTACACGACGCCCCAGTCGCAGTCCGCGCGCGTGGACGGCTGCAGGATCGCCCCGCTCATCGCCGCGTGACCGCGAGGCTCGTTCATGAGGAAGAGCCGCAGGTCGTCGAGGTGCTCCATGAAGTGCAGGCGCTTCTCGTTCATGGTCGCGCCGGGGATCACGCCGACCCCGCCGGTGACGACGCGGGTCGGCATGCCCTCGGTGTGCGAGTCGACCGCACTGATCATGCGGGAGGACTTCATGGTGTGCCTCTCAGGACTGGTGGTCGTGGTCGGGGTGTCGCGTCGGCCGTCAGGCTCAGCGTGCCGCGAGGTAGTCGAGCGCGCGACGCGTCTGCGTCGTGACCTGCTCCGTCTGAAGGGCGTTGAGCGGACCGCGCGGCGGACGCGTCGGACCACCGTAGCTCTCGCCGGCGATGTCGATCGACAGCTTGATGGCCTGGACGAACTCCGTCTTCGAGTCCCACCCGAAGACGGGCACGAGCTCGCGGTAGAGGGTGCGGGCCTCGTCGACGCGACCGGAGGTGACGAGCGTGTACAGCTCGACTGCCTCGCGCGGGAAGGCGTTCGGGTAGCCGGCGAACCAGCCGACCGCGCCGGCGACGAGGGACTCGAAGAGGAGGTCGTCCGCCCCCGCGATGACGTCGAGGTCGGTCTTGTCCTGGATCTCGAGCACACGACGGATGTCGGCCGAGAACTCCTTCACGGCGACGACGTGCTCGAGCTTGGCGAGCTCGACGAGCAGGTCGGGCGTGAGGTCGACCTTCGTGTCGATGGGATTGTTGTAGGCCATGATCGGCAGGCCGACCTCGTCCACGCGGCTGTAGTGCTCGATGACCTCGTCGTCGTTCGCCCGGTAGATGGTGGGCGGCAGGAGCAGGACGCCGTCCGCGCCGTCCTCCTTCGCGTACTCGGCCCACTGCTGGGCCTGGTGCCAGCCGACCCCGTGTACCCCGGCGACGACGAGGCCGCGGTCGCCGACCGTGTCGACCGCGACCTGGATGACCTTGCGACGCTCGGCGTCCGTCAGCGACGAGTACTCACCGAGCGAGCCGTTCGGGCCGACGCCGCGGCAACCGTTCTCGATGAGCCAGTTGCAGTGCTCGGCGAAGCGGTCGTAGTCGACGGCGAGGCCTGCGGGCGCCGAGGCGTCCTCCTTGAACGCGAGGGTGGTCGCGACGATGACGCCGCCGAGGTCGAACTGTTTGGCCATGGGTGGTTCCTTTCCGAGGGAGTGGTGCGGAGACCGGTCGGTCATCCTGGGTGTTCGGCCGTCGGGGTCGACGGCGGTTCGTGGGGAGGGTGTCCCGGTGCCTGCGCGGCGAGTTCGCCGATGCGCAGCGGGGAGACGATGGGCCGGCGGTCGCTCGAGACGCCGTCGATGAGGCCGCTGCCGCCGGATTCGGAGGCGACGCGGTGGAGGAGCTCCTCGACGGTGCGACCGCACATGCGGCCCTGGCAGATCCCGAGCCCGGCTCGCGTGCTGAGTTTGAGCGAGCGCAGGCCGGTCGCACAGGTGGCGGTCGCCGTCGTGCGCAATGAGCCGTAGTCGACCTCCTCGCAGCGGCAGATGGTGGTGTCGTCGTCGAGCCAGTCGCTCCAGCCGGCGCGGATGCCGTGGGCACGTTCGAGCCGGTCGGCGAAGGCGAGGAACGTGTCGCGTCGGCTCACGGCGGCGCGGATCCCGGAGGCACCGGGGAGGCCGCCGGCCGCAGCGTGTCCCGCGATCGCGCCCTCGGCGAGCGCGGCGTCGACACCCCCGATCCCGGTGATCTCCCCCGCCGCGAAGACGGTCGGGACGCTCGTGCGCTGCTCGGCGTCGACCTGGACGAACCGGGCTTCGGTGAGCGCGCAGCCGACCGCGACGGGCAGTTCGAGCCGCGGGGTGAACCCGTGACTGACGCACACGGCGTCCGCTTCGACCGTGCGCTCGGTGCCGGGGATCGGCGACCAGTCGGCGTCGACGGCGGCGATGGTCACGCGCTCGACCCGGTCGGCGCCGTGCGCGGCGACCACGGCGTGACCGACGCGGTACGGGATCCGGTGGCGGAGGTGGCCACCGACGTAACCGAGCAGTTCACCGGCCTTCCCGGTCACGCCGAGCAGCTGCCAGGGCTTGGGGAGCCAGCCCCTCGCGAGGCCGCCGACGGTCGTGGCCTCGTAGACCCCGAGCACGCGTGATCCGGTCGCGGTCAGGGACGCGGCCACCGGCAGCAGGAACGGTCCGGCACCGGCCACGACCACCCGCTGACCGACGGTGACCCGCTCGCCCTTCGCGAGCGCCTGGGCGGCACCGGCCGAGAAGACGCCGGGGAGGTCCCAGCCGGGGAACGGCAGCGTGCGGTCGTGCGCGCCGGTCGCGAGGACGAGCGTGTCCGGCCGGAGGGTGAGGGGCGAGCGGTCGGTGCCGTCCGGCGGTCCGACGAGGACGTGCAGGCGCAGGCCGGTCGCACCGGAGGTGTCGTCGGACCCGTGGTCGGCGGCGGCGCGGTCGACGTCGATCGCCCACACCTGCGCCTCGGTGATCACCGTGCAGGCGTCGTCGGCGTCGAGCGCCGCGCGCATGGAGACGAAGCGCTCGAACCCGTGGTGCAGCGAGGCCTCTGCTTCCGACGGCCGGCTGGCCGGCAGGTGCCGCCAGTACTGACCGCCGAGCTCGTCCGAGGCGTCGAGCAGCGTGACGGCGGCGCCGAGCGCCCGGGCGGCGAGCGCGGCCTGGAGGCCGGCGGGACCTGCACCGACGACGACGACCTCGCGCTGCCGGGCGCTCATGCCAGGTCCCCGAACGGGTCGTTCTCCGTCGTGGGTTCCGGGAGGGCGTCGTGCTGTGTCTCGATGCGGTCGCCGTCCGCGGCGCGACGCTGGCAGGCACGGACGTCCCGCTGGCCGTTCACCGTGACGATGCAGTCGAAGCAGACCCCGATGCCGCAGAAGACGCCACGCGGCTTCCCTGACCCACTGGTGCGGCGCCAGGCGAGGACGCCGGAGCCCAACAGGACGCCGGCGATCGTCTGGCCGCGGAGTCCGTCGACGGGCGTCCCGTCGAGGTCGATGCGCAGCGCGTCCTCCGTGCCGGGCAGGATCCGGTCGTTCGTCGCGGGCAGTCGTCTCGAGACCATCAGGCCACCTCCGCCGGCCGGTCGACGCGCAGGTGCAGGGCGAGCCCCGGGCGGTCGAGTTGGAACGGGGCGTCGTCGAGGTCGGTGGATCCACCGAGCAGGCGGGCGGAGATGAGTTCAGCGGTCGCGAGGGCCAGTCCGATGCCGGCGCCCTCGTGGCCCGTCGCGTGCCACAGGCCGTCGACACGGTGGTCGGGGCCGATGACCGGGAGGTGGTCGGGCATGTACGGCCGGAAGCCGCCGTAGCTGCGCATGACCGAGGCGTCGCGGAGGAACGGGAAGAGGCGCAGGGACTTCGCCGCGACCTCGCGGAGCACGTCGACGTCGAGACGCGCGTCGAATCCGATCTGCTGTCGGCTCGAGCCGATGAGGACCGTGCCCGCGGCGGTGGACTCGACGACGCTCGAGGTCTGGAGCGAGGCGTCGCTCGACTGCGTGGCACCGAAGTAGTCGCCGTCGTAGACCTTGTGGTGCACGCGGTGCGGCATGCGGGTGGTGACGAGCACCATGCCGCGACGGGGACGGACCGGGACGGGTGCGCCGAGCAGGTCGCCGAGCTCGGCCGACCACGGTCCGGCGCAGACGAGGACCGCGTCGCCCGAGACATCGCCCACGGAGGTCTGGACACCCGTGAGGCGACCGGTCGCGCTCCGGACGCCGCCCGTCACGGTGACGCCGGTGCGCACGACAGCGCCCGCACGCCGGGCCGAGGCGAGCAGGGCCTCCGTGGCGATGACGGGCTGGACCTGTGCGTCCTCGGGATAGTGGACGGCCGCCGTGGACGAGCGGGTGATCGACGGCTCCGCCGCGAGCAGCTCGTCCTCGGTGAGAGGTCTGGCGTCGACACCGGCGGCGCGCTGGGCGGCGGCGAAGTCGAGCAGGGGCTGCGCGCCGGCCTCGGTGGTGGCGACCACGATGCCGCCCTTGCGCTCGAACTCGATGCTCGGGAAGGTCGGTCCCAGTTCGGCGCTGAGTTCGGCGGTGACGACGGGCCAGAGGCGTGAGGCGTACCGCGCGAGGTCGAGTTCGGGGCCGGGCCCCTTGTCGGAGACGAGGAGGTTCCCCTCCCCCGAGCCGCTCGTGCCGCCGGCGGCCGCCGAACGGTCGAGCACGACGACCTCGGCACCGCGTCGGGCGAGGATCCGCGCGCAGGCCGCACCGACGATGCCGGCGCCGACGATGACGATGCGGGTCACGGGCGGTCCTCTCGGTCGATGCGGGGAAGGGCTTTCAGTAATGTGTCACACATTCACTGAACAGGCAAGCGTGCACGATCGCGGATCCTGGTCGAGGTCCGCGCACGCACGCCAGGGGCTACTCGGCGTCGGATTCGGGCTTGCCGGCCCACCAGCCGGTGGTGTGCCCGATGTGTCGGTGCATGAGCTCGCGAGCGGCGACCCCGTCACCCCGCTCGAGGGCGTCGAGGAGCTCGTGGTGCTCCACGGCGGAGCGGTCGAGCTGCTGCGAATCGAGCATGGCGGCCAACCCCACGAGCCGGGTGCGTCCGCGGAGGTCTGCGACGAGCTCGACGAGCAGCGGGTTGCCGAGTTTCGCGGTGAGCGCGAGGTGGAACGCCTGGTCGGCTTCGAGGTACCGGGTCAGGTCGCCGTCACGGGCACCGGCCACGATGTCGTCAGCCTGCTGCCGGAGCTCGGGCAGCGAGCCGTGGTCGAAGACCTCGGCCAGGTCCGCCATCGCGGGCGGCTCGAGGAGCTGGCGGATCTGCGCCGTGTTGCGGAGCGAGGCCTCGCTCACGACGGTGACGCGGAACCCCTTGTTCCGGACCGCCTCCACGAAGTCGCGCTTCTCGAGATCGAGCATCGCTTCGCGGACGGGGGTCGCCGAGACGTTGAACTGCACCGCCAGCGTCGGTACCGAGATCATCGTCCCCGGCGCGAGCTCGCCCGAGATGATCGCCGCGGACACCGCCCGCTCCACCTGCGCGCGCAGGCTCAGCCGTTCCTCGGCCGGTCGGATCGCCGACATGCTCATCGCGACTCCCATCATTCGTCTCCCACCACGGTCCGCTCAGGTTACTGGGCGCGCATCCACGCTTCGATGCCCGACGCGTCGATGGGCAGCGCATCCGACAGCACCTCGGCGCCGTCGGCCGTAACGAGGAGGTCGTCCTCGAGCCGGACGCCGATGCCACGCAGTTCCGGTGGAACCGTCTCGTCGAAGGCGTGGAAGTACAGCCCCGGCTCGACCGTGAGCACCATGCCGGGCGCCATCGAGCCGCCCTGGTAGGCCTCGTAGGAGGACTTGGCGCAGTCGTGGACATCGAGGCCGAGGTGGTGACCGATGCCGCACACGAGGTACCGCCGGTGCTGTTGCCCGACCGGGCTCAGAGCCTCGTCGACGGACACCGGCAGGAGGTCCCAGTCGTGCAGTCCCTGCGCGATGACCTCCATGGCGGCGTGGTGGAAGTCGGTGAAGTCGCGGCCCGGACGGACGGCGGCCATCCCGGCGCGGTGGGACGCCTCGACGAGGTCGTGGACGCGCCGCTGCTCCGGGCTGAAGGTGCCCGAGACGGGGAAGGTGCGGGTGACGTCCGCCGTGTAGAACGCACGCGTCTCCACGCCCATGTCGAGCAGGATCGCGTCCTCGGGGCGGACCGGGCCGTCGCAGCGCACCCAGTGGAGCGTGGGTGCGTGCGCACCGCTGCCGACGATGGTCGAGTAGCCGGGGCCGTTCCCCGTGGTGCGCGCGTGCCGGTCGAAGGTCCCCTGCAGCCAGCGCTCACCGCCGCCGGCGACGGCCGTCGCCAGCTCCCGGATCACGGCGGAGAACCCGCCGACGGTCGCGTCGACCGCTCGCCGCAGCTCCGCGATCTCCCACTCGTCCTTGATCATGCGCAGTTCCGAGAGCACACGGCCGAGTTCCGGCGCGACCGTCAGCGGCTCGAGCGCGCGATGCTGCGAGGTCAGCGTCCCCGCGAGAAGTGGTCGCTCGACGCCTCGGAGCGCGTCGGGCAGCGCGGCGAGCACCTCGACCCGGAGGTCGAGGACCGCCGACCAGTCGGCCGGCCCCGGCGCGGAGCCGACCCAGAGCTCACCGTGGTTGGCGTCGGCGAAGAAGCCGGTCTCGCCCGGGTGCGCCGGTGCCGGGATGTACAACGTCGCGTCGTGACCGGCGCCGCTCGGACGCAGCACGAGGACCGCGTCCTCGGCGGAGCAGCCGGTGAGCCAGAAGAAGTCGCTGTCGGGGCGGAAGTCGTAGTTCGAGTCGTTGGCCCGGACGGGCGCGCGACCGGCGGCGACGACGAGCGTCCGCCCGACGAAGGCCTCGCTCAGCCGACGACGGTGCTCGGCCGCGGCCGCGGCGATCCCGGGCTCGACCGGCGGCGTGCGGTCGGGGGTGCCCCAGCCGGTGCCGAGGAACTCGCGGAACGCCGGCACCTCGGCCAGGCGGGGCAGCTTCGGGTCCGGGTTCGCCGGGCGCGGCATGGACGTGGCGGGTGCCTCCGTGGTGGCCGGCGCGAGGCCCGCCGTCTGCTCGGGTGCCTGCTGCTGTGTGTCGGTCATGCCTGCTCCTCATCCGCGCGACGGCCGCCGCGCTCGTCCACCATCGAGAACAGGCGGCGCACCACGGCGGCGTCCTGGATCCCGTCGTGCTCGTACTCGTTCGTGACCCAGGCGGTCGCCCCGCCGACCACGTCGACCGTCTCCAACTGCAGCTGCGCGTCCACGTACATGTCGTCGAAGTACACGGCCGCGGCGAGCGGCACCGTGCTCGCCTCCAGGACCGCGGGGTCGTACAGCGGGTCCCAGTCGGTCTTGGCCGCCAGTCGCTCCACCGCGCCCTGGAAGGGTCGGAGCGATCGGATCTCCTCGAACATCCAGGGGTAGACCATCTCCCCCGTGAACAGCAGCGGCCTGGCCGTCTCGGCGAACGCCGGCCGTGCGTCGCGCTCGGCCTGCGCCGCCCACGCGGTCGCCCCCGAGCCGGCGGCACCGTAGATGCTCTCCTGCAAGGCGATGAAGAGGGGGTTGTCGACGTAGGACGTCCTCCCCCAGACCTGCGCCAGGAAGGTGTCGCTCAGGTGGTCGCCGCTGTCGAACGCCTCGTCGAGCAGCCAGTGGAGGCGCTCGTAGCCGGGCTTCATCCCGAAGTCGATCCCGAGGTTCTGGAAGCGCCGCACGGTGAGTCGATCGCCGTCCGGCAGGAGCACCTCCTCGGCGGCGAGTCGGTCGGCGATCCGCGCGACGGTGTCGACGTCCTGGGGGTACCGTTCGGCGAAGGCCAGGTTCTTGCGCTCGGTGCGCGGATAGGTGCGTCGGTAGACCTCCGCCGCCGACGGGTGGATGCCCGCCAGACCGCCGGTGACGTAGCAGGCGGCCAGTCCCTCCGGGGCTCGCGAGAGGTAGGTGAGGGTGAGGAACCCGCCGTAGCTCTGACCGAGCGTCGACCAGCGACGGCCACCGAAGACGGTGCGGCGCAGGTACTCGGCATCGTCGACGATCGAGTCTGCCCGGAAGCGTTCCAGGTACTCGGCCTGTGCAGCAGCGTCACCGACGGCCGCGATGGACCGGCCGTCGATCCTGGTGCTCCGCCCGGTGCCGCGCTGGTCGAGCAGCACGAGCCGGAAGGTGCGGAGGGCCTCGGCGATCCAGCCGTCCCTGGACACCGGACGCGGGCCTTTGCCGCCCGGTCCGCCCTGGAGGAACACGAGGACCGGGAGCTGTTCCTCGCGACGCAGGGGGTCAACGAGTTCGCGGGCGAACAGGCTGATCGTGCGGCCGTCGTCGGGCCGTCGCCAGTCGAGCGGGACGTCGACCGTGTGGTCGGTCACGTGGATCCCCGGCAGCAGGGAGGTGGTGGTGCGGTGGGTCATGCCTGTGTCCTTCCGGCGGCCGGTCCGTGCGTCCGCTCCTGTTCGAGCATGGTGGCACGCGCGGCCTCCCAGCTCGGGTCGATCGTGGGCACGGCGGCGAGCAGGGTCTTCGTGTACTCGTCCTGCGGGTGGTCGAAGATCGCCTCGCGGTCACCCTGCTCGACCACCTTGCCCCGGTGCATGACTGCGACGTCGTGCGCGATCTGCCGCACGACGGCGAGGTCGTGCGCGATGAACAGGTAGCTCAGACCGCGCTCGGCCTGCAGGTCGCGCAGCAGGTCGATGATGCGTGCCTGCACCGACACGTCGAGCGCCGACACCGCCTCGTCGCAGATCACGAGCTTCGGGGAGACGGCGAGCGCCCTGGCGATCCCGATGCGCTGGGCCTGGCCGCCGGAGAACTGCCGCGGGTAGCGCTGGAGGTGGTCGGGGTTCAGGCCGACGCGGTCGAGCAGGTCGCGCACGAGGGCACGCTTGCCCTGCTTCGGGGTGATGCCCTGGTAGTCGAGCGGTGCCGACACGATGCGCTCGACGGTGTGCCTCGGGTTGAGGGAGGAGAACGGGTCCTGGAAGACGACCTGCACCTTCGCCCGGAACGCGGCGAGCGCCGGCCCACGCGCAGTGGTGACGTCCTCGCCGTCGAAGGTGATCGTGCCGGCGGTCGGTTCGATGAGCTTCGCGATCATCCGCGCGGTCGTCGACTTGCCGCTGCCCGACTCCCCGACGATGCCGAGCGTCTCGCCGGCGCGGACGGCGAACCCGACGTCGTCGACGGCGCGGAACTGCGTGGTGCGTGCGCGGAACGCGCCGTCGCCCCTCGTGGTGAAGTCCTTCGTGAGCCCGGTGGCCTGCAGGAGCACTGGTGCGTCGTTCATGCCTGTCCCTCTCCGGTCGTGGCGGGTGCCGTCGGCCGCTCGGTGAACGGGTCGTCGATCCGCGGGAGGGCGTCGAGGAGCGCCCGGGTGTACGCCGCCTGTGGTCGGGAGAAGATCTGTTCGGCCGTGCCCATCTCGACGGGGTCGCCGCCGCGCATGACGAGCACGTCGTCGGCGACCTGACTGACGACGGCGAGGTCGTGGGTGATGAAGATCATGCCGGCACCGGTCTCCCGTTGCAGTTCGGAGAGGAGGTCGAGGATCTGCGCCTGGACGGTGACGTCGAGCGCCGTCGTCGGTTCGTCCGCGATGAGCAGGTCGGGTTCCAGACAGAGCGCCATGGCGATCATGATGCGCTGCCGCATGCCGCCCGAGAACTGGTGCGGGTAGTGGTCGACCCGCCGGGAGGCGTCCGCGATGCGGACCCGTTCGAGGGCCTCGATCGTGACGGCCCTGGCGGCTTTCCGGGAGCCGCCGCGATGGGCGCGGTACGCCTCCTCGATCTGCAGTCCGACGGAGTAGTACGGGTTGAGCGAGGAGAGCGGGTCCTGGAAGACCATCGCGATCCGATCGCCGCGCACCCGCCGCATCTCGCGGTCGCTGCGACCGACGAGCTCGTGTCCGCTCAGCCGGACGCTGCCGGTCGTGCGCCCGCCGTTCGGGAGCAGTCCCATGATCGCGAGCGAGGTCATGGACTTGCCGGAGCCGGACTCGCCCACGATGCCGAGGGTCTGGCCGTGCTGGACCGCGAACGACGCCTTCCGCACCACGTCGATGTCGCCGGAGGTGGTCGGGAAGGTGACCGTGAGGTCGTCGACCTCGAGCAGCGCCGCCCCGGGGACGGGCAGGGAGATGGTCCTGGTGACGGTGGGGCTCATGCGCTCTTCACTCTCACTCTCGGGTCGAGGAACGTGTACACGACGTCGACCACGACGTTGCCGATGACCACGAAGAACGCGGCCAGGAGGGTGACGCCCATGATGACGGGCTGGTCGTTCTTCGCGATCGAGTCGGCGGCGAGCTTGCCGACGCCGTTCAGTCCGAACACCGTCTCGGTGATGAGGGCGCCCCCGAGGAGGCCCGCGAAGTCCATGCCGAAGAGCGTGACGACGGGCGTGAGCGCCGGCCGCAGCGCGTGGCGGCGCAGGATGAGGGGCGCGGGCAGGCCCTTCGCCCGGGCGGTCCGCATGAAGTTCTCACCGAGGGTGTCGATGACGTTCGCCCGGACGAGCCTCGCGTACATCGACGCGTAGCCGAGGGCGAGCACGATCCACGGCATGAGGTAGTTCTGGAACCAGCGGACCGGGTCCTCGGCGAAGGGTACGGCCTGCGGGAACGGCAGGATCTGCAGTTGCACCACGAGGACGTACTGCAGGAGGAGCGCGAGGAAGTAGTTCGGCAGGCTGATACCGGCGAGGGCGACCATCATCGCCCCACGGTCCCAGCCGGTCCCCTGCTTGACGGCGCTGAGCAGGCCACCGCTGACGCCGACGAGCAGCCAGAGGACCGCCGCACCGATCGCGACCGTCGCGGTCACGGGGAAGCGCGCGGTGATCATGTCCATGACGGACTCGTTGGTCTGGAAGCTGAAGCCGAGGCACGGTGCCGCGCAGGAGACCGCGGAGGCGCCCTCCCCGTAGCTCCGGCCCATGACGATCCCCCGGATGAACTCGAGGTACTGCTGCCAGAACGGCTGGTCGAGCCCGAGCTGCGCCCGGATCTGGTCGATGCGGTCGGGGGTGCAGGTCTTGCCGCAGATCTGCACCGCCGGGTCGGGCGACAGCAGGAAGAAGATGACGTAGGTGAAGAGGCTGATGAGCAGCAGGATGCCGATCGCCGACGCGATGCGGCGCAGGAGGTAGAGGGTCATGAGGCGGCGTCTCCCGAGTCGAGGGCCTTGCGCAGGCGGTCGCCGAGCACGGTGAAGGACAGCACCGTGAGGAACAGGAAGGTGCCGGGGATCAGGAAGTACATCGGGTCGACCGCGTACCAGCCGACCGCGGTCGCGATCATCTGGCCCCAGCTCGGCGTGGGCGGGGTGACGCCGACACCGAGGAAGGAGAGGCCCGCCTCCGTGCCGATGTAACCGGGAACGGCGAGGGTGGCCAGGACGATGATGGTGCCGCGGAGGTTCGGCAGGATCTCGCGGAAGACGATGCGGATGCCCCCGGCGCCCGAAGCACGCGCCGATTCGACGAACTCGCTCGTCCGCAGCGACATCGCCTGACCGCGCACCACCCGGGCGGTGTACGGCCAGCCGAAGAGGCTCAGCACGACGACGAGCAGGACCGGTCGGTTGCCGGCGGGCAGGGCCGACAGGAGCGCGATCATGAAGATGAGCGACGGGAACGCCATGAGGAAGTCCATGACGCGGGAGACGACCTGGTCGACCCACCCGCCGTAGAAGCCGGCGAGCATGCCGAGCACGACGCCGAGCACGGTGGTGACGATCGTCGCCGAGACGGCGATCGACAGCGACACCTGCGCACCGAAGGCGATGCGCGCGAAGATGTCGCGTCCGTTCCCGGGTTCGACCCCGAACCAATGCTCGGCGGAGATCCCGCCGAGGTTGCCGATCGGCACGCCGCCGAGGTCGGAGTCCACCGCCGACTTGTCGAAGGTGTACGGACCCCAGCCGCTGATCGCGGTGATCAGCGGGGCGAGGATCGCGAGCAGCACGACGAGCACGATGAACGCGACGCTGAGCAGCACCGGCGGGCTGGAGCGGAGGGAGGCGATCACCCGCCGCGCGGGGGTGGGCGCACCGACCGGCGCACCCACCTCCTCGGCGACGGTGGTCAGCTCACTGGGAACGGACGACGACATCTGGGGCTACCGGCTTTCCGACTACTTGCCGGCAGAGGACAGGCCGACGGACACGTAGTCGATGCCACCGGAGTACCCGGCGTGCGAGTACGCACCGGCGACGTTCGCTCCGACGACCATGACCGTCTTCTCGAACAGCAGCGGCACCGTCGGCACGAGCTTCTGGATCTGCTCGTCGAGCGCGCCCCAAGCGGCGTTGGCCTCGTCGGTGTCGGTCATCGCGCGGATCTCGGCGATGCGCTCGTTGACGGCGGGGTCGTTCAGCTGTGCGATGTTCGAGTTGCCCTTCGGGAAGATCTGCGAGCCGTCGAAGAGCGGCGGCAGGAAGGTCGAGCCGGAGGCCCAGTCCGGGCACCAGCCGGTGATGGCGGCGTCGTTCTGCTGCGACGTCGTGCCGATGACCTCGTAGTAGGTCGAGGTGTCGATGAGGTTGAAGTTCACCGTGATGCCGGCCTTCGCGAGCGCCTGCTGCACCGCCTCGGCCTGCGCCTGCATCTTGGGCTGGCTGCGGATGTCGAGCGTGAACGAGAAGCCGTCGGGGAGGCCCGCCTCGGTGAGGAGTTCCTTGGCCTTCTCCGGGTCGCCTGCGTTGTCCTTGCTCGGGTAGAGGTCGAATTCGGTGTGGCCGGCGACGGTGGGCGGCAGCATGGTGGTCGCGATGTCCGCGAGCTGCGATCCGCCCGAGGCGTCCTTCACCGACTCGCGGTCGATGGCGTAGGCGATGGCCTGGCGGACCAGCGGGTTGTCCATGTTCGGCTTGGTCGTGTTCAGACCCATGTACGTGGTGCAGCCCTGGAGGCCGGCGATGGTGCGTGCCTTGAGTGCCGGCGTCTGGATCCGGGAGATGGAGGCTGCCTGGACGGACCCGGCGATCGCGTTCGCGTCGTCACCCTGGCCGGCGATCATGCGCTCGTCGATGGTCGAGGCGTCGAGGCCGAAGGTGAAGTCGAAGCCGTCCGGGTAGGCCTTGCGGACGTCGTCCGTCTTCGGGTCCCACGAGTCGTTGCGGACGAGCTTCAGCTGCGAGCCGCGCTCGTAGCTGTCGACCTTGTAGGGGCCGGAGGCGATCGGCATCTTGTCGAGGCTCGTCGTCGTCACCCGCTCGGTGTCGGCGGGGAAGGGCGTGAAGCTGTTCTGCCCGACGACGCTCGCGAAGTCGGCGAACGGCTCCTTGAGCGTGAAGACGATGGTCTGGTCGTCCGGCGTCTGGATGGACGGCAGGTCACCCGTGATGTACGGGCCCTCGTACGAGTCCGTGCCGGCGATCGTGAGGCGGGCGTAGGGCGATCCGACGGCGATGGCCGGGTCGAAGGAGCGCTCGACGCCGAACTTCACGTCCTTGCTCGTGATCGGCGTGCCGTCCTCGAACTTGAGGTCGTCCTTGAGCGTGAACGTCCACTGGAGGCCGTCGTCGCTCACCGTGCCGAGGTCGGTCGCGAGGTCGGGGACCATCTCGGTGCCCTTGGCACCCTCGCCCGTCGACTGCGTCGTCAACGTGCGGTAGATGAGGCGGTAGAAGTTGTTCACGCCGCCATCGAAGCCCTGGACCGGGTCGAGGTGCGAGAAGTCCGCGTTCAGGAGGACGTCGACGGTGCCGCCCTTCACCGGGGTGCTGGACGGGCCGTCACCTCCCGAGCCCGAACCCGCGGAGGTACACCCCGCGAGGAGGAGGACGGCCGCCGCCGCGAGGGCGGGGATGGAGAATCGTTGCTTCATGACGCTCTGCTTTCGTGTCGATCGGGCGGGTCGCCCGCGGATGGAGAGGGTGGAGCGGGGTCGGGGGACGGGAGGAGGTCAGTGGGAGCGGAACCAGACGCGCATGGCACCCGGTTCGCGGTTGCCCCAGAGGGCGTAGGGGATGAGGGTCGCGGTGGTCTGTGTCACCGAGGCCGTCGTCGCGACCGCGGCGAGCGGTGCCGTGGCGGGCTCGGTGTCGGGCGCCCCGGACAGGATCGGGTAGAGCACGGCCGGAGCGGGGGCGTCGACGGTCGCCGGGACGAGGAGCGCGACGGCGTCGATCCCCTCCCGGTCCAGGATCCGACGGTGCTCGACGACCGCGCGATCCGCGTCGGCTCCGGAGAACCGCAGGAGGTCGAGGTCCGCCGTCGTGTCCTGCTGCTCGGCGCAGGAGACGATCGGTCCGCGGGCGAAGGCGATCGAGCCGCGGAGGGCGTCCACGGAGGGGTGCGCGCCGTGCGCCCGGACGGGCATCGGGAGGTCGAGCTCCACGGTGTCGCCCGCACGCCACCAGCGCCGGACACGGACCCATCCGTCGACGGGTTCGAGCGGCGCGCTCGATCCGCCCATGCGGATGGAGCCGCCCACGACCCACGCGGGGATGCGGATCGCGAGCTCGACCTCGTCGTCGGCGGCGGTGTCCACCGTCACGGTGACCGCTCCGTCCCACGGATACGCGGTGTCGACGGTGAAGGAGAGCCGCTCGGTCGCGATCGACGCCGCGGTGAGGTGGGCGACTTCGACACCGGCGGGGGTCGACGTCGCGAGGTGATCCTGCAGCTCCGCGGTCCAGCGCACGATGTTCGGCGGGCAGCACGGGCAGCCGAACCAGCTCCGCCGGAGGAGTTCGCCGTCCGCCTCCGCCCCCGACCGCTGGAGGTGGTCGGGACGACGCTGCAGCGGGTTGTCGTAGAAGAAGGCCATGCCGTCTGCGGAGAGGCCTGCGGCGTACGCGTTGTAGAGGACGGTCTCGACGGTGTCGAGGACGGCGGCCGACCCGGTCGCGAGGTACAGGCGCCAGCCCCACTGCATCACGGCGATCGCCGCGCACGTCTCGCTGTAGGAGCGTTCGGACGGCAGCTCGTAGCGGTCGCCGATTGCCTCGTCGGAGTGTCGACTCCCGAGGCCGCCCGTGAGGTAGAGCTTCGTCTCCACCATGTCGTCCCAGAGCCGCTGCAGCGACGCGAGCAGCTCCTGGTCGCCGCGTTCGAGGGCGACGTCGGTCGCTCCGGCGGCCAGGTACGCCATGCGGACGGCGTGTCCGGTCACGGAGTCGAGCTCGCGCAGTGGGGCCGAGTCCTGGAAGTACTCGGCGGGGAAGACCCGGAGCTCGACCGTGCCGTGACCACGTCGGTCGACGAACGCGGTCGCGAGCTCGAGGTAGGACGGCACGCCGGTCTCACGGAACAGCTCGACCAGGGCCATCTCGACCTCGGGGTGCCCGCACACCTGCGGGTCGCCGTCCGGTCCGAACCGTTCGACGGCGAGGTCGGCGAACGCCCGGGCGACGATCAGCAGACGGTCGTCGCCGAGACGACGCTTCGCGGCGACCGCCGCCTGGATGAGGTGCCCGAGGTTGTACAGCTCATGGCCCCAGGCGAGGTCCTCCCAGGGTTCCTTCTCGATCTCCGGAGCCTGGAAGTAGGAGTTGAGGTACCCGTCCTCGCGCTGCGCGGCTTCGATGACGCCGACGGCCTCCTCGTAGAAGTCGCGGACGTCGCCGGGTGCCGCCCCGACGACCTCGTCCTCGGCGAGCAGGTAGGCGAGGCCTTCGAGGGTCTTGAAGACGTCCGTGTCGAGGAACGGGTAGCGCCCGCGGAAGCGTGACGTGCCGTCCCCCGGGTCGGAGATCCGGGCGAGGTTGTCGAGGTTGCCGGCGAGGCGGAGCTGCTCGATCGAGTGCGGGACGGTGGCGTCGCGGTTCCGACGCTGCCACGCACCGAGCTCGCCAGCTCCCAGCGCGACCTGTCGGGCGCCCAGCGGGATGCGGACTCCCGCGATCGGTGCGACGGCGGCGTAACGGCCTCCCGCGTGCACCGCGGTGCTCGCTGCTCGGGCGTCTTCGTCGAAGCTCATGGGCGACAGGCCTTTCTGTACCGTGTGACACAGTACACGGATCCGGGTTTGTGGTGGGTGACACATTACTCACCTGCTCCAGCGGACTGTCAAGCGCCGACGACCGATTCCAGGAGATGGAAACACAGCCGTAACGCGCCACTCCCAGCAGACTCCTCGCCTGATGCGCTACGCTGGAGGAACTTGCGTGCGATCGCGCCATCCGGCGCGGTACTCGCTTGCGTCGTAGAACGCTCCCTCTCTCCCCTGCACGGCACCCAGCGGTGCATGCCAGGGTCGATGACACTTCATACGGCGAACGGATGCGCGACCTGCGCCTTCGCCACCTCCCACCAGCGACGACGCCGACGGAAGCACGCCGTACCATCCACGTGAGTCATCACGTGCGTGGTCATCCCGGCAGTGCCCGCTACCGCACACGAGTGCGCCGGCAGCCGTCATCGAAGCTCGTGGCCGTGCCTGAAAGAGACACACACCCATGACCGAAGCAACCATCACCTTCGACGCCCTCGGCGTCCCGGCACCGCTCGTCGCCTCCCTCGCGAAGGACGGCAAGACGAGCGCGTTCCCCATCCAGATCGACACGCTCCCCGACACCCTCGGCGGACGCGACGTCCTCGGCCGCGGCAAGACCGGCTCCGGCAAGACCCTGGCCTTCAGCATCCCGATGGTCGCCCGTCTCGGCGGCGCCCTCGCCGGTGGCAAGCGCCGCCCGGGTCGCCCGCTCGGACTCGTCCTCGCACCGACGCGCGAGCTCGCCACCCAGATCGCCGCGGTCATGCAGCCGCTGGCCGACGCCTACTCGCTGAAGACCACCACGATCTTCGGCGGCGTCTCGCAGAAGCGTCAGGAAGAGGCGCTCCGCGCCGGCGTCGACATCGTCATCGCCTGCCCCGGCCGCCTCGAGGACCTCATGAAGCAGGGCTTCGTGAACCTCGACGCCGTGGAGATCACCGTCCTCGACGAGGCCGACCACATGGCCGACCTCGGCTTCCTGCCGGTCGTCACGCGCATCCTCGACAAGACGCCTCGCGGCGGGCAGCGTCTGCTGTTCTCCGCGACGCTCGACAACGGCGTGGACAAGCTCGTCCGCAAGTTCCTGCAGAACGAGGTGCTCCACTCCGTCGACGAGGCGAACTCGCCCGTCGCCGCGATGACGCACCACGTCTTCACGACCCCCTCGGTCGAGTCGAAGAAGGACCTCATCCAGGCCCTCGCCTCGGGTAGTGGCCGACGCATCCTCTTCATGCGCACGAAGCACCACGCCAAGAAGCTCGCGAAGCAGCTCACCGACTCCGGCATCCCCGCGGTCGACCTGCACGGCAACCTCTCGCAGGTGGCCCGCGACCGCAACCTCGCGGCCTTCAGCGCCGGGACCGCCAAGGTCCTCGTCGCCACCGACGTCGCCGCCCGCGGTGTGCACGTCGACGACGTCGAACTCGTCATCCACGTCGACCCGCCGACCGAGCACAAGGCGTACCTGCACCGCTCGGGCCGCACGGCTCGTGCGGGCAGCGCCGGTGACGTCGTCACCCTCGCGATCCCCGGCCAGATGGAGGACCTCAAGAAGCTCCTCCGCAAGGCCGAGATCAACGTCACCCCGCAGGCGGTCACCGCGACCTCTCCGGCGGTCCTCGAGCTCATCGGCGACGTCGCCGCCTACGTGAAGCCCGCGCCGCGTGCTGCCGTGCAGCAGCAGGGTGGTGGCGGTGGTGGTCGCTCGCAGGGTGCCAACGCGCAGCGTAAGCGTGCAGCCCGCGACGGCAACGGCCTCGGCAACGGTCACCGCGACCGCGACGGTGCCCGCGCCGGCGCGAGCCGCGACAGCGCTCCTCGCGAGGGCGGCCAGGGCGGCGGCGGTCGTCGTGGCGGTCGTCCCGCCGGCGGTAACGGTGGTCAGGGCGGACAGCGCTCCGGCGCCGGTCGCTCGGGCGGCGCGCGTGCAGGCGCCGGTGCCGCCACCGGTGGCAGCCGCACGCACTACAGCACCGGCTACGCCGCGAACTCGGGCGCTCCCGCCGAGTCCTCGCGCCCCCGGACCAACCGTCGCGCGTCCAGCGGCAACTAGCAGCGAACCGCTCGAGGAAAGCGCCGTCCACCGCAGGGTGGGCGGCGCTTCGCCGTTCGCGGACCCACTCGATTTCGCGAGACGGGGGCGCTCGGGATACGGTTCCACCATGAACGCCACCGCAGTCGTCCGCCCCATCCGAGACGTCGACGCCGAGTCGCTGGGGCGTGTGCACGCCACGTGCTGGCACGAGACCTACGACCACCTCATCAGCTCGGCCACCCTCGCGAAGCTGTCACCACGCCGCATGGCCGAGCTGTGGACCCACTGGGCCGCGCAGGGTCCCGAGTACACGCACTTCGCAGCGCTCGTCGACGGCGAGATCGTCGGCTTCTCGGGTTCGGGCCCAGCCCGCGACGAGGACGCACCCCGTGAGCGCGAGCTGTACTTCATCTACCTGTTGGACGCGTTCCACGGGACCGGCATCGGTCAGCAGCTGTTCGACGCCGCCATCCCCGACGGTCAGCCGTCATTCCTGTGGGTCGCCGCGGACAATCCGCGTGCGCACCGCTTCTACCAGCGCAACGGGTTCGTCCTCGACGGTGGAGCCAAGACCGAGCCGTTCCTCGGCGAGATGATCGACGAGGTCCGCTACACCCGCTGACGCATCGGTCCCTGAGCCCTTATCCGGTCCCTGAGCCGCTCCCCCGGTCCCTGAGCCACTCCCCCGGTCCCTGAGCCCGTACCCGGTCCCTGAGCCTGTCGAAGGGCTAGCGCAGCCGTCCGACGGAGGCGAGGGCCGCGCGGAGGAGCGTGCCGCGGCCGCCCTCCATCTCGGCGGCGATCGCGTCGGAGGACGCCGCCTCGGGTGTCATCCACGTGAGTTCGAGCGCGTCCTGGCGGGGTTCGCAGGTGCCGGTCACGGGGACGACGTACGCCAGTGCGACGGCGTGCTGCCGGTCGTCGGAGTACGGCGAGAGGCCGGGCAATGGGAAGTATTCGGCCACCTGGAACGGCACGGGCGACGCAGGGAGCAGCGGGAACGCCATCGGACCGAGGTCCTTCTCCAGGTGGCGGAAGAGCGCGTCGCGGATCGTCTCGCCGTACATGACGCGACCGGAGACGAGCGTTCGCGTCATCTCGCCGAGCGCCGTGGCCCGGAGCAGGACGCCCACCTCGGTGACGACGCCGAAGCCGTCGACGCGGACCGGCACGGCCTCCACGTACAGCAGCGGGAGCCGGCGGCGGATCTCCTCGAGTTCGACGTCCGACAGCCAGCCCGGATTGGAATTGCCGGGGAGATCGGGTTCCGGGTTGGGATCAGGGGTACGAACGCTCATAGCTCCTTCATACCGTATGGAGCCGAGCGGCGATCCAGGCGGGCGGCGGTTCGACCGGACACCGCGCCCGACGCGCGGCGGGATCATACGGGGCCACGCGACCGCGCGCGACGCCGGTCGCGGTGTCGGTGGGGTGCAGGATGATGGAACCCATGACCGAGGTGCTCGAGCGCTTCTCCCCCGCGACGCGCGACTGGTTCGAGGGGGCCTTCGTCGCGCCCACGCCGGCGCAGGCGGGTGCCTGGGATGCGATCTCCCGCGGCGCCAACGCCCTCGTCGTCGCGCCGACCGGTTCGGGCAAGACCCTGTCCGCGTTCCTCTGGTCGATCGACCGCCTGCTCTCCGAGGCCATCGCCGAACACGCCGTGCGGCCGCGCACCGGCGTCCCGCTCACCGGCCTCGAGGCCGACGAAGCGGAGGCCGCCGCCGCCCAGCGCGAGCGCTCCCGCGGCACCCGCGTCCTCTACATCTCGCCGCTGAAGGCCCTGGGCGTCGACGTCGAGCGCAACCTCCGCACCCCGCTCGTCGGCATCGCCCAGGCGGCGCGCCGCCTCGGCACCGAACCACCCACCATCAGTGTCGGCGTCCGCTCGGGCGACACCCCGTCCGCCGACCGCCGGGCGATGGCCAAAGAGCCACCGGACATCCTCATCACCACGCCCGAGTCGCTCTTCCTCATGCTCACGAGTGCGGCACGCGAGACCCTCCGCACGGTCGACACCGTCATCATCGACGAGATCCACGCCGTCGCCTCGACGAAGCGCGGCGCCCACCTCGCGGTGTCGCTCGAGCGGCTCGACGCCATGCTCGAGAAGCCGGTGCAGCGCATCGGGCTCTCCGCCACGGTGCGCCCCGCCGAGGAGGTCGCGCGGTTCCTCGGCGGCCGCGCACCGGTCGAGATCGTGGCCCCGCCGGCCGCGAAGACCTTCGACCTGCACGTGGTCGTCCCGGTCGACGACATGACCGACCCCGACGCCGGCATGCGAACGCCCGGTGAGGCCGACGACGACGGCAGTGGCGGCGGGTTCACCGGGTACACCCCGAACAGCGACGGCGGCGGTGAAGACCGCGTCGGCAGCATCTGGCCCCACGTCGAGGAGGCGATCGTCGACCGCGTGCTCGCGCACCGCTCCACCATCGTGTTCGCCAACTCCCGTCGGTTGGCGGAGCGGCTCACGGCCCGGCTCAACGAGATCAACGAGGCCCGACTCAGCGACGCCACTCTCACGACCCCCGGTGCCGGGCGTCCACCGGCGCAGCTCATGGCCCAGAGCGGCCAGACCCGCGGATCGACGAGCGTCGCGGCCGCAGCCGCCCGGCCGGCCACCGAGGAGAGCGACGACGACATCCCCCTCCTCGCACGCGCCCACCACGGATCCGTCTCCAAGGAGCAGCGCGCGGGCATCGAGGAGGACCTCAAGTCCGGACGCCTGCGCTGCGTGGTCGCGACCTCGAGCCTCGAGCTCGGCATCGACATGGGCGAGGTCGACCTCGTCATCCAGGTGGAGTCCCCGCCGAGCGTCGCGAGCGGCCTGCAGCGGGTCGGCCGCGCCGGCCACCAGGTGGGCGAGGTCTCCCGAGGCGTCCTGTTCCCGAAGCACCGCGCCGACCTCATCAGCACCACGGTCGCGACCGAGCGGATGGAGGCCGGGCTCATCGAGTCGATCGAAGTCCCCTCCAACCCGCTCGACATCCTCGCGCAGCAGACGGTCGCGGCGGTCGCGCTCGACGAACTCGGCGTGGAGGATTGGTTCGAGACGGTCAAGCGCAGTGCCCCGTTCGCCTCCCTGCCCCGCTCGGCCTTCGAGGCGACACTCGACCTCCTGGCCGGACGCTACCCCTCCGACGCCTTCGCCGAACTGCGGCCGCGGATCGTCTGGGATCGCGACGCCGGGGTCCTGACCGGTCGGCCGGGGGCGCAGCGCCTCGCCGTCACGAGCGGCGGCACCATCCCCGACCGCGGGCTCTTCGGCGTGTTCATGGTCGGCGAGTCCGGCGCCGGCGCGCGCGTCGGCGAGCTCGACGAGGAGATGGTCTACGAGTCCCGCGTCGGCGACGTCTTCGCCCTCGGCGCCACGAGCTGGCGCATCCAGGAGATCACCCACGACCGCGTGCTCGTGACGCCGGCGTTCGGCCAGCCGGGGCGACTGCCGTTCTGGAAGGGCGACGGCATCGGTCGCCCGGCCGAGCTCGGTCGCGCCATCGGCGCCTTCGTGCGCGAGCTCGACACCACCGGCACGGGCTCCACCCCACGTCTCGAAGCAGCCGGCCTCGACGAGCGGGCCATCAGCAACCTCGTCGCCTACGTCCGCGAGCAGCGCGAGGCGACGGGTGTCGTCCCCAACGACACGACCCTCGTCGTCGAACGCTCGCGCGACGAACTCGGCGACTGGCGGGTCATCCTCCACTCCCCCTACGGACTCCGTGTGCACGCTCCCTGGGCGCTCGCGGTCGGCGCTCGGGTGCAGGAGCGCCTCGGGGTCGACGGCTCGGCGGTGGCGAGCGACGACGGCATCATCGTCCGCCTGCCCGACACCGAGAGCGAGCCGCCGGGAGCCGAACTCTTCGTCTTCGAACCGGAGGAGCTCGACGCCCTCGTCACGCAGGAGGTCGGCGGGTCGGCATTGTTCGCCTCGCGGTTCCGCGAGTGCGCCGCCCGTGCCCTCCTGCTCCCGAACTACTCGCCGCAGAAACGCTCGCCGCTCTGGCAGCAGCGCCAGCGGTCGGCGCAGCTCCTCGAGGTCGCGAAGCAGTACCCGACGTTCCCGATCATCCTCGAGACGCTCCGCGAGTGTCTCCAGGACGTGTACGACCTCCCGGCCCTCGACCACCTCGCGCGTGAGCTGCAGTCGCGCGCGATCCGCATCGTCGAGACCACGACCGATCAGCCCTCGCCCTACGCCCGTTCGCTCCTGTTCGGCTACGTCGGCGCGTTCATGTACGAGGGCGACAGCCCGTTGGCCGAGCGTCGGGCCGCGGCGCTCGCGGTCGACAGCACCATGCTCGGCGAACTCCTCGGTCGGGTGGAACTCCGCGAGCTCCTCGACCCCGGCGTCATCGAGCAGACCGCGCTCGAGCTGCAGCGTCTCGACCCCGAGCGTCGACTCAAGGGGGTCGAGGGCGTCGCCGACGCGCTGCGGATGCTCGGCCCGCTCACCATCGACGAGATCGCGGCCCGGACGACCTTCGACGGCGTCACCGTCTCCGCCGACGGCGAGGCGAGTCGTGGCGACGACCCGCAAGCCTGGGCCCCCGATCCGGCTCGCTCGGCGGCCGCCGTCGCCGAACTCGAACGCTCGAAGCGCGTCATCCGCGTCCCGATCGCCGGCGAGGAGCGCTTCGCCGCGATCGAGGATGCAGGCCGACTCCGCGACGCACTCGGCACCCCGCTGCCCATCGGCGTACCGGTCGCGTTCACCGAGCCGGTCGCCGATCCGTTGGGCGACCTCCTCGCCCGCCACGCGCGCACGCACGGGCCGTTCACGACCGGGCAGACGGCCAGGCGCTTCGGTCTCGGGACCGCGGTGGTCCAGCACACGCTCGCCCGGCTGGCCGACGCCGGCCGCGTGGTCAAGGGCGAGTTCCTCCCCGCCGGCCGGCAGCAGGTGGGCGAGGACGACGACGCCGACCGCAGCCCCACCGATGCGACGGAGTGGTGCGACGCCGGCGTGCTGCGCAAGCTCCGCATCCGTTCGCTCGCCGCGCTGCGGCACGAGGTCGAGCCGGTCGAGCAGCAGGCGTTCGCCCGGTTCCTGCCGGTGTGGCAGCACCTCGGCGGGACGCTCCGCGGCGTCGACGGCGTCGCGACGGTCATCGACCAGCTCGCCGGCGCGCCCATCCCGGCGTCGGCCTGGGAGTCGCTCATCCTGCCCTCGCGCGTCGCCGACTACAGTCCCGCCATGCTCGACGAACTCACCGCGACGGGCGAGGTCGTGTGGTCGGGTAGCGGTTCGATCCCCGGCAACGACGGCTGGGTCGCGCTCCACCTCGCCGACACGGCGCCCCTCACGCTGCCCCTCGCTCCGACGCCGCACACCCCGGACGCCCTGCAGACCGAACTGCTCGCGACGCTCGGCGGGGGCGGCGCGTACTTCTTCCGGCAGCTCGCGGAGTCGGTCGGCTCGACGGACGACAAGCTCCTCGTCGACGCCCTCTGGGAGCTCGTGTGGGCCGGGCTCGTCACCAACGACACCTTCTCACCGCTCCGCACCCTGGTGGGTTCCGGCTCGGGGAACTCGGCGCACCGGGTGCAACGGCAGACCCCGCGATCGAAGCTGTACCGTGGCCGCAACCTGCAGCGCCCCTCGATGTCGACGCGGGCGAGCCAGACCCTCGGCGGCCGGTGGTCGATCCTGCCGCTGGCCGAGCAGGACGCCACCATCCGTGCCGTCGCCACGGGCGAGACCCTGCTCGAGCGGTACGGCGTCGTGACGCGCGGGTCCGTCGTCGCGGAGGGCGTGACTGGCGGCTTCGCCCTCGCCTACCGCGTGCTGAAGCAGTTCGAGGAGAACGGTCGCTGCCGTCGCGGATACTTCGTGGAACGCCTCGGCGGGGCGCAGTTCGCCTCCTCCGGCACCGTCGACCGCCTGCGCGGGTTCATCCGGACCGACGACGAGCCACCGCTCGACGCCGTCACCCTCGCCGCGACCGACCCGGCGAACCCCTACGGCGCCGCCCTCGGTTGGCCGGGCCAGGAGGTCACCGGGGTGAAGCACCGGCCGGGGCGGAAGGCGGGTGCGCTCGTCGTCCTCGTCGACGGAGCGCCGGTCTACTACCTGGAACGCGGTGGCAAGACGGCGCTCGTGTTCTCTGAGGACGACGACCAGCTCCGCGCCGGGGCGCGTTCCCTGGCGTCCACGGTGCGCGCTGGTCGCATCGAGAAGCTCGGCATCGAGCAGGTCAACGGCGCCTTCGTGCTCGGCACCCCGACGGGCCACGCCCTCCGCGACGCCGGATTCGTCGAGACGCCGCGTGGATTGCGGCTCCGGCGTGGGTGAACCGGCTCGCGGCCGTCCCGCCACGGGTTGCGCCGGACACCCTGCCGGTGGCACCGTAGCCGGAACGGACGGAGCGGTTCATGCCAGAGGGTGACACGGTCTTCCAAGCCGCGCACCGGTTGCGGCAGGCGCTCGCCGGCGAGGTCGTCACCGGCTTCGACCTGCGGGTGCCCGCCTTCGCGACCATCGACCTGAGGGGCGACGTCGTCCACGACGTCATCCCACGTGGCAAGCACCTCCTGCACCACATCGGCGACCACACGCTCCACACGCACCTCAAGATGGAGGGGTTGTGGCACGTCTACCAGCCGGGCGAGCACTGGCGGCGGCCGGCCTGGAAGGCGCGCGCGATCGTGTCGACGCAGCACTGGGTGACGGTCGGGTTCGAACTCGGCCTCGTCGAGGTGTTCCCCTCGCGCGAGGACGAAGAGCGCTTCGGCTGGCTCGGTCCCGACCTCCTCGGACCGGACTGGGACGAGGAGCGTGCCATCCACAACCTCGAGGCCGACGGCCGCGAGATCCACGTCGCGCTGCTCGACCAGCGCAACCTCGCGGGGCTCGGCAACGAGTACGTCAACGAACTCTGCTTCATCCGCGGGGTCCTCCCGACGAGGCCCACCGCGGAGGTCGACCTGCCGGGCGCCGTACGCCTCGGCTACCGGCTCATCAACGCCAATCGCGACCGCCGCAACCGCGTCACGACGGGCGACACGAGGCCCGGCCGGAAGACCTGGGTGTACTCACGCGACGGTCAACGCTGCCTGCGCTGCGGCACCCGGATCCAGCGGGGCAAACTCGGTGCCGACCCCACCGCGCTCCGCGACACCTACTGGTGTCCCCACTGCCAGACCTGACCCGCCGGCAAGCTTCCGGTCCCTGAGCCACCTTCACCACCGGTCACTGAGCCTGTCGAAGTGCAGCCCCACCCGACGCACCCCACCCTTCGACAAGCTCAGGGACCGGAAGGTTCCCCGGTCCCTGAGCTTGTCGAAGGGGCGCCCCGGTGCCGCCGACCACCGATCCAGCCGATCGGGATCGACAGCAGCAGGAGGTAGAGCGCCTGGGCACCGAGCCCCGGCACCGTCGCGGCCAGGATCCCGGCGAGCAGCATCAGGCCGATCGGGAACCACACGAGCACCCACGGTTGGCGCGGCACGGCTGCCGCTTCGTCGCTGAGCAGCCCGTCCCGCTCGACGACCACCTGCTGGAGTCGCACCGCGACCATCGACACGAGCATCGTCGCGATGTAGAGCGTCGGTGCGCCGCGGTCGTCACCCGTCCCGTCGAAGAGGAGCACCGTCGGCAGCGGCAAGAACACGATCCCGGCGAGCCAGAGGAAGTTCAAGGTCACGAGCCGCGTCGAGTACTTGGCGGTGCGCTCGAACAGGCGGTGGTGGTCGCGCCAGAAGTTGGCGATGACGACGAAGCTCAGCGCCGCTGCGGCGAGCCCGGTCCAGTTGTCGCCGAGGAACACAGCCACGGGGCCGCCGTCGTCCTCCTGCGCGAGGTCGACGAGCGGCAGGATGATCAGCGTGATCGCGATGGCGACGACGGCGTCGCTGAAGTTGACGACGCGGTCGAGCCCGCGCTCCGTCGTCGGACCGGGTCGACGGCGGCCCGTCGGACGCCCCTCCTCGCCGGCCATCGTCAGCTCACGTCGGCGTCGTCGGTCGCGGTCCCCTGCACCATGGCGACCCAGCGGGCCAGGAATGCCGCACCAGCCTCGTCGTGGATGAGCGTCGGGTGGGTCAGCACCGGGTACGGCTTCTCGGGGACGCCGTCGGCGGGACGGACGTCCACGTGCGCGACCTCGAACCCGTGCTCGAACAACCAGTCGGCCATCGCGTAGTCGCTCCGGGAGTCGCCGACCGTGCGCCAGGCGAGCGGGAGCGCACCGCCGTCGGCCTCGAGGAGTTCGAGCGCGCGCTCGGCGCCGAGGTCCTTGCCAAGCCGAACCGACTCGATGTCGGTGGAGATGATGGTCGGGTCGATGCGGTACTGCACGAGCCCGGCGTCGTCCGGGTAGCGGCCGGGCGCGTGCTCGACCCCGAACCCGCGACGGGCGAGCTCGGCCCGGGCGTCGTCGTCGAAGTGCTTCCGCACGACCGCGTAGTCCGCGGCCGGCACCTCGACGTGCTGCTCGACCGAGACCATCGCGCGCTTGGTGTGGTCGAAGAACACCGTCTCGGCGTACCGTTCGTCGACGAGGCGCTCGATGACGTCGCCGTAGCCCTCCGGCATCGCGACGTCCTGATCGAGGCTCAGCTCGTCGACCCCGGCCGCCGAGAAGCCGAACCACACGGCGCCCTTCTCGCAGATGCCGTAGAGCCGGACATCGTCCGCGAGCCCGGCGGCCAGGAGCGGTGGGACGACCACCTCGCGGAGGAACGCATCGCTCCGCCCGGTGTTGAAGGCGATCGGGACCCCGGCGTTCGCGAGCGTCGCGAGGTCCTGCGCGATGCTCGGGAGGTTGATCGTCCGAGTGATCGGACTGGCGATGGGGCCGTCGACGTCGAGCAGGAGACCGAGGATGGGGCGGGACGCGTTCACGGGTTCAGCCTAACGAGCCCCCGGCGTGGATAGACTCACTCCACCATCACCGGTGTTCGAAGGAGATCACTCGTGTTCATCAGCCCGCATCCCGACGTCGAGATCCCCGACCTGAGCGTCTACGACACCCTGTTCGGCGGCATCGCCCCGAGCGACCTCGACCGCATTGCCCTCCGCGACGGCACCACCGGTGCCGAGACGAGCTATCGACAGCTCATCGGCCAGATCAACGCCCTGGCCGGCGCCCTCGCGGCGGCCGGAATCGGGGTCGGCGACGTCGTCGCCCTCCACGCGCCGAACGTGCCCGCCTTCGCGACCGTGTTCCACGGCATCCTGCGCGCGGGCGCGACGGCGACGACGGTGAACGGCCTCTACAACGCCGAGGAGATCGAGGCGCAGCTGCGCGACGCCGGTGCGACGATGCTGTTTACCGTCTCCCCGCTGCTCCCCCAGGCCTGGGCTGCGGCGAGCGCCTGCGGGATCCCCTCCGACCGCGTCGTCGTCCTCGACGGCGCGGAGGGGCACGCGTCCCTGAGCGACCTCCTCCTGCGCCGCCTCCCCGCGCCGGACGTCTCGTTCGACCCGGCCACGCACGTGGCGGTGCTGCCCTACTCCTCCGGCACGACTGGTCGGCCGAAGGGCGTGATGCTCTCGCACCGGAACCTCGTCGCGAACGTGCAGCAGTCGATCCCCCAGCTCGGCATGGTCGCCGACGACCGGATCCTCGCGGTCCTGCCGTTCTTCCACATCTACGGCATGACGGTGCTCCTCAACCTCGCGCTGTCGCGGCGCGCCTCGCTCGTGACCATGCCGCGGTTCGACCTGGCGGAGTTCCTCCGGATCATCCAGGACTTCCGCTGCAGCTACGTGTTCATCGCCCCGCCGATCGCGGTGGCCCTGGCGAAGCACCCGCTCGTCGACGAGTTCGACCTCTCGAGCGTCCACACGATCTTCTCCGGTGCCGCGCCCCTGGACGCGACGCTCGGGCGGGCGGTCGAGGAGCGCCTCGGCTGTCGGATGCGGCAGGGCTACGGCATGACCGAACTCAGCCCGGTCAGTCACGCGATCACGTTCCAGGCCGAGGGGGCGTCCCTCGACAGCGTCGGCACGACGCTGCCAAACATGCAGTGCCGGATCGTCGATCCCGAGACCGGCGCCGAGGTGGACTACCCGGCCGAGGGCTCGGACGAGGAGAGCGCGGCGGGCGAGTTGCTCTGCGCCGGGCCGAACGTCATGCTCGGGTACCTCGGCAACGAGGAGGCCACCCGCGAGACCCTCGAGGCCGACGGCTTCCTCCACACCGGCGACATCGCGACCGTCCGCGGTGACGGCACCGTGCGGATCATCGAACGGTTGAAGGAGCTCATCAAGTACCACGGCTACCAGGTGGCGCCGGCGGAGCTCGAGGCGCTACTGCTCGGACACCCGGCGATCGCCGACGCGGCCGTCATCGGGGTGCTCGATGACGAGGGCCAAGAGGTGCCGAAGGCGTTCGTGGTCCTGCAACCGGGCCAGGACGTCACCGCCGAGGCACTCATGGCGTGGGTCACGGAGCGGGTCGCCCCGCACAAGAAGATCCGGCGCGTGGCGTTCGTCGACGCCATCCCGAAGTCGGCATCGGGGAAGATCCTCCGGAAGGACCTCCGGGCCGCGGAGGCCGCCCCCGCCGGTTCCTGAGCCTGTCGAAGGGCGTGACCGGTGTCCCGGTTCCTGTGATTGGCCGAGGGCCGCCCTTCGACAAGCTCAGGGACCGCAGATCGCTCAGGGACCGAGGATCGCTCAGCGACCGACGGCGGCGACCATCCGGTCGAAGGCGGCGTCGAGCTCCGGCTCGGCCGGCTGCCAGTGCGGGTTCGCGTCGTGGAACGCGACCATCTCCGCCGCGCCGTCCCAGAACGGAATGGTGGGCCGGAACTCCGGCACGAGACTGCGGATGCGCGTGTTGTCGAAGACCATCGGGAACGCCTTGTCGCCGAGGAGCGTCGGCCCGAGCGGCGGGTGGACCTCCGCGATGACGTCGGACGGCACGTGCACGATGTCGGCCTCCACGCCGGCCGCCTCAGCAATCCACCGGGTGATGTCGTTCCAGCTCGGTGCGTGATCGCCCGTGATGTGGAAGGCCTCCCCGAGCACGTCGCGGCGACCCAGCAGGCCGACGAACCCGACCGCGAAGTCCTCGGTGTGGGTGATGGTCCAGCGGGTCGTCCCGTCGCCGTGGACGACCACCGGCTTGCCCGCGCGCATGCGGTCGAGGTCGGTGCGCCGTCCCATCGTGGGGATGAGCGTCCGGTCGTAGGTGTGTGACGGGCGCACGATCGTCGCCGGGAAACCCTGCTCGCGGTAAGCGTGGACGAGGACGTCCTCGCAGGAGATCTTGTCGCGCGCGTACTGGGAGAACGGGTTCCGGAGCGGCGTCGACTCCACGACGGGCAGGCGCTGTGGCGGCTTCTGGTAGGCAGAAGCGGAGCTGATGAACACGTACTGGCCGATCCGACCGGCGAAGCGGTCGATGTCCGCCTGCACCTGCGGTGGCGTGAACGCGGTGAACTGCGCCACGACGTCGAACTCGCGCGAGCCGAGCGTCTCGGTCACCGCGTCGGTGTCGCGCACGTCCGCGCGGAGGAGCTCGACCTCCTCGGGGAGGGGGCGGACGTGGGACAGGCCGCGGTTCAGGACGGTGACGTCATGGCCGAGCGACACCGCTCTGGCGACCGACGCTGAGGAGATGATGCCGCTGCCGCCGATGAACAGGATGCGCTTCGTCGTCATTGGTCCATCCTCGCGCACCCGAGACCGACTCGCCCAGGCCTGGACAGGATAGGGAGGTCCCTTCTGGCACTTCGACAAGCTCAGTGACCGGAGAGGTCTACCCGGACTGGGTCAGCGCTCGCGCTTGACGAACGCCATGGCACCGACGACGAGGGCGAGCAGCACCCCGGAGACGAGTCCCCACACGACCGGTGCCTCGGGTCCGAGGACCAGGAGCATCAGCAGCGCGGCGAGCGCGAGGACCCCGGCGACGACGAGCGCCGTCGTCCACTCGTTCCATCGCATTCCACCAGCCTAGGCTCCCGTCACCACGAAACGGCGACGCGGGAGTCACTGAGACGGGCCGACGGGACCGCTCAGCGGTGCTCGGCGAGCAGCTCCTCGGTCCGTTCCCAGAGCCCACGGGCCAGGGCGACGTCGTCGGCGAGCTTGTTGGTGCGTGCGGGCTTCCGCTTCACGAAGTAGCCGCCCGAGGTCCAGTCGAGGCCCGGCTGACTCTCGGCGAGCCAGAAGAGGGTGTCGGCGCCCTCCTCGGGGGTGTTCAGCAGGCGACGACCGAGCGGGTTCGCATAGAGGAACCGCATCGCGCCGTCGGGCGAGCTGGAGAAGTTCGTCGAGATGACGCCCGGGTGGAACGCCGCGGCGGACAGTCCGCGCGGGCCGTACCGGCGGTCGAGCTCCTTCGTGAACAGGATCTGCGCCAGCTTCGCGTTGCCATAGGCACGCGTGGGCGAGTAGGAGCGTTCGGCGTCGAGGTCGTCGAGGTCGAGCTTCCCGAACAGGCGGTTGGCGACGCTCGAGGTGTTGATGACCGTCGCCTCGGACTCGATGAGGCGGTCCAGCAGGAGGTGGGTGAGGAGCGCGGGTGCCAGGTAGTTGATCTGGAACGTCTGTTCGTGGCCGTCGGCCGTGACCCGGCGGTCGGCGCCGAAGATCCCGCCGGCGTTGTTGGCGAGGACGTCGATCCGCGGGTACCGCTCGAGGAGCTGTTCGGCGAGGAGCCGCACCTGCGCCAGTTCGGCGAAGTCGGAGATGAACGAGGCAGCCCCGATCCGCTGCGCGACGGCCGCGGTCTTCTCCGGTGACCGCCCGACCACCACGACCTGCTCGCCCGCGTCCGTCAACGCCTTCGCGGCCGCAGCACCGATGCCGTCGCTGGCGCCGGTGAGGACGATCACCCGGTCGCTCACGCGGAGGACTTCCGGGGGCGGGGCTCGCTGACGTTGGTCGGGCGCGCCCGCTGGTCGATGTCGGGGACCTCACGTCCGATGGCGAGGTCGCCGGTCTTGTTGGCGTCCTGCATCATCGACTCGAGCCAGCTGCGGTTGAGCTCCGGACGCTCCTCCTGGTCGAACTCGAACTGCAACGAGATCGAGGGGTGCACCCAGATCGTCACGCGTCCGCCACCGGTCTCGAGCGAGCGCGGCCAGGAGATCGTGAAGGACTCGTTGCGCCGCAGCTTCATGACCGCGATCGACTTCACGTGCGCGAGCATCCGGTCGTCGAGTTCGAGTTCTCGCGATGAACTCCCGTAGATCAGCTTTCCCACCAGATGTCTCCCTCTGTGCCGGTCGTCTCGCGCACCCTCGAATCAGGGCATCACGACGCCCGAGCACACCGGGCGTTGCCCCCATCGTAGGCGACCGAAGGATCGCCGTCGTGCCAGTTGACGGGCGGGCGAAGGCCCAGTTCAGGGGGCCTCGGTGTTGTCCCCCATGCCCTCGCGAATACGTCAACTTCCGCGGAAAATCAAGGGATTTCAGCCCTGTTTCGTGAACCTGGCAAAGCCCTGGGCGGCGGCGGAATCGACCAAACCGCGGTTCGCGCTGCCCCCGAACGGCGTGCATGACCGTGAAGCCCGAATCTTCCGTCGTGCACCCGAGCCAGCCGTCCGTCCCCGAACGATCCGTCGTACCGGGAACGCGTCCCCGCCGTGCACGCCAGCCGTTGCGTCTCCCCAAGCTCGTCTCCCAGCTGGTCACCTTCGGCCTCGTCGGTGGCACCGCGTTCGTCGTGGACGTCGGTGTGTACAACCTCCTCCGGTTCACCGTGCTCGACGACAAGCCGATCGGCGCGAAGGTGATCTCCGTCGCCGTCGCCACGATCGTCGCGTGGCTCGGCAACCGGGCGCTGACGTTCCGGACCGAGCACCGCCGCGCGGTATGGAAGGAGGGCGCCCTCTTCGCGCTCATGAACGTCCTCGGCCTCGGGATCGCGGCGGGGTGTCTCTTCGTCTCGCACTACGTCCTGGGCTACACCACGCCCCTCGCCGACAACATCGCGGGCAACGGCGTCGGTCTCGTCCTCGGCATGGTGTTCCGCTTCCTCGCCTACCGCTTCGTCGTCTTCCGACCCGCCGAGTCGGCGACCGATCGCCGTCGGAGCACGACGCCGCAGGAGACGACCGTTTCGAGCCCGGCCGCATCGGCACCCGCCGCCGCACCGCGCACCACGACCCCTCGTCGATCCGCACCGACCCACGCACTGCCGACCTCTGGAGGCCTGTCCTGATGGCACCCGCACTCGCACCGCTGCTCGGAGCGCTCGCGCTCATCCCCGCCCGCCCGTTCGCCGCCGCGGACGAGCCCGCTCCCCTGCTGACCCCGCAGCCCGCGGCACCCACGGAACCGCTGCCGAACCGCGGCACCCTGGTGGACCCGGCGTCGGCGGCCGACCCCGGCTCCTGGAGCATCGGTGAGTGGCTCGGCTACGGCACCATGCTGCTGTTCGCCGCCGCGCTGACGATCATCGCCGTCACCACGCTCTACTGGATGCTCCACGCCTGGCGGTCGACCGGCCACCTGAAGAACACGGGGTTCGCCGCGGTCCCGCTGCCCGCCAAGCACTCCTTCACCCTGCTCGTCCCCGGTCGGCATGAGGAGGAGGTCATGGGTCAGACCCTCGACCGCCTCGCCGAACAGGACCACCCCGACTTCGAGATCATCGCGATCGTGGGCCACGACGACCCGGGGACCGAGCGCGTCGTCCGGGAGGCCGCCGCCCGGCACCCCGACCTCATCAAAGTGGTCGTCGACGACAGCGTGCCGAAGAACAAGCCCAAGGCCCTCAACCGGGCGCTGCAGATCGCTCGTGGCGACGTCGTGGGCGTGTTCGACGCCGAGGACGAGGTGCATCCGCGCCTGCTCACGCTCGTGGACTCCCGCTTCACCGAGAGCGGCGCCGACGTCGTCCAGGGCGGCGTGCAGCTCATGAACTTCCAGTCGAGCTGGTGGTCGCTCCGGAACGTGCTCGAGTACTACTTCTGGTTCCGGTCGCGCCTGCACTTCCACGCGAACTCCCGCTTCATCCCGCTCGGCGGCAACACGGTGTTCGTGAAGAAGACCTGGCTCGACTGGTCGGAAGGCTGGGACGACGGCTGCCTCGCCGAGGACTGCGAGCTCGGCGTCCGACTCTCGAGCGCCGGCGCGACGGTCGTCGTGGCCTACAGCCCGGAGGTCGTCACCCGCGAGGAGACGCCAGGCACCCTGCAGTCGCTCTACAAGCAACGCACGCGCTGGAACCAGGGGTTCCTGCAGGTCCTGAAGAAGGGCGAGTGGCGCAAGCTGCCGACGTTCCGTCAGCGCATGTTCGCCCGCTACCTGCTGTCGATGCCGTTCCTCCAGGCGGCGACCGGCCTCCTCATCCCCGTCTCGGTCCTGCTGGTGCTGTTCGCGAAGGTCCCCGCGCCGATCGCGCTCCTCACCTTCATCCCGCTCGCGCCGACGATCGTCACCCTCGCGGTGGAGGCCTCCGGGCTCGGTGAGTTCGGCCGCCTCTACGGCCAGAAGGTCCGCCTCCGCGACTACGCCCGGCTGATCCTCGGCACCTTCCCGTACCAGATCTTCCTCGGCCTGGCCGCCGTCCGTTCCGTCTTCCGCGAGTGGAAGGGCGACCACTCCTGGGAGAAGACGGAGCACACCGGCGCCCACCGCAGCGAGGAGGTCGCCGAGGCCACCGAGGCCGCTCCCGTCTCCGTCGACCTGCCCGACCGCGCACCCGAGCTCGTCCTCCAGAACGGAGCAACCCGATGACCGGCATCCTCGAACGACCGGCCGCCCCCGGCCGACCAGAGCTCCACCTGGAGAGCGACCGCCTCGGCTGGCTCACCTCAGGGCCACCGGCACAGCGAGGCCCCGGCGTCGTGCGCCGCTGGCTCTCGCGCCACGGTCGCACCCTGGCCTTCCTCCTGCCCGTGCTCGCCATCGCCGCCGTCGTGCAGGCCATGAACCTGGGCGGATCCCCGCAGCGCATCGACGACGAGGGCACCTACACCGCCCAGGCGTGGAGCGTGCTGAAGCTCGGCGAACTCGCCCACTACACCTATTGGTACGACCACCCGCCGCTCGGCTGGCTGCAGATCGCGGCCTACACGGGGCTGACCGGCGCGTTCGACCGCTACGACATCGCCGTGGTCGCGGCACGTGAGGCCATGCTGGTCGCGACGCTCATCGCCGTCGTGCTCGTGTGGGTCCTCGCCCGCCGCCTGCACCTCAGCCGGGCCATGGCCGCCGTCGCCGCACTCGTGTTCGCGATCTCGCCGCTCGCCGTGCAGTTCCACCGCACCGTCTACCTCGACAACGTCGCGGTGCCCTGGCTCCTCGGTGCCTTCATCCTCGCGACGAGCCGCAAGCACCAGCTCGTCGGCTTCGCGGGTTCCGCCGCCGCGTTCGGCATCGCCGTGCTGAGCAAGGAGACCTTCCTGCTCGCCCTGCCCTTCCTCGCCTGGACCATGTGGCGCGCGGCTCGGAAGGAGACCCGCCGGTACACGCTGCCGGTCGCCGCGACGATCGTCGTCGTCATCGGCTTCACGTACGTGCTCTTCGCCGCCATCAAGGGCGAGCTCATCCCCGGCCCTGACCGGGTGAGCCTCCTCGGCGGCGTCTTCTTCCAGCTCGGATCCCGCGTCGCGAGCGGGTCGCTGTTCGACCCGGAGAGCCTGTCGGCGAAGACCCTCGGCATGTGGTGGCAGTTGGACGCGGCACTCCTCGTCGCCGGAGCGGTGGCCGCCGTCGCCGGGCTCTTCATCTCGCGACTGCGTGTCATCGCCGCGATGACCGTCTTCCTCGGCCTCTTCATGCTGCGCCCAGGCGGCTACCTGCCGGTGCCGTACGTCATCATGCTGCTGCCGTTCATGACGATCCTCATCATGGGAGTGACCGGCGCGGCCATCCGACAGTTCCGTCGCCGCTCGACCGTCGAGGCCGGTGCACCGCGCCGTCGTCTCCTCGGCGGACGCGCGGCCGGAGCTGTCTGGGTCGCCGCCGTGCTCGCGGCAGCCGTCGTCGCCGTCCCGAACACGGCGACCCAGCTCCGCGGCTTCCTCCTCGCCGACCTCGACAAGCCGGTCCGGCAAGCCCAGCAATGGGTCCAGACCAATGTGCCGAAGGAGTCCCGCGTGATCGTCGACGACGCGATGTGGGTCGACCTCGTCGAGAGCGGCTTCGATCGCGACAACGTCATCTGGTACTACAAGATGGACACCGACTCCGCCGTCCAGGCTCAGTCGCCCAACGGCTGGCGCGACGCCGATTACATCGTCACGACCGACTCGATGCGGACCTTCCCGACCACCTTCCCCGAGGTGAAGGGTGCGATCGACAACTCCGAGCTCGTCGCGACCTTCGGCTCCGGGACGCAGGCCGTCGAGGTCCGCCGCATCGACGCCGACGGTGTCGACGCGGCAGCCGAGCAGGCTGCCGGACGAACGGCGGCTCGGGCAGCGCTCGGCGCGCAGCTCCTGCTGAACCCCTCGCTCAGCGTCTCGGCGGAGGCCGCGCAGACCGTGAGCGACGGCCAGCTCGACTCCCGCGCCCTGCTCGCCCTCGGACAGGTGCTCGCCACGACGCCGGTCCGGCTCGAGAGCACCCCGGTGCTCGACGGTGAGACGGGCGACGTGCGCCGGACCATGGTGCTCCGCACCGGCACCGAGGCGGGCGACGGCCGTCTGGCCGACTCCATCCGCTCGATCCAGGGCGACTACGCGGCCGACCGCGTCGAGCAGACGGCGGCCGGCGTGCGGGTCACCTACTCGGTCGTCGAACCCGACGTCGTCCGCTGACCACCGTCCCGAGCACCGGCTCGAGCCGGACGCCAGAACCACCCGAACCCCCGAACCACCCGAAGAACAGGAGTTCCACCATGCGAACCACCACCACGAGGCGACTCGCCCTCAGCGGCCTCGCCGCCGTCGCGACGGCAGCACTCATCGGCTTCGGCACCACCGCCGCGAGCGCCGCCACCACCGATGCCGCCGGCACCGGCTGGATCCGCGTCGGGCACCTCTCGGCCGACACCAAGACCGTCGACGTGAAGCTGTCGGCGCTCTCCGGCGGCGCGACCGTGTTCGAACTCGACGACGTCGCCTACGGCCAGGTCTCCCCCTACACCGACCTCGCCGCCGGCACCTACGTGGTGTCGATGGTGCCCGCCGGGGCTCCCGACAGCACGAAGCCGGTCATCAGCACCAACGTGACCATCACGGCCGGGGAAGCGGCCACCGTCGCCGCCTACGGTCCCAACAAGGACCTGCAGACGAAGGTGTTCGAGGACGACCTCACCGGTCCGGCCGAGGGTGCGGCGCGCATCCGGCTGATCCAGGCGTCGACCGATGTGAAGAGCGTCGACGTCAGCACCTCGACCGGCATGCCCATCGCGAAGGGCGCCACCACCGGCACAGCGACCGACTACGCGAGCGTCCCCGCCGGCCCATGGGATCTCGAGCTGACCGGCGGCAAGCAGGCGGCGGAAGCCTCTGTGAACCTCGCGCCGGGTACCGTGAGCACGCTCTTCGTGCTCGACAACGCCGCAGGTGGCGTCACCCTCATGCCCGTCCTCGACAGCTCAGCGGCGGGTGACGCTCCCGAGGGTCCGGTGGAGACCGGTGGCGGTGGACTCGCCAAGGAGTCGTCGACGCTGCGGGGCGTCCTCGACGACCTCGACGCGAAGCTCGCCCGGCTCGTGCGCGACCTCGGGACGGCGGTGAGCTGACCATGAGCGCCACGAAGACGATCGGCATCGCCGCGACCGCGGTCGCCGCGGTCACCGCGACCGCCGTGATCGCCTCCCTGGCGACCGGGTTCCCGGCGAACCTCCTCCAGGGTCCGACCGCGGCGTCACCCGGCTCCACCGACGCCGACGGACAGCCTGGCCCGACCTCGACGGTCACGGACCGGACCACCACCGAGGCCGCAGACGCGTTCCTCGCCGACTGGGTCGACGACGGCCGCGTCGTGCGCCGGGACCAGGGTGACGACACGGTCAGCGAAGGGCAGGCCTACGGACTGCTCGTCGCGGCCGGGGTCGGGGACGAGCAGTCCTTCACCGAGATCTGGGACTGGACCGAGCAGCACCTGCAGCGCCCCGACGGACTGCTCGCCTGGCGGTGGAGCGATGGCGAGGTCGTCGATGACGAACCCGCAAGCGATGCGGACCTCGACGCCGCCCGCGCCCTCGTCATCGCCGGCACCCGGTTCGACGAGCCGCGGTTCACCGAGGCCGGCGTCACGCTTGCCGGTGTGATCGCGGACCGCATGACCGCCGAGACCGCCGCGGGCCGGATCCTCCTGCCCGGTGTCTGGGCCGCATCGACCGAGCCCTACGCGTACAACCCGTCCTACGCCTCCCCTGTCGCCTTCTCGGTGCTGGGTGCGGCGACGGGTGACCCGCGGTGGGCCGAACTGCAGGCGGGTTCCGCAGCGGTCACGACCACCCTGCTCGACGAGAGCCCGCTGCCGCCGGACTGGGCGCAGGTCCACGCCGACGGCTCCGTCGACGCCATGCCCGGCGCGGCAGGGACCGGGCAGAGCGTCCGCTACGGCTACGACGCGGCCCGACTCCCGATCCGCTACGCCGAGTCCTGCGACACCGCCGACCAGGCGACGGCCGCCCGCCTCGCCTCGACCCTCGCGCGGTCGAAGGAGCTGCGGGCGGAGACCGACCTCGGCGGATCACCACTGACCTCGGACGTGCACCCGCTCGCCCTCCAGGCCCGAGCAGCCGCGCGCGCAGCCGTCGGCAACCTGCCGGAGTCGGCTGACGACCTCCGTGCCGCCGACGAACTCGCGCAGGAGGTGCCGAGCTACTTCGGCGCCGCCTGGGCAGCCCTCGCGCCCATGATGCTCACGACCGGTGAGCTGGACGGGTGCCCGCCGCTCACCGAAGGAGCCACCTCATGATCGGCGCACACCGCCGGACGATCGGCACGCTCGCCGCGGCCGGAGCACTCCTCACGGCGCTCGCCCTCTCGGGCTGCGCCACGACGCACACCGGGCAGACGCCGACCTCGCCGAACGCCGCCGACGGGCCCATCACCTCCTCGGAGGCGACCGACCGTGGCGCCGCCGGTGCGAAGCAGGACCCGGTCGCCCAGGCGCCGGCCGCCGATGTCAGCGCACTGAGCGTGAGCCGGGTGCAGATCCCGTCGATCGGTGTCGACGCGGCGGTCGAACCGCTCGAGCGCGATGCGTCCGGTGTCCTCCTGCCGCCCGTCGAGTGGGAGGACGCCGGGTGGTACCGCGCCGGCGTCCTGCCCGGTCAGGTGGGGCCCGCGGTCATCGCCGGTCACCTCGACACGACCCTCCGCGAGGCGGTGTTCGTCCACCTCAAGCAGCTCGTGGCGGGCGACCAGGTGACGGTCACGATGTCCGACGGCTCGACCGCCACCTACGCCGTGGACCGCGCCATCGACGTCGAGAAGAAGACCTTCCCCACCGAGGAGGTCTACGGACCGACGCCCGACGCGCAGCTCCGGCTCATCACCTGCAACGGCCCCTTCGACGACGCCGCGAACACCTACGCGAACAACTACGTCGTCTTCGCGTCGCTCGTCGGCACGACCCCGTAGCGCCGCTCCCCACCCCTGGCTCCTGTCGAGGGGCCGCCCCGCTCCGAACCACTCCCAACGACCCGAAAGGAACCGACGTGAACCGCTCCCTCGTCGTCATCCCCACCTACAACGAACTCGACAACCTGCAGCCGATCGTGAACCGCACGCTCGCCGTCGCCGGGGTCGACATCCTCGTCGTGGACGACTCCTCCCCCGACGGCACCGGGTTCCTCGCCGAGCAGCTCGCCGCGCAGCACCCGCAGGTGCACGTGTTCCACCGGGCCGTGAAGGACGGACTCGGCGGGGCGTACCTCGCGGGCTTCGCCTGGGCGCTCGCGCGCGGCTACGAGGTCATCGTCGAGATGGACGCGGACGGATCCCACCACCCCGAGGACCTGCCCCGCCTGATCGGACTCCTCGACGACCACGACCTCGCGCTCGGCTCGCGCTGGGTCCCGGGTGGCGTCGTCGAGAACTGGCCCGCGCATCGGCTCGCGCTGAGTCGCGGCGGCAACCTCTACACGCGACTCGCCCTCGGGATCGGTGTCGCCGACGCGACCGGCGGGTTCCGCGCGTTCCGCAGCGAGGCACTGCGCCGCATCGACCTCGCCGACGTCGCGTCGCAGGGGTACTGCTTCCAGGTCGACCTCCTCTGGCGGGCGCTGCAACGCGGGCTCCGGGTCGTGGAGACGCCCATCGTCTTCACCGAGCGGGTGTCTGGCGAGTCGAAGATGAGCGGCGGCATCGTCTCCGAGTCGCTCAAGAAGGTCACGATGTGGGGCGTGCGTCGCCGCCTGCAGGAGGTCCGTGCGCTGCTGCACGGCCACCCGCTCCCATCCGTGCGCGTGCTGTCCACCCGCTGAGACCAGGTGGTGCGGGCTGCGACGACCACGGGCTGACGAGGGCTGCACATCTTCCCAGGTCCTTCCGGTTCCGCCGCCCTCCCCGGAGTCGTAGCGTGAGGGCATGACCAATCGCACGCGCACCCCGCAGCACCCCATCGGTTCCGGCTTCGGCCACTCGAGCACCGCGGCGGAGGTGCTCGAGGGCATCGACCTCACCGGCAAGCTCGCCATCGTCACCGGCGGCTACTCGGGTATCGGCCGTGAGGCCGTCCGTGCCCTGGTCGGCGCGGGCGCCCACGTCATCGTCCCCGCGCGGCGCCCGGAGACCGCTCGCGAGGAACTCGCTGGCATCGACGGCGTGGAGGTCGACGAACTCGACCTGGCCGACCTCGCGAGCGTCGAGGCGTTCGCCGACCGCTTCCTCGCCACGGGCCGGGGCATCGACCTCGTCATCACGAACGCCGGCGTCATGGCGGCTCCCGAGACGCGCGTCGGCCCCGGCTGGGAACTCCAGTTCGCGACGAACCACCTCGGCCACTTCGCCCTCGTCAACCGCCTCTGGCCCGCCATCGTGAAGGGCGGCTCCTCGCGGGTCGTCGCGTTGTCCTCCAGCGGCCACAAGCGCTCGGGGATCCGCTGGGACGACGTCCAGTTCGAGCACGGCTACGACAAGTGGGAGGCCTACGGGCAGGCGAAGACCGCCAACGCGCTCTTCGCCCTCCAGCTCGATACGCTCGGCGCCGAGGAGGGTGTCCGCGCGTTCTCCGTCCACCCCGGTGGCATCCTCACGCCGCTGCAGCGGCACCTGCCCCGCGAGGAGATGATGGCGCTCGGCTGGGTCGACGCCGACGGCAACCTCCTCGTCTCGGGGTTCAAGTCGCCCGAGCAGGGTGCTGCAACGGAGGTCTGGGCCGCGACCTCGCCGTCGCTCGACGGCCTCGGCGGGGTGTTCTGCGAGGACTGCGACATCGCCGGCCCGGCCGAGACCGCGGTCTCCCCGGCCTCCGGTGTCGCCGACCACGCGACCGATCCGGAGGAGGCGGCCCGACTCTGGGCGCTCTCCGCCGAATTCACCGGGGTCGACGCCTTCGCCGCCCGCGACTGATCGGCCGGCGCCACCCCTTGCAGCCACCCGCCCACGGACCTACCGTGAGAGCGGATCAGCGCGACGATGCGCGAGACGGAGACCGCCCAGGCGGATCTCGGAAGGAGCACCCCATGAGTGACCAGAACGCCGACATCAACAACCCGGGCCCACACGACGAGGCCGTCGACGACGCGGCGGCCGAGCGCGTGGCCTCCACGACGAACCCCGGCCCGCACGTCGCCGCCGACGACCCCGCGGCGAGCGGCGAGGCCGACATCACGAACCCCGGTTCGGAGACCGAACGCGACGCTGCGGCCGAGCGCGAGGCGGAGCGCGTCGCGAACATCACCAACCCCGGCCCAAGTTCCTGACCGCAACGACCCTTTCTCAGGAGTTCGCCGGCGCGTCGGTCCGCCCGCCGGCCGGCGCGCCGGAGGACTCCTGAGAAAGGTCACCCAGCTCTAGTGGTCGGCGCGAGGCGGAGTGCGTCGCCGACATCACCAACCCCGGCCCAAGTTCCTGACCGCAACGACCCTTTCTCAGGAGTTCGCCGGCGCGTCGATCCGCCCACCGGGCGGCGCACCGGAGGACTCCTGAGAAAGGTCACCCAGCTCTAGTGGTCGGCACGAGGCGGCCGCAGGCGCGTCTCCTCGATGTCGAGCATCGTCTGCGCCTCGGCGAGGATGCGCGACGGGTACGCACCGCGCGCCCGGGCGTCGAGGAGCCGCTCACGCTCGGCCTGGACGACGGCGAGGCGCAGCTGGCGGTAGAGCCGGTGCGGTGTCTCGGCGTGCGTCTCACTCGGCGAGACCGACTCGCGCGAGCGTTCCCAGGCGGCTTCGGCCCGCAGGAACGTCGACTGCCGGACGCGTTCGAGCAGATCGGGGTCGATCTCCTCCTCGATGCCGACCGCCGACGCCGGATCCTCCAGCACACTGATGCCCGCGTAGCTGATCTCGTCGAGCAGGGTCGCGAGCTGTCGACGGTCCTCGGACTCGTCGATCCCCTGCACCTTGAGCAGCCGGATGAGCCACGGCAGCGTGCCGCCCTGGACGACGAGCGTCACGACGGCGACCGTGAAGGCGATGAGGACGAGCTGCTCGCGGTACGGGGTGCTCTGCGGCAGTGACTGTGCGGCGGCGAGCGTCACGACGCCGCGCATGCCAGACCAGCTGAGGATGACGCCACCCCGCCAGTCGATCTGCTCCAGCCGCAGCTGCTCGAGGTCGGCGCGCTGCCGCTCGTAGGCGCGCTCCCGACGCCGCCGTCGATGCCATCGGCGGTTCTGTCTCGGGAACCGTTCCGAGTACCCCATCGACAGCCACCGTTGCAGGGTCTGCCGCTCAGCCCAGCGTTCTCGTGCACGGAGCCCGAGCACCAGCGGGCCCACCCACAGGAACCGCAGCGCGATGAGCGCGGCCGTCGCGACGAGACCGATCCCGATGGACTCCTCGACGGACAGGATCTCGGCGTCGACGGCGCCGATCAGCGTCCGGATCTCGAGTCCGATGAGGAGGAACACGGCGTTCTCGAGCAGGAACTGGATGGTCCGCCAGTTGATGCGGTCGCTGATCCGCGCCTGCGCCGAGAACGCGGCCGAACTCGCGTGGCCCGTGTACAGGCCGGCGATGACGACGGCCAGCACGCCGGACCCACCGAGCGCCTCGGTCGGCATGAACGCCACGAACGGGACGGCGATGGAGATCGCGGTGTCGAGGACGGAGTCGTCGAGCTTCGACCGCAGCCAGACGGTGACGTATCCGGCGATGAAGCCGACGATGATCGCCAGGACGACCGCGTAGACGAAGTCGCCGACCGTCGCCCACGGCGTGAGCATGCCGCCGGCCGCCGCAGCGCTCGCCGATCGGAGGAGCACGAGCGCAGTCGCGTCGTTCACGAGCCCCTCGCCCTCGAGCACCGTCAGGAGGCGGGGCGGGAGGCCGAGACGGCGTCCGATGGACGTCGCCGCGACCGCGTCGGGCGGGCTGATGATCGCGCCGAGGGCGATGGCGGCGGCGAGGTTGAGGTCGGGCAGGAGGCTGAAGAGGAGGAAGCCGGCACCGAACGCGGTGACGATGACGAGCACGACGGACAGGCTCGTGATGGTGGCGAGGTTGCGGCGGAAGTCCATGATCGGGACGCTGATCGCCGCGGCGTAGAGGATGGGTGGCAGGACGACGTCGAGCACGAGTTCCGGCTCGACCTCGATCTCGGGCACGCCCGGGAGGTACGAGAGCCCGACACCGACGATCACGAGGATGATCGGCGCGGCGACGCCGAGCTTGCGGGAGAAGGCCGCGACGGCGACGATCACCGCGATGCCGACGACCGCATACACCCCGAGTTCCATAGCGATCAGGCTATCGGTCGCTCGACCGACCCCATCCCGACGGGCGTCGTGGGTGCCGGAGCCTACTCGAGCAGGCCCCGGATGTCCTCCGCGGTGAGCGCCTGACTGAACACCGCGTCGTCGTCGAGGACCGCGGCGAAGAGCTCCGACTTCTTCGCCTGGAGCGCCATCACCTTCTCCTCGATCGTGTCGGCGGCGACCAGTCGGTAGACCATGACGTTCTCCGTCTGGCCGATGCGGTGCGTGCGGTCGATGGCCTGCGCCTCTGCGGCCGGGTTCCACCACGGGTCGAGCAGGAAGACGTAGTCCGCTTCGGTCAGGTTGAGGCCGAACCCGCCGGCCTTCAGGCTGATGAGGAACACGGGGGCGTCACCGGTGCGGAAGCGATCGATGACCTCTCCCCGACGACGGGTGGACCCGTCGAGGTACTCGTACGCGATGCCCTGCTCCTCGAGCCGACGAGCGGCGGTGCCGAGGAAGCTCGTGAACTGGCTGAAGATGAGCGCCCGGTGCCCCTCGGCGACGACGTCGTCGAGCTGTTCGAGGAGTGCGTCGAGCTTGCTCGAGGGGATGCCCGCGTGCTCCTCGGCGTCGATGAGACTCGCGTCGAGGCTGAGCATGCGGAGGAGCGTGAGCGAGCGGAACACGATGAACCGGTTGCGGTCGAGGTCGTCGACGAGTCCGAGGAGCTTCTGCCGTTCGCGTTGGAGGACGAGGTCGTAGAGCTTGCGGTGGGCCGGTGCGAGCTCGATGCGCAGCACCTGTTCCTGCTTCGGCGGCAGTTCGGGCGCGACCATCTCCTTCGTCCGGCGCATGAGCAGCGGTCGGATACGTCGGCGCAGGGTCTGCAGCCGACTCGAGTCGAGCCCCTTGCCGATCGGCTTGACGTAGTGCTCGGTGAAGCGCGGCGCCGAGGCGAACAGGCCCGGCGCGACGATCGACAGCAGCGACCACAGCTCCATGAGGGTGTTCTCGATGGGCGTGCCGGTGATCGCGAGCTTGAACGGTGCTCTGAGGTCGAGCGCGCACTCGTGCAGCTTGGCGCGGTGGTTCTTCACGAACTGCGCCTCGTCGAGGATGAGCCCCGACCACTCGACCGCCTGGTACGCCGCTGCATCGAGCCGGAACAGCGCATAGCTCGTGACCACGATGTCGGCGCCCGCCGCGAGGTCCGCGATCGAAGCGCTGCCCTTCGCCTGCGTGGCCGTGATGCTGCGGACGACGAGGCCGGGCACGAAGCGCGTGGCCTCGGCGACCCAGTTGGAGACGACCGACGTCGGGGCGACCACGAGGAATGGCGGTGCCGTGGTCCCGGTCGTCCCGCGCGCGTGGGCGACGAGGGCGAGGGTCTGCAGCGTCTTGCCGAGCCCCATGTCGTCGGCCAGGATGCCGCCGAGTCCGTGCTGCCAGAGGAACGCGAGCCAGCGGAAGCCCTCGACCTGGTAGGGCCGGAGGTCGGCGCGGAGTCCCGACGGCAAGGGGGTGTCGGGGACCGCTTCGATCGCGTTGAGTCCGGCGGCAGCCTCGCGCCAGGAGACGGCCTGCTCGGTCTCGTCCGCGAGGTCTTCGAAGTCGGCCCAGAGGCTCGCCTGGTAGCGACTGATGCTCGGCTTCGTCTCCCACTCCTTGAGCGCGGCCGCCTCGGTGAGCAGCTCGCGCAGGCGGTCGAAGGCGGGGTGCTCGAGCGAGAGGTAGGTGTGGTCGACCATGAGCAGCTTGGTGCGCCCCTTCGAGAGGGCCTTGAAGAGGGGCTCGAAGGGGACGCTGTACTCGCCGATGTGGATGACGATCCCGAGGTCGAACCAGTCGCGCTGCTCCGTCTCCACCGTGGTGACCGAGATGTGAGGTGTGCCGGTGAGCTCGCGGTACTCGGGGCGGTCGCCGGACACCTCGACGAGGACGTCGTCGAGCGATTCGAGGACGGGCAGGGTGCGCTCGGTGACGAGTGCCGCGTCGAACTCCGTCAGGACCTGCGGCCTGGGCGGCCAGACGCCCGGGGTCGTGAGCTCGTCGAACGAGCCGGCGGCGAGCGCGCGGCGTTCCGGTTCCGCTGCGGCGGCGATGGCGGCCCCGACCCGCTCGAGGATGGCCCGCTCCGAGCGTTCGTCGCGGAGGACCTCCGCTGCGGCAGCTCCGGTGACGGCGTCGGTCGGCGCGCCGTGCGGCACCGTCGACACGAGCGGTCGTCCTGCGGCGAGCGCCGGGGTGCCGCCACCGATCGGGACGCGCTGCGCCGGGGCGTACTGCCAGAACCAGGCGAGGCGAAGGGTCTGCTTCGGTTCGAACGAGGCCGAGAGCACGAGCACCGGTGGCACGATCTCGGGGAGGGCGACGGTGCCGTCCGTCGAACTCAGCGAGATGCTGCGGCGGAGTCGTGGGACGTAGTGCTCGAGGAACTCCGCCACCTCGGCTTCGGGGACCACGACGGGCTCGCCTGGCCCGAGGAGTCCGCGGGCCTCGTCCGTCAGCGGTTCGGCGAGCGGTGCGAGCACGATCGCCTGCTGGGGTTCGAGCGTGTAGTGGTAGAGCCCGTGGTCGCCGAGGGCTCCGCTCGTGGCGGCGTCGACGTCGGTGCCGTCGATCGTCACGACGGATCGGAGGACCACGCCCTCGTCGTCGTGCGCGGCGTCCAGCCGGATGGCGGCTGTGGTGCCGAGGGTGACCGTGCCCTTGCGCGTGCCGACGAGTTCGATCCCGAGTTGGGCCGCCTCCTCGAACAGATGCCAGAGGACGGGGCTGCCGAAGTCGTCGAGGACGAGCCAGTCCGAGTCACCGGCGCCGGCGTAGGCACCGGCCGGCGGACGGGTGGCACGCAGGAGCGCCTGGAACTGCGTGAACCACTGCTGGTGCGCCGGATCGAGCGACAGCCGGTGGCCCTGGTGCGTGAACGAGGTCCAGGAGATCGTCGACTTCACGAAGCCGCCTCCGGCCTTCCTGACCACGGGTCGGACGGCGATCCGGCGGGGGTGCCGCGGCTCGGGCGGGCCGTCGGCAGTGCGGGAGGTCGGTCCGCGCCAGCGTTCGGCGGTGCGCGGGATGCTCTCGCGGACCTCGAACTGCAGGCCCATGGCCGTCGGTGCCGTGGCGCGACCGGCGTCGCCGGCGAGGGAGTCGAGTCGGTTCCGCCAGCTGGGCGGCGTCGGCGGTGCCTGCGGACTCGGGGTCCATCGCGCTGTTCGCCGTTGCGCCTCCGGACGCCAGGCGTCAGGGAGGTCGTCGAGCTCGTCGAGGGCGTACATCGGCTGGTGCTCGGCCGGTTCGTCGAGCGCGGGGTCGTTGATGGGCGCGGTCCAACGCCGGTCGGAACGCCAGGACGCCTCCTTCCCCGAAGGCGGCCGTTGTGGGGCCACCCATCGGTCGGAGCGGCCCTCGGCCCGGAGGTGGGCCGCGTTGCTGTGCAGCAGGGTGGCGACGATGTGCTTGCAGTCGCCGCGCAAGGGGCACGAGCACGCGCTTCCTTCGATCCGAGCGAACCCGCCCGAGTCGTCGCCGAGGTCGATGATGCAGGCGTACGGGACGTCGGCGGAGCCTTCGACGATCCCATGGAGCCGACGCTTGTCGGGGTCCCAATCGGCGGCGGTGACCCGGCCGTCCCTCGCGTAGACCCGGCCGCGGTCGAACGCCACCCGCCCGACGAGCCGGACGAGGTCGGCCACGTCGACCAGTGGTGCGGGCTCGGGAGTCATCGCCCCATGGTCTCACGCACGACGGACACCCTTCCCTCGGACCAGCGCGGTGCGCTGACGCGAGCGCGGGTCTCCCACGTGAGCGCCCCCTCCGGAGGGGCGCGCTCACGCCTGTGGGTCGCGGTCGGACCAGCGCCCCGCGCTGACCACAGCACCGACCGAGGCACGTCCGGCGGCTCGTAGAATGAAGCAATGACCTCTCTCCCCCACGACGAGCCTGCGAACCACGCTCCCGGCGACGACGCGGGCATCGATCCCACCGATCTCGAGGTCACGCTGCGCGTCCTCCAGACCATGGCGACGATGGACGAGGAGCACCCCGACTACCTCCAGGTGCGCCGAGCCACCGCCAAGATGTTCAAGGCGGTCAAGAAGGAGCGCCGACTCGACCGTCGGGCCCGGATCGCCGACGCCGACCGCGCCGTGATCGCCGCCACCGCGACGGGCGCCCCCGACCGCATCGACGACGAGACGCGGGGCATCCCGCTCGCCACCACCACGACGGCCCCGACCGCCGGCGAACTGCTGGTGCCGCGCAACTGCTACATCTGCAAGCAGCCGTACACGACGGTCGACGCCTTCTACCACCAGCTCTGCCCGCAGTGCGCGGCGATGAGCCACGCGAAGCGCGACGCCCGCACCGAGCTCACCGGCAAGCGCGCCCTCCTCACCGGCGGCCGCGCGAAGATCGGCATGTACATCGCGCTGCGACTCCTGCGCGACGGCGCCCACACCACCATCACGACGCGGTTCCCCCGCGACGCTGTCCGACGCTTCAGCGCGCTCCCCGACAGCGCCGAGTGGCTGCACCGCCTGCGCGTCGTCGGCATCGACCTCCGCGACCCGGCCCAGGTCATCGCCCTCGCGGATTCCGTCGCCGAGCAAGGTCCGCTCGACATCCTCATCAACAACGCCGCGCAGACGGTCCGCCGCACGAAGGGCGCGTACCAGCCGCTCGTCGACGCGGAGCTCGCCCCACTGCCCGACGGCCCACTGCCCGAGCTCGTCACCTTCGGCCACACGAACGACGCGCACCCGCTGTCGCTCGCGGCGTCGGTGTCCGCCCACCCGATCCTCGCCGCTGCGGCCGCCAAGGCCGACGCCCTCACCGAGGCCGCCATGACGGCCGGGTCGTCCTCGCTCGAACGCCTCGCCGCCGGCACCGCGATCGACGCCGGTGGGCTCGTGCCCGACGTCGACCACAGCAACAGCTGGGTGCAGAACGTCGACCAGGTCGAGCCCATCGAGATGCTCGAGGTCCAGCTGGCGAACGCGACCGCGCCGTTCATCCTCATCAGCCGGCTGCGAGCCTCGATGGCCGCGTCCGACTTCCCGCGCACCTACGTGGTCAACGTCTCCGCGATGGAGGGCGTGTTCGGCCGCGGGTACAAGGGCCCGGGCCACCCGCACACGAACATGGCGAAGGCCGCGCTGAACATGCTCACCCGGACGAGCGCGCGGGAGATGTTCGAGACCGACGGCATCCTCATGACGAGCGTCGACACCGGCTGGATCACCGACGAGCGCCCACACCCGACCAAGGTGCGACTGGCGGAGGAGGGCTTCCACGCCCCGCTCGACCTCGTCGACGGCGCGGCGCGGGTGTACGACCCGATCGTCCGCGGCGAGGCCGGCGAGAACCTGTTCGGCGTCTTCCTCAAGGACTACCGCCCGAGCTCCTGGTGAGCTTCGACTCGCGGTCGTGGTCGAGGACCCGGCGATGATCGGACCGGCGGCCGTCAGCTTCCTCAGGGAGGCACCGCTCGGCTCGCGGGTCGTCGTGCGCTTCGCACTGCCCGAGGGCGCCGAGGCGGGTGCGACCGACGCCCTCGGCGAGCTCGTCGAGCGGTCGGCGACGGGCTGCACGGTCGAGACCAATCGCGGACCGGTCGTGGTCGCCGATGCCGACGTCATCGCGGCGAAGCCCGTCCCGCCGGCACCGGCACCACGGGAACGTCGCCGCTCGCCCTAGGCTGGGCCGATGAGCAGCGAAGTCACCCAGGACCCGTCGCCGACGCAGCATCGCGTCGAAGTGACACTCCGACGTCCCTGGTACGGCGCTTTCCAGCGTCCGACGGTGGTGTTCGACGGGCGCGGCCAGCCGGCGCAGTGGGGTACGGGGAGCTGGCAGGTCGGCGGGACGGACGTCTCCTTCGAGGTCTTCCTCTTCAACCGGGTCTGGCGGTACGGCGCGGCCAGGACCACCTTGACCGCCGGTGTCGACACGTCGCTCGTGTACCGCGCTCCACTCCTGCCGTTCCTCCCCGGTCGGTTCACAGCGAGCTGAGCACTGGCTCGGAAGCCCGTCGGCGGCCGCCCCTAGGCTGGCCGGATCACCCCATCACGCACGGGCATCGGGAGAACACGGCATGGCGAAACGCACCGGAACGACGGCACCACGGCTCGACCCCGTCCGTCTCCTCGGATTGACCGACGGCGACGAGGGCGCCCTCGACGCACATGACAGCGTCGAAGGCCTGCGGTTCGCCGACCTCGACCTGTCGCACCGCGACCTCTCGGGCATCACGATCTCCGAGTCCTTGCTCACCGGCATTCGAGCCGACCAGACCGACTTCCGGGCGGCGTCGTTCCTCGACTCCCGGCTCGAGCGGTGGGACGCGCCCATCCTCCTCGCCCCACGGATTCGGCTGCGCGACGTCGAACTGGAGGGGTCACGGGTCGGTTCCGCCGACTGCTACGACGCGAACTGGCAGTCGGTGCGAGTCACCGGGTGCAAGCTCGGGTTCGTCAACCTGCGCGGGGCCGTGCTGCAGGACGTCCTGTTCGAGGACTGCACGATCGACGAACTCGACCTCGCCGATGCGACGGCCACCCGGGTGCGCTTCGTCGACTGCACCCTCAACAGTCTCGACGTCACGCGGGCGAGGCTCACCGACGTCGACCTCCGGACGCTCGAGCTCCGGCGCATCGCCGGCATCGAGCATCTGCGGGGCGCGACGATGACTCCGTTCCAGGTCGGCGAGCTCGCGGCGATGTTCGCCGAGCAGTTCGGCATCCGAGTCGAGGACTGACCTCCCCCGTTTCGCCAGCGCGGTGCGCTGACGTCACCGCGGGTCTGACGCGTGAGCGCGGGTCTCCGGAGACCCGCGCTCACGCGTGTGCCCCGCGCCCACGCCGGTTCCCCAGCGCTCGCGCCAGCGCCCCGCGCTGACGCCCGATGACCCGCGCTCGCGCCAGCGCACCGCGCTGACGCCCGAGCCACCGTTACCCGCTACCGGGGCAGGCGGACCCCGATGCGCTCCAGGTGTGCGTTCGAGAAGGTCCCTGCCGGGTCCAACTCCTCGAAGAGGTCCCGCGCGTCGGCGAGCCGCGGCACGACCTCGGCGATGCGCTCGGCCGTCAGCAGGTTGAGCTTGCCCCAGTGCGGGCGGGCACCGAAGGGCGCGAGCGCCTCCTCGATCGCGGGCAGCACCGCCCGGACCTCCTCGGGCAGGTTGCGCCAGGTGAAGTGCACGGCGAGCATCTCCCGGTGGTACGCACCGCTCAGCCAGAGCTTGTCGGGCGCCGCCGTGCGCAGTTCGGTCACGAGCAGCAGCGGAGCGATGCGGTCGCCGAGCGCACGCAGGGCCGTGATCGCGGCGGGTCCGTCGGCGCGGTCGATGAAGTACTCGGTCTGGATCTCGTCACCGTTGCTCGGCGTCGACTCGAGCCGGAAGTGCGGCAGCCGTTCCCACCAGTCGCCGGGGACACCGCCCTGCAGGGTGAGGTTGTCGGGGTCCGTCTCGACGAGGTTGCCGGCGGTCAGGGAGTCCCGCTGCACGCCGAGCCACGACTCCGGGACCACGGGCAGCTCGTCGTCACCGGCGACCAGGCGGGTCTTCCACCAGATCTGCTCGACGGTGTCGCCGAGCCAGTTCGTGAAGATGCTGACGCTGTAGGCACCACCGGTGACACCCTCGAAGTCGGCGAGGACGGCGTCCCACGGGACGTCGCGGTAGACGTCCTGGCGCACACGATAGGCGGGCTGCACGTCGACCGTCACGCGCACCACGATGCCGTACGCGCCGAGCCCGACGACGAGTCCGTCGAAACCGGGGTCCCCACGACGGACGTGGACGAGCTCGCCCGCGGCGTCGACGTACTCGAGACCGCTGACGGCTGAGGACAGGATGCCGTTGTCGTTGCCGGATCCGTGGGTGCCGGTCGCGATCGCACCGCCGACGGAGATGTGCGGAAGCGAGCCCATGTTGTGGAAGGCGAGGCCCTGTTCGGCGAGCCAGGCGGCGGCGATCCCGTAGCGCGTCCCGGCCCCGATCGTCACCGAGCCGGCGGCCTCGTCGAACACCGGGTCGGCGGGGATGTCGAGCACCGTGATGAGCGTGCCGTCGGAGTCGGCGAGGTCCGTGAACGAGTGCCGGGTGCCGAGGGCGCGGACACGCGTGCCCGTCCTGGCGGCCTCCGCGACGAGTGCGCGGACCTCGTCGATCGACGTGGCGTTCACGATCCGCGGCGCTGCGAAGGTGTGCGTGCCGGCCCAGTTGCGTTCAAGCGTCATGAGCGCAAGCTTGCCAGAGCCGGGACGACCCGCAGGCGTTCCCGAAACATTTCCGATCAGGCGGGCGGGGCGGCGTGCTTGTTCTCGAGCAGGATGCCGACGGAGACGAGCACGACCGCGCCGAGGAACTGCGCGATGATCCAGGGGATGCCGCTGAACGGGAGCGGGAGGACCGGGTTCCACACGATCGCGACGAGCAGCGTCGGGATCATCCAGAGCGGCTGCTTGGCCTGCCAGGCGAACACGGCCATGATGAGCGCGAGGATGCTCACCACGAACAACACGATCGTGAAGGCGTCGAGTTCGAGCAGTGCGAGCCCGAGCATGAGCGCGACCGCACCCATGATGCCCGGGATGAGCGCCGGGCGAAGGGCGAAGGGTGCGGGTGCGGGGGTCGGACTCGGCATCCCACGAGTTTACGTGGAGCGGCGGGGCGTCGCCGAGCGGTGCGGCGGGGCCGATGCGGCACAATCGCTGCATGGGGGTTCTCATCTACGGTGCCGGAAGTCACTACGACTTCGACGACCGCGTGCTCGCCCACCTCAGGGCGGCGATCGGCAACAAGCTGCGTCGTCGGGAGTCCTTCTTCGTCGAGTGGACGAAGGGGGCTGTGGACGGCGGTGGGCGCGTGAGCCTCTGGATCACGAGCGACGTCCCGCTGCAGTTCCGGTTCGCGCAGCCGGAGCCGCCGGTCAACCAGGCGTGGGTGCGCGCCCTGCTCGACTCCTCCTACACCCCGGGCGGCATGATGCTGACGCCAGAACCCAGCACTGCGACCGATCCGGAGACGGCGTGAGTGGAGGGCTTGCTCAGCGCTGCTCCACCAGCGCGGCGAGTTGCTCCGTGACGATCCCCCAGCCGGCGTGAAAGCCGAGTTCGAGGTGTTCGTCGCGCTGGGCGACCCCGCTGTGGAGCGCGGTCGCTCGGTAGCGGGTGCCGTCGGGGTGGTCAGCGAGGTCGATCACGGCGGTGATGAACGGCTGCTCGGCTGGCCGCCAGCCTGCGGTCAGCGCCGTCGTCCAGACGAGACGCTGCTCCGGAACGACCTCCAGCACGCATCCGGTGATCTGCGGCACGAAGTCGACGCCGTCCTCACTGAACTCGGTGCGGAAGGACCCGCCGGGTCGCAACTCGAACTCGACGACCCGACACACCGCCGGCGACGGCACCCACCACTGCCCGAGCGTCGCGGGGTCGGTCCACGCCGCCCAGACGGCCGATCGCGGCGCGTGGATGATGCGCTCGACCAACAGGTCGCGCTCGTCGGCCGGTTCGGGTTGGGTGTGATCGGTGTCGCTCATGCGGTGCTCCTCCGTGGTCAGTCGGCGTCGTCCTCGACGCGGGCGAAACGCGGTCCCTCGTAGCCGTCGCGCGAGACGGGCTCGACGAACATCGCGAGCGGTCGCACCCACGACGTCGGCGGGGTCGTGGTCGTCCGGTAGAAGACGTACGGCTCCTCGGTCTCGCTGTGGCGTCCGACGCCGATGACCTCGTAGCGCGCACCCTTGAAGTGCCGGTAGGTGCCGGGCTCGACGCCGAAGGACTCGCCGTCGTCGGTGCTGGCCGTGCTGTCGTCGCTCATGTCGCGATTCTAGCCAGCGGGCGTCGCGGAGTCAGTGCTCGCTTCGTCGGCCCGGAGCTCGGACACGTGCCGCACCAAGTCCTGCATCTGACGGGGGAACGCCTCGCCGATGTCGATGCCGAACCGGTCGGCGAGCACGAGACACGACCAGATGGCATCACACAGTTCGTGCTCGAGCTGTTCGAGTCCGATGCCGTCGATGCGACGCGTCCCGTCGAGCGTCATCACGATCTTGGCGAGGTCACCGACGTCGCCGACGAAGCCGAGGGCGACCTCCTGGTTCGTCCACGGGCGTCCGATCCGCTTCGTGCTGAGATCGTCGTAGGCGGCGGCGACCTCCATCGCGTGGGCGTTCAGCGTCGCGAAGTCCTGAGTCATCCCCAGAGCCTAATGAGCGCTTTCGACACCTGTCTCGATCGGCGTTCCGGCGGAAAGGTCCCGGACGTACTGGCGGCACACATACACCCGAGCGAAACGTTCCCTGAGCTCCTGCTCGCGCTCGATGCCCGCATGGACGAACGCGCGGACCGGGCTGCTGAACCCGGGCGGAGTCGTGAACCCTTCGGCATCGTCTCCGTCTTCCAGGTGCACATGCAGGTACTCGAACGCTTCGGAGAAGCCGTTGCGCCGGTACCAGGAGTTCGCTGCCTGGTCCTCGCGGGTCCACGCATCGAGACTCGTGGCACCCGCCTCGACCAGTCGCTCCACAGCTGTTTCGAGAAGAGCTGTGCCGATCCCCCTGCCCTGATGATCGGGATGTGTCGCGACCGAGTCGATCGTGGCCTCATCACCGTCGACCCTGACGTCGAGCAGGCCGAGCACCCGTCCGTCGGTGTCGACCGCGACCAGCCCGAACGACGGCGCCACGACATCGGGGCGGCGAGGCCACACGTCGTCGTAATACTGCGTCGAGAGGAAGGCGAGCACTCGGCAACGCACCCAGGATGGTTCGTCGGTCGGCTCGGAGGGGCGGATCGCGAACGGATGCGGATCGATGGTCGTCACGGTGCCCCATCGTAGAGGCGAGGCTCGCCCATCGGCCAAGCACTCACCCGGCGGTGGGTACCACGTCCCAGTGCTCGCGGATGAGCTTGTCGTCGACCCGGAAGATGTCCGCCGCCAGAACGGGGTCGTCGGCCTTCGCGCCGACGCTCTGCGAGAACGTCCACACGAGGTCGCCGTCGCTCAGCGAGATGACCGACTCCTGCGGCGGGAAGGTCGCGGAACCTGAGAAGAAGGACTTGAGCGCCGCCGTTCCGTTCGGTGCGACCGGGTTGTGCTGGAGGTAGGCGGGGTCGAAGGCCTTGTCGAGGATCGAGACGTCCTGGTCGCGGAACAGCGTGTTGTACGCGCTCACCGCGAACGTCCGGTTCTGCTCTTCCTGCGACTCCGACGGCGCGACCGCGGGCTTCGCCGGGTTGTAGAGGTCGCTGAACATCGTGTTGGTGTTCCCGCTCGCCGGCGTCCCGGTCGCGATCGGCTGATCGAACGCCCAGCGCTCGACGACGGCGCCGTCCCGCACCCGGAACAGGTCGACGGCGGCCTCGCCTGTCCGTTCGTCGGCCGGGTCGGAGGCGACCTGGTAGTGCACGGCGACGAGGTCGCCGTCGGCCGCGGTGTGCTTGACGACCGCCTGCGCCCCGGGGACCCGCGTCCGGTCGGCGGTGAACTCCGCCAGGAGCCCGCTCGGACCGGACTTCTGCCCGGAACCGTGCGCGACGGCGTCGGCCGCGACGAGCTTGTCGGTCGTGGCCACCGCCTTCGAGGAGGCGGGGTCGGGGAAGGCGTCCGTGTAGAGCTTGAGCACGGCGGCGAGGTTCTTCTGCTCGGTCTTCGAGTCGCTGCGGTCGCCCGTCGAGCCGCCGTCGGCACTTCCCTTCCGCGCTGTCGAGACCGAGGACGACGGATCGGGCACGGCTGCCGAGGTGGCCTGGCACCCCGCGAGCAGTGAGACGCCGGCGAGGACGGCGGCGGTGCGGACGAGGGGAACGACGAAGGCACGTGATCTGGTCATGGAATCACTGTGCGACGGTGTTCTGAACCTCAGGTGAGGTGTCCCTGGGCTTCGCTGGGAATCCGTGTTTTTCAGTTCTGCGGCGCCTCGTCGAGACTCTTCGTCTTCGAGGTTTCGATTCTGGCCTTCTATGCGTCAGGTGGCAAACCGTCCACGCGACGATAGTCGGATGAAGATCTTGATCGTCGGAGCCGGCGCAACAGGAATAGCTGTCGGGGCTCGACTGGCGGAAGCAGGTCGGGATGTCACCTACCTGGTTCGACCAGAGCGTCGACGACGACTCGAGCGGTACGGGGTGACGCTGACCGAACCCGCCGGAAAGCACATGCTCGATGCTTCCGCGGTCACTGCCGACGCGCTGACCGGCCCCTTCGACCTGATCATCGTCGCGGTGAAAGCAAGCGCACTCGCCGCGGTGGTCGAAGACCTCGCTCCCGCCGTCGGCCCAACGACGGTCATCGTTCCGCTCCTCAACGGGTTGCGACACCTCGACGTCCTCTCCGATCGCTATCCAGCACGGGTCGCCGGCGGCCTCATGAAGATCGTCGCCACCGTGGATGAGGAAGGCGGCGCCGTGCAGATGGCCCCGCTGGCCGAGATCACCATCGGGTCGCTCTCCTCGGACTCACCGCTGGGACCGATCGCCACCCTGCTCGACGTGCCGGGCCTGACCGTCATCGACGCGGAGGACATCCGACTGCGTCTCTGGGAGAAGTGGGCGTTCATCGCAGCGGCAGGTATCATCACCTGCCTGTTCGACAACACCGTTGGTCGGATCCAGGAAGCCGGCGGCCGCAGGTACATCGATGCGGCGATCGCGGAGACAGCGGCTGTCGCCATCGCGGCCGGCTATCCGCCGCGCGCGGCTGCTCATGCACAATCCGTCCAGATTCTGGCCGAACCCGGCTCGACCTTCACCTCATCGCTGTTCCGCGACCTTAAGGCGGGGCACTCGACGGAGGGCGAACACATCCTCGGCGACCTGGCAGACCGTGCACGCGATCTCGAGATCCCGACGCCGCTGCTCGATCTGACCCTCGTGCGCCTCCGTGCGGCGGAAATCGACCGGCTGGATCCGGCGAACTGACCTGACACCGCGAGGCGTCGCGCGGTCGGACGCAGGACTCGTCAGCCCCGGCGCCGTGCTGAATCCGCGCGTCAGATATCGCCTACTCCAGCGAGCGCGACGGGAACGCGGACCTCAGACGCTCTGAGCCGCTGCCCGACACGAGTAGAGGCCGCACTCGTTCTGGGCACGGTCGATACGCCCCAATCTTCCGAATCGTTTCCTCTACCCTGGTGCAACGATCGTGATATCCGGGGGGGGTGCATCGTGAGCCTGATTGAAGACGTGGGTGGTGGGCTGCTGCTGGCGCTCGGACTCCTGCTCGCCGGGCTCGTGCTCTTCCTCGTCCTCGCCCTGGGCACCCAGTACTGGCGGATGCGCCGCCGACGGCCGCAGGGCAAGCTCGCGCGTGCCGACGCCGAGCTCCGGGCGCAGTTGTTCGAGGACGGCTTCTCCGAGCACGAGGTCGCAGACGCGATCCAGGCGTCCCGGACCCGCGATGATTCCTGATCGATTCAACGAGAGGCTCCGTGCATGCTGAACCGGTACGCGCTCGCTCGCACCCTCGGCGGTCTGCTGGGTCTCGGAGTCGGCTACCTCCTCTGGCAGACGCTCCGGAACGCGATGCTGCGCGAGATCCCCGCTGGTGCGTGGGAAGCGGCGACGGATTCCGATGCCTTCGTGTCGCTCATCGGCATCGCGGCGGTAGCACTGATCATGACGCCCGGGCTGGTGCTGTCCGCTGTCGCAGAGCAGGCGACGAAATGGTTGTCGCGCTCTTCATCTCGCCAGGCTGGCGTCGACGGGACTCGATCGTGGTGAACGAGCCGCGGCTCCGTTCACTGACGCCGATCTGCAACGTACTCGGGTAGGAACGGTACCCACGTTCGAGACGAGGCGATCACTCAGCTCGGTCAGCGTGTGACCCGGCGCCCCTGGCCGGGATAGGGCCCGGGCTCGATCCGATGCCGGGATTCTCGACGTAGCCTTTCCACGATCTCATCGCGTCGGCCATTCATCCATGGCGCAGTGACCGCGTCCCACTCCTCTGGGAACGGGATGTAGAGCACGGGCGGATCCACGCCCCACCCGGCGTCGAAGACGAAGCCCTCGGCCCCCTCCCAGTAGACGACCTCTTCCTTCCAGCGAGGCTCGACCTCGAACTCCGCGTCTTCCCCCGTCTGCACGCTTCGATGCTATGCCGCCCGTGCCTGCCGACGGACGGGCATGACGACGAAAAACCCCCTCCGTCCCAGTGTTACTCGGGGATGGAGGGGGGTTCTTCGTGGCGGTACCGGTGGGATTTGAACCCACGGTGCTCTTTCAAGCACACAACTTTTCGAGAGTTGCACCTTCGGCCGCTCGGACACGGTACCGGGGTCGAGTGTAATAGAAGACGAGCGCCGACGCGAATTGAGCGATGCCGGTCATCCACAGGCGGCGCGGAGGGCCGGCGGTGTCGGCGGCCGCGCTTAGGCTGGCCGCATGGCCAAGGCACCCTCCCCCGCATTCCGCTGCACCGAATGCGGCTGGACCACCGCCAAGTGGGCCGGCCGATGCGGTGAATGCCAGCAGTGGGGCACGGTCGTCGAAGCGTCGGCTCCCACCGGTGTCCTCGGCAAACTGACGCCGATCCGCGCCACCGACGAGCGCGCCGCACGCCCCATCACGCAGGCAAGCGCCGACGAGGCTCCACGCTGGTCGAGCGGCATCGCCGAGTTCGACCGGGTGCTCGGCGGCGGCATCGTCCCCGGCGCCGCGATCCTCCTCTCCGGTGAGCCGGGCGTCGGCAAGTCGACCCTGCTGCTCGAGGTCGCGTCCCGCGCCGCGAAGACCGGCGCCCGCGTCCTCTACGTCAGCGCCGAGGAGTCGGTCAGCCAGGTCCGCCTCCGCGCCGAACGCACCGGCGCGCTCCACGACGACCTCTACCTCGCCTCCGAGACCGACCTCGCCACCATCCTCGGCCACATCGACCAGGTGCAGCCCAAGCTCCTCATCGTCGACTCCGTCCAGACCGTGTCCTCCTCGCAGTCCGACGGCCTCGCCGGACAACCCGGCCAGGTCCGCGAGGTCTCCGCCGTGCTCACCCGCATCGCCAAGGAACGCGACCTCCCGATCCTCCTCGTCGGCCACGTCACGAAAGACGGATCGATCGCCGGCCCCCGGCTCCTCGAGCACCTCGTCGACGTCGTCTGCCAGTTCGAAGGCGACCGCCACACCGCGCTCCGCTTCCTCCGCGCACAGAAGAACCGCTTCGGCGCCACCGACGAGGTCGGCTGCTTCGAGATGGCCGGCGACGGCATCGCCGAGGTCCCCGACCCGAGCGCCCTGTTCCTCAGCCAGAACGAACCCGTGGCCGGCACCTGCGTCACCATCGTCATGGAGGGACGCCGCGCACTGCCCGTCGAAGTCCAGGCGCTCATCAACAAGACGCAGGCGCCGAACCCCCGCCGGGTCACCAACGGCGTCGACCCCTCACGTGTCGCGATGATCCTCGCCGTGCTGCACGGCCGCTACTCCTACGACCTCACCGACCACGACGTCTACATCTCCACCGTCGGCGGCGTGAAGATCAGCGAACCGGCAGCCGACCTCGCGATCGCCCTCGCCCTTGTCTCCGTCATCCGCGATTTGGCCCTCCCCCGCGACCTCGCGGCCTACGGCGAGATCAGCCTCAGCGGCGAAGTGCGCCCGGTGAGCGTCGCGAAGCAGCGCGGCTCGGAAGGCAACCGACTCGGCTACAAGCTGCTGCTCAACTCCGACGTCAGCAACGACCTCAAGTCGGTGCTGGGCATCGCGAAGACCGCAGCCGAGGCCGCACGGCCCGCCCGACGCGAACGCGAGCTCGACGCCGCCTTCTGAGCGCGCCCGCGCACCTGCTCCACGAACCAGGCCCCGGGGGCGTGCTGCTCACAACTCCTGCGGACTGGTCCCGCAGGGCCCCAGAACGGGACCTGCCGGGGTTCGGAGGACGACGTGCAGGAGTTGTGAACCGCGGACGACGCAGAGAGCGGGACTTGCGGTCGGGGTCGGGCTATTCGGCGGCCGGCGCCTCGAGCTCGAGGACCCGCAGCAGTTCCTCCGGCGAGGCCTGCAGCGAGTGCGGACCGGCGACGTCGAAGAGCACCGTCTCGATGTCGTCGCCGTAGGTGCGGAGGAAGCTTGCCAGCCAGGTGCCGTCGTGCAGGCCGACGTAGGGCGGCAGGGCGGCCGGCTTGTTCTTCGCGTCGGAGAAGAGGAGCAGCGCGAGCCTCGCGGTCTCAGGCTGGCGGAACATCCAGACCTCGCCGGTCTCCGTCGGCTTGTCGGGGTTACCCGGCTTCATGAGCGGGACGACGAAGCGGCCGTTCCGCAGGGCGAGTGCCACGGCAACCATGTCGCCGGCGGCGAGGGCCGCGGCCAGGGGCTCGGAACGGAACTCGGGTCGCTTCTGCTTCGCCATGCGTCCATTGTCGCAGGCCGGTGCGGGGCTGCGGGTCGAGCACTTCGACAGGCTCAGTGACCGGGGCGGCTCGGCGAGCAGGTTCCGTCAGTTGAGCAGGAACTGCGCGCTGTCGGCGGAGGCGAAGCCGCCGATCGAGGTGTTCAGGTGGTACGAGGCGCCACCGGCGGGCACCGGGTCGCGCGGCTGATCGCAGGTGTCGGGCGCCGACCGCGTGCGGTCCCAGGTGATCGGCGGGTTCGACGAGACCGTCTTCCCCGGCTCGAGGAGCACCTGCTGGTCGCTCGGTGCCGTCTGGCAGTCGGTCGACGTCCAGTAGGGCTCATCACCGCTCGAGACCGTGAAGACCTGCTGGCTCGTGCCGGCGTTCATCGTGCACGCGGCCGGCCCGGTGTTCGTCACGCTCAGCGACAGCTGCGGGAGTTCGTCCGCCGCGAAGCTCGTCCCGTTCACGACGGCCTCGACGCGGATCTGGTCGGCCGTGCACGCGGCCGCCGAACCGGGGTCGGTGGTCGCGGCCTCATCGATCGGTGCGGTGGTCGACGCCTCGGGAGCCGGGGTCGGCGCAGGGGTCGCTGTGGGCGTCGGGGTGGGCGTCGCGGCGGTGTTCTCGGTGCCCGGACCCGACGCGAGCCGGACGATGAGCACGATGACCAGGACGATGACGGCGAGCAGGACGCCGAACACGATCAACCTGCGTCGCCAGTAGACGGCGGGCCGCTCCGGTCCGCGGGGATTCGTGAGGCTCGACATGCTCACAGATTAAGTGCAGTGGCGCGGAAACGCCCGATGCCCCGCCGTCGGTGCGGACCGTGGTCCGACCGATGACGAGGCATCGGGATGGTGCTGGGTGGTGCTCGGTGGTGCTGAGTGGTGCGAGCGCCTAGAGCTGCTGCGCCGAGCGACGACGGGCGATCACGAGCGCGAGGCCACCGACGAGGAGCAGTGCGGCGAGCGCCGCGTTCCCCCACGGTTCGGCACCGGTCTTGCTCAGGCTGCCGTCCTGGCTGCCGCCGGCCGTTCCCGAACCGGTCCCGCCGCCCGCACCGGGCTGGGTGCCCGGGTCGGTGCAGGGGTCGACCGCCGCAGCCTGCACGACGATGTCCTGCCAGCCGATGACGTTGCCGTCGGCGTCCTGGACGACGAGGCGGTGGGCACCGACCGGCGCGTCCTCAGGAACCGTGACCTGCACGTTGCCGTCCGCGTCGACCTGCACGAGGCCGTCGCTGACGAGGATCGGGTCGGAGTGCAGCCAGACGCTGACCCAGGTGCCGGCGTACTCCTTGCCGACGTGGATCGTGGCGAGCTTGCCGATGATGAAGTCGGTGATCGCCTTGATGAGGTCCTTGAGCGCCTGGATGAGCGCGGACTCCGGCGCGGGCGTCGGCGGTGTGACCACCGGCGGCGTCGCGACCGTGAGCGGCACCGTGAGCGTCGTCCCCGACTCGAGTGCCGTGAGGCGCACCGTCGCCGCGCCGTCAGCGGTACCCGCCGGGACGGTGAACGAGACCGTCGCGGCCCCCGCGGTGACCGGGACCGTCCCGATCGGCGAGCCGTTGAGTTCGATCGCCAGCGAGGTGTTCACCGGGCTGCCGGTCGAGGTGAGGTCGAGCTTCGCGACGTCGAACGAGACCGTCTTCCCAGCGGCGACCGCTGCGGTCGGCGCGTTCGTGACCTGCACGCTCTGGCGGGCGAAGTCCGGGGACACCGGGCTGTTCGCCGTCAGGTAGGCGATCCACGCGTCGCGGTCGACGAGACCGGAGTCGCGCGTGTCCGTGCCGTTCGCGAACTCACGGAAGTTGTCGCCACCCTGCAGCAGGAAGCTGAAGGAGCCGATCCGGTAGCTCTTGCTCGGGTCGATCGGCGCACCGTTCACCGTGATGCTCGTGATCCGCTGTCCCTGGGCCTTCGTGGGGTCGAACGTGTACTGCACGTTCGACGACAGTCCGAGCTGCAGGTACGGACGGGACGGGACGTTCCCGGCCGCGTCGAGCTGCCACTGCTGCTCGAGCACGGTCTTGAACTGTGCACCCGTGAGCGAGGTCGTCCACAGGTTGTTGAGGAACGGCAGCACCGCGTTCGCCTCGGCGTACGTGATGTCGCCCGCGAGGATCTCTTCACGCATGCCACCCGGGTTGACGATGCCGATGTCGGCTCCGCCCCGGTCGGCACTCGAGAGCGAGGCACGGAGCGAGTCGGCGACGAGCGCACCGAGCGTCGACTCGGCGCCGCGGTCGTCCTTCACCCCGTTGTTGAACGCGCGGGTGATGTCGGCCTTCGCCTCACCGATCTTCTGGTTGCCGATCTCCGCCGCGACCGCGAGGGCCTTGTCGGTGATCGTCTTGACCGTCGCGACCGCGGGGAACTGCTTGACCAGGTCGGCCTCGGCAACGGTGGTGCGTGCGACGTTCTTCGCCGTGTAGGCGGTGACGTCACCCGACGCGCGGTCGACGGTCAGCGTGATCTGACCGATGAACTCGCCGTAGCTGCCGGTCTGGAGCACAGGACGGGTCTTGCCGGTCACGCCGGGGATCGGAGCGTCCCACGCGTACTGCTTGTGCGTGTGGCCGGTGAAGATGGCGTCGACGTCCGCGCTCGTCGTGGTGACGATCTCGGTGAAGGCGCTCTGTTCGGCGAGCTCCTGCTCGAGGGTCGCGCCGTCCGGCGTGCCTGCTCCGGCACCCTCGTGGTACTCGGCGACGATGACGTCCGCCTCACCGTTGGACTCGTCGCCGTCGGTGAGCTGCGCCGCGACGCGGTTCACGGCCTCGACCGGGTCCCCGAAGTCGAGGTCGGCGATGCCGGCGGGCGACACGAGCGTCGGCGTCTCCTGGGTGATGGCGCCGACGACGGCGACCTTCACTCCGTCGATGTCGAGGATCGTGTACTCCTTGAGCGCGGGCTTCTTCGTGCCCTTCTCGTACACGTTGGCCCCGAGGTACGGCCAGGCCGCGTTCTTCCCGTCGGCCATGACGCGGTCGACGAGGTCGCCGTAGCCCTGGTCGAACTCGTGGTTGCCCACCGCGGACGCCTTCAGGCCGAGTGCGTTGAGCACGTCGATCGTCGGCTGGTCCTGCTGCGACGACGAAGCGAAGAGCGAGGCACCGATGTTGTCACCAGCGGAGATGAACGCCGTCTGGTCGGGTGCGAACATCGCCTTGAGCTGCTCGATCGTGCCCGCGAACTTCGTCGTGTTGGCGTCGATCCGACCGTGGAAGTCGTTGATGTTGAGCAGGTTGACGGTCGCAGACTCGCTCGCGTCGGCGCTGATGCCGATGATCACGGGGTCGTGGTCGCTCGAGCGGAACATGTCCGGCACGTTGAAGTCGGTCACGTTCGCGTTGTAGCGGGAGTACTCGAGGGCGATCGACTCGACGGAGTTGATGTTCCACACGTCGGCACCGGTGACGCTCTGGTCTGCTTCCGGCGACGCGAAGATGTGGTCGAGGGACCCGACCGCACCGTCGAACGCGTAGGTGTACTCCCCGGTCTTGGCCTCCTGGCTGATGTAGCCGGCGTCGCGGAGCACGTCCAGCGGGTCCTCGGCGTCGTAGGAGTTGAAGTCGCCCACGAGGAAGACCTTCTTCGTGCCGATGTCCTTCGAGACCGTGTCGGCGAAGGTCACGAGGGCCTTGGCCTGACGCGTGCGGTCGCCGGTGAAGGCGCCCTGACCGGTGTTGGCGTTGTCGCCCGTCGCGGCCTTCGAGGTGCTCTTCGACTTGAAGTGGTTCGCGATGACGAGGAAGGTGGCCGCGTCGTCCGCACCCTTGGGCTTGAACGCCTGCGCGTCGGGCTCGCGGGCGTTGTCGAATGCGGGCTCGTCGAGCAGGATGCGCGACTCGCCGACGGTCTCGACGACGGCCGACTTGTAGATGAACGCCGTCCGGATGACGTCCTCGTCCGCGGGGACCTTCGCGGGCGACGGGACGAACGTCCAGGTGCCCGCACCGGCATCGGCGTTGAGCGCCGCGGTCAGGGTCTTCAGCGCGTCGTCACGGTCGAGACCGATCGAAGCGGAGTTCTGGATCTCCTCGAGCGAGACGACGTCCGCGTCCAGGGCGTTGATCGCCGAGACGATCTTCGCCTGCTGACGCGCCAGGCTCTCGGCCGTCGCCGCTCCTCGGACGCCGCAACCGGCGGCGTCGGAGTCGTCGACGGTTGTCTTGCCGCCCTCACGGTCGGTGAAGAAGGTGCAGCCGGTGCGCGAGTCGCCGGTGGTGGCGAAGTAGTTGAGCACGTTGAAGGTCGCGAGGGACACGTCGCCGCCGACCCCGCGAGGCGCGGTGGAGCGGGTGTTCTCGAAGGACGCCGGCTGCACATCCGCGGCGTTGGCGCCGGTGAGGTGCTGCGTGGGCTGGAACTTCCAGTTGCTGTTGCGGAAGTCGAAGACGACCGGTGCGGTGAAGTCGACGGCGGCACCGACCCGGACGGGCGCGGTGGTCGACACGTACGGGAGCGGGATGCCCGTGTTCTCAGCCTTCGAGAAGTCCACGGTGGAGCCGTCGTCGAGGACGACCTTCTCCGCCGGCACACGGGCCGCGGCCGCGAGCGCCTCAGCGGAACCGGGCTTGCCGAGGACCGTCGGCGTGACGAACGGCGTCGTCGATGCCGCGAGCGCGACCTCGCCGTAGCGGTTCGTGCTGTAGGTGTCGGTGACCGTGTAGTCGCCGGCCGGGTCGAGCAGCATGCCCTCGAGACGCTCGCGTTCTTCGTCGGTGGCCGGGAAGGCGACACTGGCGGCGGTCGGAGCGCTGACACCGGTGGCGTCGAGCACGGAGACGGCGGCCGGGTCGGTGACCTTCAGCTGCGTGAGGCCGTAGTACTCGTCCACGACGCCGGTCACCTGCAGGTACTGGCCGACGGCGACGGAGCCGACGGTGGCCGGCGAGTAGACGAAGACGCCGTCGGACGCGAGGTGCGTCGCGGGGTCGATCGCTCCACCGGTGCCCGCGGTCTGCAGGTAGTAGCCGTTGAAGCCGCCGGTCGGGAAGCTCGCGGTGACGAAGCCCGTGGTGGTGACCGTCTGGCCGACCATCGTGCTCGCGGCACCGGTGCCCTGGATTTCCGCGATCGTCGCCGTGCCGGGCTCGACCGGGGTGGTCGGGTCGGTGGGCTCGGGGGTCGGCTCCGGCGTGGGCTCGGGGTCGACCGGGGTGTCGCCGGCGCTGTTCTGCGGCGTGACCGTGTCGCTGAGCGTGAAGTCGGCGGCGTTGCTGTCGGTGTCGGCGAAGGTGGTGCGCACGATCGACTGCGGAACGGTGTTGCCCGACGGGGACGGCGACGCGGCCGTCTCGAAGGTGTTCGACGTGCCGTAGCCGAGGAGGTCGACGACAGCCGGGTCGCCGACGACGGAGCCGGGGGTGAGCGTGACCGCGGCGGTCGAGGCGACGAGCGCGAGCGTGCCGTTCTGGCCCTGGGGGCTGAGGGTGCTCGTGACGTCGGGGGTCGGCAGGGCGACGCCGTTGGCGCCGTTCGAGGAGCCGGAGACGAGGTAGTAGCCGCCGGCCGCGATGGAGCCGGTGAGTGGCACGACGGTGGACGAGGCGCCGACGCCGTCGAGCTTGCGGTACTGGATCGACCAGCCGCTGACGTCGACCACCGCGTCGCTCGGGTTGTAGAGCTCGACGAACTTGTTCAGGTAGGGCGCGTTCGCGCTCCCGCCCGAGAGGTAGGCCTCGTTGATGACGACACCGAGGCCGTCGGTCGAGGCGACGGCTGGTGTCGCCACGAGGGGCGCGGCGACGAGCCCGGCAAGGGCGGCGAAGGCGGACAGCCTCCACGGGTGTTTGAACGACATGTGGCTCCGAATCGAGGGCCGTCCTCGTTCGGAGCGCGCGACAACACACCCCCCATTCGAGGCACAGACGATGGGTAGTGCCTCACAAGCTAACCGACATGCGTGACGGAAGACCACCGCGAATGTGAACGGCACGTAAATCCGGGCCTGCTCATCTGAGCACGGGCTTCGCGTTGGAAACGTGCGAAATCGCTGATCAGCGAGGTATTGTGAACGGTCTCATCGGTCACTCCGACGAGCGCCAACCTTCAAGCTGTGGTTCAGAGCAGCTTGAGCATCCGGGTGTTACCGAGCGTATTCGGCTTGACCCGCGCGAGGTCGAGGAACTCCGCGACACCTTCGTCCGACGAGCGCACGAGCTGTGCGTAGACCTCGGGTGGGACGATCTCCTCGCCGATCTCCTGATAGCCGTGCCTCGTAAAGAAGCCGGTTTCGAAGGTCAGGCAGAACAGGCGACGCAGGCCGAGCTCGATCGCGTCGTGCTCGAGGCGCTCGACGAGCGCGTGGCCGACCCCGGTGCCGAGGTGGTCTGCGGAGACGGCGAGCGTGCGGACCTCACCGAGGTCCTCCCAGATGACGTGCAGCGCGCCGCAGCCGATGAGTTCGCCGTCGGGTGTCTCGGCGACGCGGAACTCCTGGACCGCTTCGTAGAAGACGACGTCGTCCTTGCCGAGGAGGATGCGCTGCTGCACGAGTGGTTCCACGAGCGCCTGGATGCGGCGGACGTCGCTCGTGCGGGCGCGACGGACCACATACCCCTGCTGAGCCTGCTCGACCATCCCGCCTCCTCCTGTCAGAACCTCCGAGAAGTCTACTGACGCCAGCGCGGTGCGCCCGACCGAGCGCGGGTTGGTGGGCGTCAGCGCGGTGCGCTCGAGCGAGCGCTGCCGAAGCGGCGTGAGCGCGACCCAGCCGCGTGAGCGCGGGCCTCCGGAGGGGCGCGCTCGGTCCGGAGGGGCGCGCTCACGTCAGCGCACCGCGCTGGCGCCGGACACCGGAGTGACGGCACCGGATCACAAGGGGCGGATCAGTGCCAGGACCTCGGACCCGCGGTACCGGCCGGGTAGGTGTCGATCGACACCTCATCCTTGCGCCACGCCTTAAGGACCGGCGCGACGATCCGCCAGCACTGCTCGGCCACGTCACCGCGCACCGACAGGGTCGGGTCTCCCTCGAGGATGCTCGACAGGACCTCGCCGTAGGCGCTGAGCTGCCCCGCCTGGAGTTCTGCGTGGAGGGCGACCGGGTCCAGCTCGAAGGGATCGTCCTCGCCGTTGATCATCAGGTCGAGGTCGAGCGACGCCGGCTTCAGGCCGATGCGGAGGCGCGCGGGGGTCTTCATGCCGTGCAGGCCGGACGGGAGGTGCGGCACCGGCTTGAAGGTGAAGACGATCTCCTGACGGGTGTCCGACAGCGCCTTCCCGGACCGCAGCACGAACGGGACACCGGCCCAACGCCAGTTGTCGATCGCGAGCGTCATCTCGGCGAGCGTCTCCGTGTGGTGCGACGGGTCCACGCCCTGCTCGTCGATGTAGGCGGGCAGCTTGCGGTCGCCGATCGTCCCGGCGCCGTAGCGTGCCCGCCGACTCTCCGTGCCGTTCGCCTTCCACGGACGGGTCGCCCGCAGCACCTGGGCCATGCCGCCGCGCAGATCCTCGGCGTCGACGCTCGCCGGTGGCTCCATGGCCGCGAATGCGAGGACGAGGAGCAGGTGACTCTGGATCATGTCGATCAGCGCGCCCGCACGGTCGTAGTATCCGGCGCGACCCTCGAGGGCCAGCTGCTCGTCGAAGACGATGTCGACGCGTTCGACGTTGTCGGCGGAGAGGAGCGGTTCGAAGATGCGGTTCGCGAAGCGCAGGCCCAGCAGGTTGAGAACCGTCGACTTGCCGAGGAAGTGGTCGACGCGGAACACCTGCTCCTCCGGCACCAGGTGCTGGAGCAGGCGGTTGAGCGAGCGGGCGGAGGCGTAGTCGGTGCCGAACGGCTTCTCGAGGGCGAGCATGATGCCCTTGGGGAGCTCCAGCTTCCGCAGCGCCTTGCACGCGAGCAGGGTGATGGCGGGCGGCAGGGCGAAGTAGAGGGCGACGTTCGTTCCGGCGGCCGCAAGGACGCGTTCGAGCGACGCCGGGTCGGAGACGTCGGCCTGCACGTAGGTGGTCTCGGCGACGATCGTCTGAGCGAGCTTCGACGGGGTGTCCGCGAACGCGGTCTCGACGCGCTTCCGCCAGGCCTCGTCGCTCGACTCGGAGCGGTCGACCCCGATGAGGCGCACCGCCTCGCCACGCGGGGAGGCGAGGAGCGACGCGAGTCCGGGCAGTAGGAGTCGAGCCGTGAGATCGCCCCCGGCACCGAGGATCACGAGGGTTCGAGGGGCGGAGGATTCCGAGGTGGCGGCGGTCATGCGGCGATCCTACGCGGTGGGCCGACGAGGTCGCGCGGCCTTGCGCTCTCCGAGGGCCCCCTCACCCGGGCGGGCAGGCAGTACTGTGAGCGCATGCGACTCGGAGTCCTCGACGTGGGATCGAACACCGTCCACCTGCTCATCGTCGACGCCCACCCGGGAGCACGGCCGATCCCCCAGTCGTCGCACAAGTCGGTGCTGCGACTCATGCGATACCTCACGCCGGATGGATCGATCAGCGATGAGGGCGTCGCGGTCATCCTCGAGTCGATCGGTGCGGCCGCAGCGATCGCCCGCGAGAGCGGCCTCGACGAGCTCCTTTCCATGGCGACCTCGGCCATCCGTGAGGCGACGAACGGGCCGGAGGTCCTCGCCCTCGTCGAGGAACGGACCGGCATCGCCCTGCAGGTCCTCTCCGGTGACGACGAGGCGAAGCTCACCTTCCTCGCCGTCCGCCGCTGGTACGGCTGGTCGGCCGGCGAGATGCTCCTCCTCGACATCGGCGGCGGCTCACTCGAGATCGCGGCCGGCGGCGACGAGTACCCCGATGTCGCGATCTCCCTCCCGCTCGGCGCCGGACGCTCCACCGTCGGCTTCCTCCACGACGACCCACCGACCGCCGCACAGCAGGAGGCGCTCCGCTTGCACGCCCGCGAGGTGCTCACCGCAGCACTCCCCGCGTTCGCCGAGGAGCCCGACGCCCATCACGTCGTCGGGTCGTCCAAGACCATCCGCTCCCTCGCACGCCTCGCTGGATCGGTGGCCGACGGCATCGGTGGCACCGAACGGTCGCTGCTCCGGCGCAGCCAGCTCGACGACTGGATCCCCCGGCTCGCCCGCATTCCGGCTGAGGCCCGCCCCGCGCTCCCCGGGATCACTGCCGACCGGACCTTCCAGATCGTCGCCGGCGGCATCGTCCTGTCCGAGGCGATGGCCGCCTTCCGCGTCCGCGAGCTTGACGTCTCCCCGTGGGCGCTCCGCGAGGGCATCATCCTCCGCTACCTCGACCGCCTCGGCTGACCGCCGCCGTTCGCTCGCCCAGGTTCGGGCGCTCCAGTGCTCGCGCGCCCGAAGATGGGCGAACGAACACGACCAGACACGACGAAGGCCCCCACTCCGCGGAGTGGGGGCCTTCGATGACTCGGGACTACTCGCCCGTGATGGCGAGGTCCGGCGTGGCCGAACCCGTACCGAGCGACGCCTGCGCGTTGACGCCGGCACCGACCGACTCACCACGAGCCGAGGTCGTGAAGGCGAACGCGCCGTTCACGAAGTCGACGTGCACGTGGTCGCCGGCGTTGAGCTCGCCGTGGAGGATCTGCTCGCTGAGCTGGTCCTCGACCTCGCGCTGCATCGCACGACGCAGCGGACGAGCACCGAGGGTCGGGTCGAAGCCGACCTCGATGAGGCGCTCCTTCGCCGGCAGCGTGAGCTCGATCGTCATGTCGCGGTCGAGCAGACGCTCCGAGAGACGCTTCGTGAACAGGTCCACGATCTGCAGGAGCTCCGGCTTCGACAACTGCGGGAACACGATGATGTCGTCGACACGGTTCAGGAACTCGGGCTTGAAGTGCTTCTTCAGCTCCTCGTTCACCTTGCCGCGCATGATGTCGTACCCGGTCGAGGCGTTGCCCTCGATCTGGAAACCGACGGGACCACCGGCGATGTCGCGAGCACCGAGGTTGGTGGTCATGATGATGACGGTGTTCTTGAAGTCGACGACGCGACCCTGACCATCCGTCAACCGGCCCTCTTCCAGGATCTGGAGGAGCGAGTTGAAGATGTCGGGGTGGGCCTTCTCGATCTCGTCGAAGAGCACGACGCTGAACGGCTTGCGACGCACCTTCTCGGTGAGCTGACCGCCCTCTTCGAAGCCGACGAACCCGGGAGGAGCACCGAACAGCCGCGAGACCGTGTGCTTCTCGCCGTACTCCGACATGTCGAGGGAGATCAGCGCGCCTTCGTCGTCGAACAGGAACTCGGCGAGCGCCTTCGCGAGCTCGGTCTTACCGACGCCCGTGGGGCCGGCGAAGATGAACGAGCCCGAGGGACGCTTCGGGTCCTTGAGGCCGGCACGCGTGCGGCGGATGGTCTTGGAGAGCGCCGAGATAGCCTCCTCCTGACCGATGACCCGCTGGTGCAGCGCCTTCTCCATGAAGACGAGTCGCGAGGACTCCTCTTCCGTGAGCTTGAAGACGGGGATGCCGGTCGCCTGGGCGAGGACCTCGGCGATCAGACCCTCGTCGACCTCGGCGGTCGTCTTGACGTCGCCCGAGCGCCACTGCTTCTCGAGGCGAAGACGCTCGCCGAGGAGGTTCTTCTCCTCGTCGCGGAGCGACGCCGCCTTCTCGAAGTCCTGCTCCTCGATGGCCGTCTCCTTGGCCTCGCGGACGCCGGCGATCTTGTCGTCGAACTCGCGCAGCTCCGGGGGGCTCGAGAGGATCGACAGACGCAGGCGTGCACCGGCCTCGTCGATCAGGTCGATGGCCTTGTCGGGCAGGAAGCGGTCGGAGATGTACCGGTCGGCGAGGTTCGCCGCCGAGACGAGCGCGCCGTCGGTGATGGACACCTTGTGGTGTGCCTCGTACCGATCGCGCAGCCCCTTGAGGATGTTGATCGTGTGGGGCAGCGACGGCTCCATGACCTGGATCGGCTGGAAGCGACGCTCGAGTGCGGCGTCCTTCTCGAAGTGCTTGCGGTACTCGTCGAGCGTGGTGGCACCGATGGTCTGGAGCTCACCGCGAGCGAGCAGCGGCTTGAGGATGGAGGCCGCGTCGATCGCGCCCTCGGCGGCACCGGCACCCACGAGGGTGTGGATCTCGTCGATGAAGACGATGATGTCGCCGCGGGTGCGGATCTCCTTGGTGACCTTCTTCAGGCGCTCCTCGAAGTCACCGCGGTAGCGGCTGCCGGCGATGAGCGAGCCGAGGTCGAGCGAGTACAGCTGCTTGTCCTTCAGCGTCTCCGGGACATCGCCCTTGACGATCGCCTGGGCGAGACCCTCGACGACGGCGGTCTTGCCGACGCCGGGCTCACCGATGAGGACCGGGTTGTTCTTCGAGCGACGGGAGAGGATCTGCATGACCCGCTCCATCTCCTTGTCGCGACCGATGACCGGGTCGAGCTTGTTGTCGCGCGCGGCCTGCGTGAGGTTACGGCCGAACTGGTCGAGGATCTGCGACCCGCCCTGTGCCTGCTGCTCACTCTGGTTGCCGCCGACCGGGGCTGCTTCCTTGCCCTGGTAGCCGGACAGCAGCTGGATGACCTGCTGGCGCACGCGGTTGAGGTCGGCACCCAGCTTCACGAGGACCTGGGCTGCGACGCCCTCGCCCTCGCGGATGAGGCCGAGCAGGATGTGCTCCGTGCCGATGTAGTTGTGGCCGAGCTGCAGCGCTTCGCGCAGGCTCAGCTCCAGCACCTTCTTGGCGCGCGGCGTGAACGGGATGTGTCCCGTCGGCTGCTGCTGGCCGGTGCCGATGATGTCGGTGACCTGCTCGCGCACGGCATCGAGGGAGATCCCGAGGGACTCGAGCGCCTTGGCGGCGACTCCTTCTCCCTCGTGGATGAGGCCGAGCAGGATGTGCTCGGTCCCGATGTAGTTGTGGTTGAGCATCTTGGCCTCTTCCTGGGCCAGGACGACGACACGACGCGCACGGTCGGTGAATCTCTCGAACATGATCACTCTCCTCCGGCACCGGGCAGGGTGGTGATGCCGTTAGTAGGAGCGTAACGACCGCCGCAGCTCTCTTCGCCCCTGTTCGCCGTGGGCGTGATGCGCGGCCACCGGGAACGCCGCAGCGCACGTGCACCGGGCACGTGCGCTGCGGGTGTCGGCTGATAGAGGCTCGGTCAGACCGGGAACCGGACGGTCGCCGCGAGGGCGCCCCCACCGGGGACGTCGTCGGCGCGGACGGCGAGGATCCGAGCGTCGGACAGCAGCGCCCGGCGGAGGATCTCGTCGATCACGCCGTAGTTCGTCGCGTCGGCGTCGTCGGCGAGCGTGACGACACCGGTGGTCTCGTCGACCGTGCCCGGCAGGTTGCTGTCGATGTCGACGAACAGGGTGTCGACCGCGTTCGCCGTCGCGGCGCGTGCCACGTCGCCGAGGTCGGTCACGGCACGGCCGTTCGACGCGCGGGTGCCGAACTCCTCGCACAGTGCGTGCAGTTCGGCGGCGTACAGCTCGTCGAGGATCGGGCGGGCCGCCGCGGCGAGCTGCTCGTCCGAGCGCTCCTGCTGATTGCCCTCGATCTCGGGCTTCACCAACTGCTTCGAGGTGCACACCGATCGGAAGATTCCGGTCATCGGCTCGGCTCCGGCGAGGATCAACGGCTCCTTCGAATTCGCGAGGATAGGGGCGAGCGCCTTGTTGATCGCCTGCGCGTACTCCTGCATCCGGACCTTCTGTCCCTCGGAGCCCTGGATGCGTCCCTGGGGGCTGCGTCCGTCGGAACCGCGACCCCGGATCGAGTCGACACCAGCGGCCGCGGCAACGTCGGCGGGGACGCCCTCGAGCTCGATGCTCGTGGCCGGCAGATCGCGCGAGACGGCGACGAGTCGCACACCGCTCTGCGCAAGCGCCAGGACGTAGGCCGACTGCGGGAAGGTGAGCGCACGCATCAACGGCTTGATGAAGAAGCGGTCCGAGACCTCCGTGCAGGACTGGAGGATGTTCGGGACACGGAAGTAGCGTGTGAGACTCTGGCTGATGTACAGCGCGAGGCTCGACGACAGGTAGCGGAGGAAGTCCGGATCCTCCTGGAGGTCGTCGACCTGCTGCGTGAACGTCGCGATCGCCGCCCGGTCTGCTCCCGCGGCCGTCAGCTGCTCGACCGCCACCTTCACCTGGTTCTTGAGGTCCAGGCGGATATGGCTCGTATCCGAGGGGTTGGTGCTCGTCGCGAGGATGATCGACACGCTGCCCGGCTCGCGAGCGGTCGCGAGCTCGACGATGTCGGAGCGGGTCGGAATATCGGTGTGGTGCACTGATGCCTCCTTCGATCGCGTCAGGCGAAGGGTCGACCGGGAGCAGGCGACGCCGTCGTGGGCCTGACTTGACCCCAGTATAGGGAGCTGTCTCTTATACACATC
>NZ_JBNBBL010000011.1:0-96851 GCF_050031945.1 Plantibacter sp. 2H11-2 | reverse complement strand
GGGTCTGAGCGGAATCGATGGCGACACCGTTGAGGCCGGTGATGACATCGCCGGCTGCGAGGCCGATCGACGCCGCCGGCGTGTTCTCGATCACCGAACCGACCACGGCACCCGGCACGGTCTGGGCTGCGCCGGACGCGGCCAGACCGATCCCGATGAAGGCCGGGTAGCCGATCGAGACGGTGTCGGTCTCGACGCCGGTACGGATCTGGTCGACGATGGACAACGCGTCGTCGATCGGGATGGCGAATCCGTCAATGTCGGTCCCACCGGAGGAGGCAGCGGTGTCGACGCCGACGACCTCGCCTTCCGAGTCGTAGAGCGGCCCGCCGGAGTCGCCCGACTGGATGTCCGCGTCCGTCTGGATCAATCCGGTCAGCTGCTTGCCGGCCCCGGTCGTCTCATCCTGGACCGTGATGTCCTGGTCGAGGGCGGTGACGGACCCGTCCGCCGCGCTGGGTGTCCCACCCGTGCCCCCGGCGTTCCCGACCCCGGTGACGGCGTCACCGACGGCTGCGCCGCCGTCGTCGTCGATCGCCACGGTGTCCAGTCCCGAGGCGCCGTCGAGCTGCAGGAGCGCGACGTCGTTCGTGGCGTCCGTCCCGACGACGCGTGCGTCGTACTTCTCCCCGGTCGCCACGACGGTCACGACGATGCTCGTCGCTCCCGCGACGACGTGGTTGTTGGTCAGGATCTGGCCGTCCGCGGTGAGGATCATCCCGGTTCCCGCGGCGGCGGCCCCCTGGTAGGCCAGCTCGGTGTCGATGTCGACGACACCCACGGACTCCGCGGCGGTGGCACTCCGGGTGTTCGCCGTCGCGGCATCCGGCGTCGCCTGCTGCGGGCCAGGCTGGCCACCGGGAGCGCGGAAGCTCTGACCGCCCTCGTCCGGCACCGTCTCCGTCACCTGTGAGGAGGCGGCGACGCTCTGGAACGCTCCGGCCGCCAGCGAGGCGAGGCCGAGGCCACCGGTCACGAGGGACACGACCGTGGCGGCCGTCGCGGCGGCGATGATCCACCCGATGGGCTGCTTCTTTGCCGTGGTCGACAGCGGCTGGGGGATCGTCTGCTGTCCGTACGGCTGGGGCTGCCAGGTGCCGGAGGGCGCGTACTGGCCCTGGCCGGCGGCGTACGGTCCGTACTGACCCTGCGGGCCCTGGTGATGACCGGGCCACACGTGACCGCTCGTCGCGTGGGGAGCCGTGGCGTAACCGAAGGGCGTCGTGGGCTCGCGTCGTGGACCGCCGCCGGTCGTGTTGCCGGGGTAGCCGGCCGGGGGAGTGACGTCCACCCCGGGCTGGGGCTGATACGAGCCGGTGGGCGGCTGGTACGGGTCGGGTGCGGGCGACGGCTGCTGCGCTTGCGTGCCGTCCGCTGGTCGCGACTCAGGGCGTTCTGGATCTGGGGTGGTGTTCACGGGGATTCCTCTCGGCGGGGGTGCTGAGATCATCTGACTCCCACAATCCGAGTGAATCGTCTGGTTCGACCATGAACGGCCTCTGAGCTTCCCGACCGTTTCCCGGATGATGATCGTGCAAACGCTCCATGCGGGACGCCACCTCAGGGTCGCGTGAGCAACGCCTCCAGCGCGGGTCGGGCCGCCGCCTCGGAGATGTGTCCGGCGACGACGAGTTCTGCGAGCCCGTGGACTGCGGCCCAGACCGCCGTGGTCAGAGCGGCGATGACCTGCGGCTCGGCGCCGGGCGCCAGCGACGCCGTCGTCTCGGCGAGCAGCGCTTCGACGCCACCGATGAGTGGCGCCATCGCCTCGCTGGGCGAACCGGGGACACAGACGTCGGGGTCGTAGATCAGGCGGAACCGCTCCGGATGCTGCGCCGCGTAGTGCACATACGTAGAACCGATCCGGACGGCCGCCTCCCGTGGGTCTCGACCCGCCGTCGCCTGCCGCTCCTCGCGCATGGCGTCCAGGAGCTCGGCCATGCCGCGTTCGCTCAACCGTTTCAGGAGCGCGGTGCGGTCGCCGAAATGGTGGTACGGCGCGTTGTGACTGACCCCGGCACGGCGTGCGACCTCTCGCAGGCTCAGCGTGGCATGGCCCTGCGTCCGCATGAGTTCGAGCGCAGCGTCTTCGAGCGCCGGCCCGAGGTTGCCGTGGTGGTACGCCGTCGTCGATCTTGACACAAGCAACATCGTACCCGTAGAGTCGGTTCCGGCCGGAAGTGGACAGTGTCCAGATTCTTGGCACTGTCCAGACCTGCAACTGTTGGAGAACTCATGCCCGCCCTCGTCATCGACGGACACCCGAACCCCGGGTCCCTCTGCGCCGCCCTCGCCACGAGCTACGCGGAGGCGCACGGCGACGCGACCGTCCTCGCCGTCCGCGACCTCGCGTTCGACCCGAACCTCCGCCTCGGTTACACCCGCCGTCAAGACCTGGAGCCCGACCTCGAACGGGCGTGGGAGCAGATCCTCGCCGCGGACCACATCGTGATCGTGGCTCCGGTCTGGTGGGGGTCGGTGCCCGCGCTGCTCAAGGGCTTCTTCGATCGCCTACTGCTGCCCCGTCGCGCCTACCGGATGAGGTCGAACGGCCTCCCTGAGGGGCTGCTGGCGGGCCGTACCGGTCGGGTGATCGTCACGTCGGACTCGCCCTCGTGGTACCTGCCGCTCGTCGGCGACACGACGGTGAAGCAACTCCGTACCACCACCCTCCGGTTCTGCGGGATCAAGCCCGTCGCCGTGAACCGGTTCGGTCGGGTGAAGGATTCGACCGTGGAGCAGCGTCAGCGGTGGCTCGCGAAGGCGGCGCAGAACGGTCGCACGGACGCAGCGCGACGGAATCCTCGCCCCTCCACAGCCCCGGCGGAGCTGGTCAGTGGCCGTCGACTAATCGGATGAAGGCGCTGAGCTCGGCGACACCCTCCGGCGTGACCGGCAGGTACTCGGTGAGCGCGGGGGAGTGCACGAGGTACGCCGCCCACTGGGCGCGGGAGATCCCGACGTTCAGTCGGTTCTTCATCAACAGGAACGACATGCCCCGCGGGACGTCGGCGGGGGAGGACGCGGCCAGCGACACGATCGCGATGACGGCCTCCTGACCCTGGAACTTGTCGACGGTCCCGACGCGCACCGCGTCGAACCCGGCCGCGTCGAGCGTCGCACGGACGACTGCGACGTGGGCGTTGTAGGGACAGACGACGATGATGTCGGCCTCGCTCACCGGGTCGTCGAGGCGGCCGGCATCCGGATCGGTCCAGCGGAGCCCGATGCTCGACCGGACGAGTTCGGCGACGCGGTCGGCCTCCTCCTGCGAACTCGTCGCATTTCCGACGTGGTGGACCGGGACGACGTGCAGTCCCGGCGCACGACCCTCCAGACGCCGCTTCGTCGTGGCCGCTGCTGAGCGCAACTCGCCACCGTACGACAAGCGCGAGACCGGCTCGGTGACCGCGGCGTCCATCCGCCAGGTCTCGTGGAGGAAGTAGCCGAGTTCCGGAGGGAGAACGTCGCGACCGTCGGCCACGAATCCGAGGGCCGAGGTGTCGATCGGTTCGGGATGCGTCCCCTGGCTCACCTGCGGCAGCTGCTGCGGGTCGCCCAGGAGCAGGAGGTTCCGCGCGGCGACGCTCGCCGCGATCGTGTACGCGAGCGAGAACTGGCCGGCTTCGTCGACGACGAGCAGGTCGAGCGACCTCCGGTCGAACCGGTTGGGGTTGCTGAAGTCCCAGGCCGTCCCGCCGATGACGAAGCCGCCGGCCTGCTCGGCCATGAACGCGCCATGACCATTGGCCGGAAGGACCGTGTAGCCGCGCTCCGCATCCGGGTCGGCACCGGATCGCAGGGTCTTCGCCACGAGCGCTGGGGAGAGCCCCGCCGTCACGACGCGCTCGAGGAGGTTCTCGACGACGTCGTGCGACTGCGCCACGACCCCGATCCGCCAGCCGTGCTGCTGCACGAGGGCCGTGATGACGTGCGAGGCGACGTAGGTCTTGCCGGTTCCGGGCGGCCCCTGGACGGCGAGCGCCGAGTCGTCGAGGTCGAGCAATGCGGCGGTCACGTCTTCGATCGTCCGCCCGTCTCCACGGTGGGGTAGCGGCTCACCCGAGCTCGTGCGGGGCGGCCGTCGCCGCAGGATGTCGACGACGCCGTCGTCCGGCCACTCCGGAGAGGCGTCGAGGACCGCTTGCCCCCACTCGGCGATCGCATCGACCTGTGTTCCGGGTCGCGGGGGAGGAGACGGCGTGAGCGCGACCGGCAGCTCCGTGTAGGGCTCACGATCCGTCTTGAGCGTCTCCTGGATGAGCAGGGAGTCGTCGTCGACCTCGAGGACCGTGATCTGCCCCGCCGGTCGCGAGCCGGGCTCGGCGCGGGGGAGCGTGTACGGTCCCGGGTGGTCGTAGACCGCGAACGGGTCGGCGCCGACCTTCACACTGCTGCCGGGAGCCCATCGGCCGCGGAGTCGGACGTGACGGCGGTCGCTGCGCTGCCGCCCCTCGCGGAACCAGTCGCGCTCGACGACTCCCGAGGTGACGGTGAAGACGTTCCGGGTGTCCTCCCATTCGTCGCGCGCGGCGATGAGTCGGGAGAAGTGCTCCTGCCAGAACGACTTGTGCTCGCGCCGGTGGTAGTCGATGGCGGCGGCCGCGAGCGCATACGCGGTGGCGTCGGCGGTGCGTTCCGGGTCGAGGGGGTCTCCGGCCAACGCCGTCAGCGCGTCGTGGAGCGGCGTCGGTTCGTCCACGAGGGGCTCGGGTGCGTCGGTGACGAAGGTGCCGGGAAGCACGCCCCGTTCCGCACCGAGGTCGAGCAACCAGTTCCGCAGTCGACGGGTCGACTCGCAGTCGTACGCGTTGTACTCGGCGATCTCCGCGAGCTTCCGTTCGCCTTCGGCGACGAGCTCCGGGTCGTCGCTCCGACTCAGCTCCCGCGCCTCCGCGTAGGCGGTGATGGATGCCGCGGCGTCGGTGACGTCGCTGTCGCGGTGGTCCTCGCCCATGTAGAGCGGCTCGAGCTTCTTGATCGAGTACGACCGAGAGCCGACGCGCACCGTCTTCCGGACGAAGGGGTAGAGGTCGAAGAGCACGGCCTCGCGGAGGAGGTCGTCGATCGTGTCCTCCCCGACGCCGTGCCGAGCGGCCAGCGAGAGCAGGTGCGTCCGCTCGTACGCGGCGTAGTGGTACACGTGCATGCCCGGGAACTCGGCACGACGGGCGGTGAGGTAGGCGAGGAAGTCGATCAGGGCCGTGCGCTCCTCATGGAAGTCGTGCGCCCACCAGGATCGGAACCGGCCGTCGGTGTCGACGAGACCGAACAGGTAGTCGATCCCCCACCTCGTGCGGTCGCCCCGGCGGGCGTCGCCCGGCTCGCCCTCGGTGTACAGCGGGTCGCCCTCGAAGTCGAAGAAGACGTCGCCCGGATCGGGTTGCGGCAGGAGTCCGAGCGCCGTGGCGTCGTGCACGCGGAACGCCGGCACGCCGGCGGCAAGTGACGGCTCGAGCTGCAGGTGCGCCTGCTCCCGCAGCGCGGCGAGCGTGCTCTCGGCGATGCCGTCGACCGTCCCGCCGGCGCCACCCGACGGCCCGTGCTGCCCCGGTCGTTCGGTCGATCCGGTGAGCGTGAGCGACGCCAGATCGTCGATCGTGGCGATGCCGGCCGCCAGCAGGCGGTCGCGCTGCGTCAACCGGAGGCCGGCCACCAGCAGGACGTCGCGTGAGGCCGTGATCTCGGCGTCGCACCACGCGCATCGTCCGCAGACGCTGTAGCGCTGGTCGCCCCAGGCCACCGGCCCGTCGGCCTCGAGCCGTTCGGCGACGATCCGCAGCAGGCGCGCACGACGGCGACGGTACACCGGCAGGATGTCGGCCACCGCGTGGGTGCTGACGGTGCCGTCTCCCAGAATGAGGTCGACGTCGTCGTCGACCGGGATCCCGGCCGTCTCCAGCTGCTCCACGTAGGCGGCGAGCTGGAGGAGGGCGGTCACCTTCGGTGAGCGCGCGAGTTTGGTGTCCTGCACGCGATACCGGCCGTCGGGCCGGCGCACGATGAAGTCGGCGAAGCCGATGAACGATCCGTCGAAGAACGCGGCCTGGAAGACGACCGGGGCTCCGTCGCGGAACGCCGTGATCGTCGACTGGACTGCTGCGGCGAGCGCTACCGCGTCTCGGACGTCGGGGCGGTCGAGCTCGACGACGCCGGTACCGAACTCGGCGCGGTAGGACTCGAGGACGCGCAGCTCGTGCTGGTCGCCGAGCTTGGAGGTCCGCATGAGCATCTCGTCCTCGGGCTCGACGATCGGTTCGATCCGACCGAGCTTCGCGTCGACCGTGCGCAGGAAGGCGAACTCGCAGTAGGAGGCGTTGGAGAGGTCGCTGGCGCTCGTGATGGCGGAACCGTCGAGGAGGAACATAGGTGCGGTGGGTGCCTTTCGAGACGACTGCTGCGGGGGCTGGTCCGCCTCCGATCGCTGTCAGTCTGGCACGCACCACCGACCACAGCACCGCCGCGGGACGCAGGCTGTCGTCAGCCGAGGGGGAGCTCTCTGTGGAGCGGCGTCGGGCGTCCTCGATCCCGCGTCCCCTAGCCTGGACAGCAACCACGACGCCACGGGACGGGAGCGCATGATGACCACCACGATCCAGGTCGTCGCGGGTGTCGCCTCACAGGACGACACCGTGCTCGCATGTCGGCGGGCACCCGGGCGGGCGTCCGGAGGACGGTGGGAGTTCCCCGGCGGCAAGGTCGAGGCCGATGAGCAGCCGCAGGACGCGCTGGCTCGCGAGCTGCTCGAGGAGCTCCACGCCGACGTCGCTGTGGGCGCACTGCTGGACCGCTCCACGGTCGCCGTGGGCGAGCTCGTCATCGACCTCGCCTGCTACGAGGTCGTCTTCCGCGGTGCGCCCCCGACCCACAGCACCGATCACGACGAACTGCGCTGGGTCACGCGCGAGCAGCTCGGCGAACTCGACTGGGCGACCCCCGACCTCCCGATGGTCAGGAGACTCACCGCGAGTTGACCCCGGAGACGCGGCGTGTCAGTCGGCCGCGTGGAGCGGAATGCGCGCGAGCGTGCGTCCGCTCAGCACGAGATCGTCGTTGGTCGAGGTGATCGCCAGCTCGGTGACCGTCCACTCGAACAGGGTCACGTCGCGCCAACGCTCGAGGAATGCGGCGAGCGCCGCGGTCTCGGCAGCGTCGAGCTCATCGCGGAAGTGGTGCAGGCCCACCCCGACGAGCGGTGCTGGACGCCCGCCGACGGCCCGCTGGATGGGGGCGAAGGCGTCCGCGACGGCGGGGAGGTAACAGCGTCCGCGGTTGATGCCGCCGATGACGGGGCCCGCCAGCCTGACCCGGAAGGGCGTGAACGCGCCGACGGTCGTCCGCAGCCCGTCGAGGAACCCGGAGTCCGCGTCGATGGACGAGAGCGTCGCGTGCAAGCGGTGGGCGCGTCGGAGCTCGATGCCTCGGGCGAGTTTGGGGGCGAAGGGTGCCGAGGCGAGATCGGCCTCGTAGCTCAGGAAGATCGGATCGACGAACAGTCGTTCGACCGGGACGGGGACGACGACCGCCAGGCGCGCCTCGGCGTACCGCCCGCCACGGTAGACGCCGTCAGGGCTTGCGTCGAGCGCGAGCGGGTGGTCGGCGTCGATCAGGGGGAGCTGGGCGTACCGGTAGCGCTCGTCGAAGGTCAGGGCCTCACCTGGTCGGAAGGTGGAGCGGACGACGTCCCAGCTGCGGAGGGCGTCGTGCGAGTGCGACGACGTGTCCGCAGCCCTCGTGGCCGTTTCGGGGACATCGACCTCGAACGCCCGGTCGGCGGATCCGCCGGTCACCGTCCGGACCAGACCCGTCGCGACACCGGTCGGCAGCGCGCCGATCGTGTTTCCGGTCGCACCGGCGGGAGAAGGCATGTCGTGAGGTTAGTGGAGCCGTCAGCCCAGCGCGTCGGGGACACCCCGAATTCGGGCGATCGACCCAATTCACCGTACGGTCGACGCGAACGCCGACACCGGCGGCCGATCAGTGCGCCTTGCCGGCCTTCCAGTAGCCGCAGAACATGACACGGTCCTTCGGCATGCCACCACGGACCCAGAGCCGACGCACGTTCGCGGCCAGAGACTGCTCACCGACCACCCACCCGTAGCACGGGGCGGGCGGCACGCCGAGGGCCGTCGCGGCGGCCAGCGCCGCTCGTCCAGGGACGTCGTGCGGATCCTCTCGGACCACCCATCGCAGCTCGACCCCGTCCGGCACTCGCACGTCCTGCGCGTCGGCCGCGGACGGGATCTCGACGATCGCCGTCCCGACGGTCGACGCCGGAAGCGATGTCAGGATGCCTGCGACGGCGGGGAGTCCGGTCTCGTCCGCGACCAGCAGCACCCGGTCGAGGTCCGCCGGGAGGTTGAACATGCGCCCCTCGTCCAGCAGCGCCACGGCATCGCCCACCTCGCATGACTGGGCCCAGCTCGCCGCGGGCCCCGCAGTCCCCTCGGCGGCCGACCCGTGGATGACGAAGTCGATGTCCAGCTCCGGCCCATCGGGGCCGTCGCGCCGGTAATCCCGCACCGTGTAGTTCCGGAGCACCGGTCGCACCGACTTGGAGATCGCGAGGTACTTGGCGTAGGCCAGCATGTCGAGCTTGGTCGGCAGCCGCTCGAGCCCGCCCTCGGAGACCGGGATGAAGAACCGGAACCACTGGTCGTAACCGAGGAACGTGAAGTCGGTTATGTCGCCGCCACCGAGGGTGACCCTGGCGATGTTCGGCGAGATACGCGAGCGGCGGACGACCCGCAGCGTGAGGAGTGTCGCCGCCTCAGGTTTGATGCGCGCCGTCTCGGCATTCGTGCGAGCCACTCGAGCCCCTTCCTCCGGCGGCTCCGACGGCCGCGACTGAGGCTACCCTAACTCAGGTCACCCTTACTTGGGGGATCCGGGCGTGTCGGCGGCGACCTTCCGCGAACGGGTGTCGAGCAGCGCGAAGACGAGCGCCACGACCACGAAGCCGATCGTGACGAGGGTGCTGTTGCGATACGCGTCGTGATAGACGTCGAGCGAGGCACCCGACGCATCGCCGCCGTTCTCCGAGTACACGGTCGCGTAGAAGGTGGCCGTCGCGGCGGCGAGTCCGACCGCGGTGCCGATGCGCTGGCCGAGTTGACCGATCGATCCGGCGACACCACCGGAGGCCACGGGGATGTCCGCGAGCATCAGCGTCTGGTTCGGAGAGATGACCGCGCCGCCGCCGATGCCGGCGAGCAGCATCGCGGCACCCATCGCGTACGGCGTGATCTCCGGGGGCGTGATGAAGGCGAGGAGTGAGTTGAGACTGAACCCCACCACGACCAGCACGAGCCCACCGACGACCAGGGGACGTCCGAGTCGGTCGACGACCCGACCGCTCAACCACGAGCTGACGGCCGAGGCGAGGGCGAACGGGATCGTGATCATGCCCGCGAAGACCGGCTCGAGCCCGAGCCCCTGCTGCACGAACAGCGTGAGCGTGAGGAACGTGGCCGGCATCGCCGCGAAGTACGTCGTGGAGATCAGGACGCCATTGCGGTAGCTGCCGAGCTTGAACAGGGAGAAGTCGACGACGGGTGTCTTCCCGGCGCGTTGATAGCGACCCTCCCACCAGGCGAAGAGGCCGGCGAAGACGGCGAACGCGACCAGCAACCACCAGCGCGCCGGATCGTCGCCCGGAGAACCGGTCGTCAGGACGAACGGCAGCATGAGCGACAGCACGGCGAGACCGAGGAACACGATGCCCACCGGGTCGAGCGATCCGGCACCCGCCTCGTGCGGCTGCTGCTTGGGCAGCAGTCGGGCGGCGATCGGCAACAGGATGATCGCGAGCGGGACGTTCATCCAGAAGAGCAGGCGCCAGCCGTCCTCCGGGCCGCCGATGGCGATGAGCAGACCGCCGAGCGTCGGTCCGAACGCCGTCGAGAGGCCGATGATGGCTCCGAAGAGACCGAAAGCGCGGCCGCGCTCCTTCCCCACGAACAACTGCTGGATGAGCCCGATGACCTGCGGCATCAGCAGACCCGCGGCGATGCCCTGGAGGATCCGCCCGCCGATGAGGATGCCGACGCTCGGTGCGACGGCGCAGGCGAGACTGGCCGCCCCGAACACGCTCAGGCCGATCATGAACATGCGACGCCGCGAGTGCAGGTCGCCGTAGCGCCCGGCGGGCACGAGGATCAGACCGAAGGCCAGGGCATACCCGGCGACGATCAGCTGCAGGGCGGTCGGGCCGGCGTCGAGCGCCTCCTCGATCGACGGCAGTCCGACGTTGACCTTCGAGAGGTCGAGGATCGTGAGGGCGGCGACCGACACGCAGATGGCGAACGCGCGCCACTTCGTCCGGTCGTCGGGGGCGGTTCGCTCGTCAGTCATCCTGGCCAGCCTAGGCCCGCGTCAACCCGGTCCACCCCGGCTTGACGGGCGCGGATCCGCCGTCCTGTGCAGCATCTTCACCCTCAGAACCGGCTCAGACGATGACGGGGCAGCCGTCACGGGCTACGCTCGGAAGATGCATATGGATGCCCCTCGCGGGCTGCAAGACCCCGACGAACTGGCCGAACGACACCGCATGCTGGCCGAGTCGCCGGCACTCGCGCCGCTGCGCGACTGGTCGGACGCGATGATGACCCGCCGAGGACGGCGGCAGGCGGACCTCGTCCTCCCGCTCGTCGACCCGGCCGATGCGGCCGTCAACGCGAAGACACTGATCCTCCTCGACGCCCCGGGGACCCTGGCCCCCGACAGCCTCGACGCCCCGGGATCCGGCTTCGCCTCGGTCGACAACGACGACCCGATCGCCGAGAGCCTCTGGAATCTGCGGAACGACATCGGCTTCGACGACGTCATGGTCTGGAACATCGTCCCGTGGTACCTGAGCGCCGGGCGGAAGAAGCCGAACGCGCCCGAGGTCGCTCAGGGAGCGATGGAACTGCGCGCCCTCCTGCCCCTCCTCAAGAACCTGCGCGTCGTCGTCCTCTGCGGACCCCACGCCCAGGACGGTTGGTGGAAGCACGTCGAGCCCCTGCTCGGCAACACCTACAGCGCCTTCAACGCTCCGCACCCCTCGCCGTTGTCGCTGAAGCAGCCGGGTCGTCGCGAGGAGATCGAGAAGGTCTTCGCCCGCGCCAAACAGGTCGCCGGCTGATCACATACCCCTGTTCCGCAACCCCCTCGCCCGCCGGACGAGGGGGTTGCGTGCATCCGAGGCCTCGTTAGGGTCGATGGACGAGGAGAGGAGCATCACATGGACATCGGCACCATCGTCATCCTCGCCGCGCTCGTCCTCCTGGCGATCGCGGCCGTCTGGTACGTGTCACGGCGAGACCGCGCCGCGCGCTCGGCCGACGAACACCATTCGCACGACAACGACGCGGAGGTCGAGCGCGAACGCGCGAGAGGCCTGGCCGAAGGCACCGGCGGTGTTCCGCGCCGTGGCGGCGGCCCGATGGGCGTCTGACGTCCCCGCGAGATCGCAGAAACGGTCGCCATCCGCGAAGGATGGCGACCGTTGCTGCGCTCTCGCGGGGACGTCAGAGCCCCGCCCAGGCGATCAGCGCTCCCCAGACGGCGGAACCGACCACGGACACCCCGACGTCGCGACCGATTCGGAGCACCGCCCGCGTCGCTCTCATGAGGCGATCCGCATCAGGCGCCGCGGACTCGAGCTCGGTCTCCAGCTCGGAGGCTGCGCAGTCGAAGTCGATTCGATCGAGATGATCGAGATGGTCGAGCCGCGAAGCGATCGCACCTTTCGCCTCGAGCACGGTACGGAGATGGTCGGACGGGATCAGACCGGACCAGGCGGGGGACCGGTTCCCCACCTGTGTCACGTTGGTGTTCGACCCACCGACGACGACCACACCGCTGCCGTTCGTGATGGTGATCGGTCGTTCCCGGTTCGCACCCATGTAGATCTCGATTCCTCGTTCGCGGAGCATCTGGGCCAAGACCGTCTCGCCTGATCCGGTGATGCTGTATTCGACCGTGCGACGCAGGACACCGTGTCGTCGTCCCTTGATCAATCGGCGAGACTGCAGTCCGTCCAGCACCGCGGACACGCCCACCGGCAGCGCCCTCAGCTCGGATTCGATCGCGGTGCCGGCGACGACTTCGCGATGGCGCACCCGTGAGCCGTTCCAGACCTCAGCGAGCACGGCCAGCTGGTACTCGTCCAACGCTGGATATTGCCCGCGGCTGATGTCGAGCGAGGGTCGACGGAACACGCGGTACAGGTCTCGCGGAGTCGCGATCGCGAAGCGGTCGTTCCTCGCCACGGCTCGGCTCGTTCCGTCGGCGAATCCGAACATCATGGGTTGCGAGGCGGTGTGATGCTCGAATCGAGCAATGGCGAGCAGACCCCGCCGCCGGCCGTGCGGTGTAGCGGCGACGACGAACACCTGAGGAACACCCACCAAGGCCGCATCCGGGCCCGGTTCGATGGCGTAGCTCGGCATCATCCACGTCAGGAGGAACAGCAGAACACTCGCCGACACGAGGCCCGCCGTCAGCCAACCGGAGCCGAAGGGCGGAATCGGTATCGTGATCAGGCCGAGCGTGACCCCGAGGTTCAGACCGGCGCCGATCAGCGACAGGATGCTCACGACGGCGAATTCGACCACTCGACGATAGGGCGTCAGTCGCGTACTCGGACGGCGGCCACTGAGCACACCCCACCATGGATCATGGGCTCGACATGCTGCGGGGATACGAAGGACACGCTCCAGAATGGTGTGCTTCGAGCCACTGCTCCGATCGTCGGTCGCCACGCCTGAAACCATCGCCCGACCCCCCTGCGCACTCGACCCATCACGCTAGCGAAGGGACGCCCTTGGTCGCAGAAGTTCTCCACAGGCTGTCGATCGACCCGCCAGAGCGCAGAAACGGTCGCCATCCATGAGGAATGGCGACCGTTTCTGCGCTCTCGGGGGCGGGCTCTAGACGAGCGGCGGGAGGCCGGCTGCGACGCGCGCGCCCAGCGTGCCGTCGACGGCGGTCCAGTAGGCGATGACCCGCGCACGGAGCTCGGGGCGCGTCACCTTCGAGACGTGGCCGATGATGTTGCCGACGAGACGGTCGCGGGCGGCCTCGTCGAGCACCTCGCGCACGAGGGTCCCGGCCTGGCCGAAGTCGTCGTCCTCGGCGTGCAGCGTCGCGGCTGCCCGCACGAGCTCGCCGTCGGACTGCCAGCCGTTGGATTCAGCGGCACGCGCAGGGTCGGCGTGGGCGCCACCGACCGAGTTGGGTGCGTAGACCGGCGCGTCCGCGTCGTTGAAGGTGTAGCGCATGGCGCCTTCCTTCGAGTACGTGTGCACCGGCGCGTGCGGCGCGTTGACCGGCAGCTGTGCGTGGTTGGTGCCCACGCGGTATCGGTGTGCGTCCGCGTAGCTGAAGATGCGGGCCAGGAGCATCTTGTCGGGGCTCGCAGCGATTCCGGGGACGAAGTTCGACGGCGCGAAGGTCGCCTGCTCGATCTGCGCGAAGTAGTTCTCCGGGTTGCGGTCGAGGGTCATCTTGCCGACCTCGATGAGCGGGTAGTCGCTGTGCGGCCAGACCTTGGTGAGGTCGAACGGGTTGAAGCGGTAGCCCGCGGCGTCGGCGTAGGGCATGACCTGCACGGAGAGCGTCCAGCTCGGGTGCTCCCCTCGCGTGATGGCCTCGGAGAGGTCGCGGATGTGGAAGTCGGCGTCCTCGCCGGCGATCTGGTCGGCCTGGTCCTGCGTGAGGATCTCGATGCCCTGGTCGGTCTTGAAGTGGTACTTCACCCAGAACCGCTCGCCTGCGGCGTTGACCCACTGGTAGGTGTGCGACCCGAAGCCGTCCATGTGGCGCCAGGAGCCCGGCAGACCGCGGTCGCCCATGAGCCAGGTGACCTGGTGCGCGCTCTCGGGGGAGAGCGTCCAGAAGTCCCACTGCATGTCGTGGTCGCGCAGGTGCGAGCCCGGGAGACGCTTCTGCGAGCGGATGAAGTCGGGGAACTTGATGCCGTCGCGGATGAAGAACACCGGCGTGTTGTTGCCGACGAGGTCGTAGTTACCCTCGCTCGTGTAGAACTTCAGCGCGAAGCCACGGGGGTCGCGCCAGGTGTCGGGGCTGCCCTGCTCACCGGCGACGGTGGAGAAGCGTGCGAGCATCTCGGTCTCGACGCCCGGCTGGAACAGCGCGGCGCGCGTGAACTGGGAGACATCGCCGGTCGTGACGAACCGTCCGAACGCACCGCCGCCCTTGGCGTGGACGACGCGCTCCGGCACCCGCTCGCGGTTGAACTGCGCGAGCTTCTCGACCAGGTAGTGGTCGTGGAGCGCGATCGCTCCGTCTGCGCCGACGCTCTGCGAATGCTCGTCGCTCGCGACGGGTGCTCCGCTGTTGGTGGTGGTGTAGCTGGTCTCGGACATGTCTCTCCTCGAGGGTGGGGCTGGTCGGACGGTCGGATGGATTCAGCACTGCCACCTTGGCGGTGTCAGCTGACGATCGGCATGGAGGTGCCGTCGAGGGGTCTGTGGAACGGCGTCAGGCGGCATCCGCCTGGCACGCGGGGCATACTCCCCAGAACGTGATCTCGGCCGTGTCGATGACGTACCCAGCCGTGTCGTCGGGGTGCATGCATGGTGCCGCACCCTGCGTGCAGTCGACGTCGACCACGGCGCCGCATGAGCTGCACACCAGGTGATGGTGGTTGTCGTCGACGCGCAGCTCGTACCGGCCGGGATGGCCGTCCGGTTCGATCCTGCGCACGAGGCCGGCCGCGACGAAGGCGTTGAGCACGCTGTACACGGCCTGTGGGGAGGTTTGCGGGGCTCGCGGCTTCAAGGACGCGACCACCTGCTCCACGTCGGCGTGCGGTGTCCGGGCGAGGATCTCGAGGACGGCGAGGCGTCCCGTTGTCACCCGCAGCCCGGCTGCCCGGATCTTCGTGTTGAAGTCGAACGCCGCCGGCTCCACCTCCGATCCGTTCATGCAGCCACCGTACCCAGTTGTTTTGAATTAGTCAAAATAAGGACTTCCCCTCCACGTTGCCCCGCAGCCAGTCCAACTCTAATATCAGATATGAGTGGTGGACCGGTGGACACCGCCGGATGTGGAGAGATCCCGATCACGGCCGGGGGAGTGCCGTGCTACAGCTCGACGGTCAACAGCGGCCGCAGCGAACGTCGGGTCTCCTCGGCCATGTCCACCGAATCACGATCGAGCAGCCACTGCAGCTGGAGACCGTCCATCATCGCGATGAGCATGCGTGCCGCGCTCGCGGGCTCGACGCCGGCCGCCAGCTGGCCCTCGCGCGCCATCACCTCGAAGGAGACGGTCATCCCGTCGATCAACCAGCTGTACCGCCGGACGAAGTGTTCGTGCGCCGGGTGGTCCGGTGAGGTCGCCTCGGCGGACAGGACGCAGTGGAGCTCGACGAGGCCGGGGACGCGCATGTTGTGCTCGACGAGGCGGAGGAGCCCGCGGATGCCTTCGATGCCGCTCCCGATCTCGATGCCGGACTCCTCGCGATCCCGGTCGTCCCGGAAGTCGAGGATCGCGGCGAGCAGGTCGTTCTTGGTCGAGAAGTGGTGGAGGAGGCCGGCCTGGCTCATGCCCACGCGCTCCGCGACCTCACGGAGCGATCCACTGCGGAACCCCTGCTCGGCGAAGACGTCCATCCCCGCCTCGAGGATCTCCCGACGTCTTGCCGCCGTCTTGGCGTAGCTGCCGCGGGAGCGGCCCGTCTGCGTCACCGTCATCCTGCGATCGTATCGGGCGTGAGGACCGCCGGAGAAGGGTTCCCGAGGCGCCCCTAGCCCGCTCCTTCCTCAGGTGTCCACCCCGGCACTTCCCCAGGTCGCTGTCGTACGGTGTCGCCATGAGACGCCGCATCGAGCCCGTTTACGACGCCGCTGTCGGTGTCGGTCGCTCCCTCTTCGGCTTCTGGCGCCTGCGCCGTCACACCACCGGCATCGAACACCTGCCCGACGAGGGTGGCGCGGTGATCGCGATGACCCACTTCGGGTACCTCGAGTTCGCACTCGTCGAGTGGGCGACCGTGCTCCACAACCGCCGCCGTATCCGCTTCATGGCCAAGCAGGGCGCCTTCGACCAGCCCGTCGTGGGCCGCCTCCTGCGGAGCATGCGGCACATCGCGGTCGACATGCGCGCCGGCGCGGCCGCCTACGCCGACGCCGTCGCAGCGCTCCGCAGCGGCGAGCTCGTCGGGGTCTTCCCCGAGGCCGGCGTCAGCGCCTCGTTCACCGTCCGCGACCTCAAGTCGGGCGCAGTCCGCCTCGCGCAGGAGGCCGGCGTGCCGATCATCCCCGTCGCGGTCTGGGGCGGTCATCGCCTCCTGACGAAGAACCACCGGGTCGGCTTCCGCGAGCGGTTCGGGGTCCCCGTGCACTTCTCGTTCGGCGAGCCGATCATCGTCGCGCCCGGCGACGACGTCGGAACGAGCACCGAGCAGCTCCGCGACCGCCTGCAGGGCATGGTCGACGAACTGCAACGCGACTATCCCGTCGACGGGACCGGGGCGTGGTGGCAACCTCGCGCCCTGGGCGGAACGGCGCCGACGCCCGCCGAGGCTGCAGCCGCCGACCTCGAACGCGAGCGCCGACGCGAGGCGCGTCGACAGACGGCGAGCTGAGCGCACGTCCGCCGCGGTCTATCCTGTGGAGGTGCCACCTCTGACCTCGACGACCCACCCAGCAGGGCATCGTCGCTCTGCCAGCCCGCGTCCCGAGCGGAGCGTGGCACCGTGAGTCGCGGGTGGAACGGCTTCGTCGCGAAGTCGACATGGCTTCCGAAGGCGTGGCGCGAACGCGCTGAACGTGCGCTCGCGGAGGATCCCTCGACGCCGGCCGCACCGGACACGGACGACGCCGAGTCCTCAGCGGACCACTCGCCGCGGCGCACGCCGGATCCCGCGCCGCGGACGACGCCGACGCCCCCTGCGCAGCAATCCACCGGCTCGGAGCCGCTGGACGACCGCGAGGCGAACGCACCCCGGACACCCGTCGCCGGCCCGGACGTCGACGGGGCAGCACCAGCCCGGGACCGGTCCACGACCGGCCTGGTCGACCCGGTCGCCCTCCCCGTCACCGCGTCGGCCCAGGTCGTCCCCCTGAGCGTCGCCATCACCGATTTCGAGCTCGCCGACGACTCCGTCATCGGCCCGGCGTCCGTCCTCGACAACCTCGAGCTGACGAAGGCCGCCGTGACCCGCGTCGCGTCGGCGATCCTCACGACCGAGGGCCCGATCGCCGTCCCGCGACTCGTGACCATCGTGGCCCGGCGCTTCGGCGTCGACCGACCGTCCGAGGAGTCGCGCACCGAGCTGTCAGCGCTGGTGACGGAGGCGTTCGTCGTCCAGAACGGCTTCGCCTGGCCCACCGGACTCGACGTCGTCACGTGGCGAGGCGTCCGCCGGGTCGTGCATCGCGACCACCGCGCGGTCACCGACATCAGTCCCGCGGAGATCTGCAACGCCATGGAGCTCGTGATCACCGCGAGCCCCGCGCACGAGGTCGACCGCGAGCAGCTGCCGATGCAGGCGGCGTCGGTGCTCGGCTACGGTCGCCTCGGTGAGACCGCTCGACGATGGCTCGACCTGACGCTCGCCCAGGCGGTGCTTCACGGTCGTCTCGTCGAGGACGGCGACCGCATCCGCCTCCCCTGACACAGGTCGTTCAGCGGACGGGCGGACCCTGCTGCCCGAACGGCAGGCTCGTGTCGGTGACGCCGTCGATGAAGGCGTCCATGCGCTGGAGGTTGAACCGACCCTGGTCGTTGAGCAGGAACTGGTACTCGTGCTCGAGCCCTGGCCGGAAGTCCGGGTTGAAGATCATCGATTGCACGTCCACACCGAGGCCCTGGAGCTTCGCCTTGAACTCGACCGACTGCGGGTAGAGGGGATCCCAGTTGCCGACCGTGATGTACGTCGGTGGATACTTCGCCGTCAGATAGTCGACGACGGACGCGGACGCCACCTCCGGCCGGGTCTTGTAGTCGCGCGCTCCGAAGTACGACCACAGCACCGTGTCGAGGAACCACCCGAAGCTGCCTTCGGCGTTGACCAGGCTGAGGTCGTAGGCCCCGCAGGCGAGGACCACCCCGGCGAGCTGCTCCGGTTCGATCGGCGATTCGACCTTGATGGAGCTGGCGTACTCGGAGCTCGTGACCACGTTCGCGACCTGGGCGGCGATCTGGGCACCGGCGGAGTCGCCGGCGAGGATGAGCTTGGACGAATCCACGTTGAGCGCGCGAGCGTTGGCGTCGAGGTAGCCGAGCGAGTCGGCGACCTGCTCGATGGGCAACGGGTACTGACCCTCGGGCGCGATCGTGTATTCGACCGCGATCGCCGTGTACCCCTCGCCGGCCAGCACGCGCATGTAGTTGGAGATGAGTTCCTTGCTACCGGAGATCCACGCTCCACCGTGCACCCACACGATCGTCGGGAGGGCGGCACCACTGCCGCGCACCCCGTCGGGCGTGTAGACGTCGAGCAGCGCGTCCGCGTCGCCGGAGCGGTACGGGATGTCCTGTCGGACGTCGACACCGTCGGGGACGTACTTCACGAGGTCGGATTGCACGACCTTCGCCCGCTCGTCGAACGCCATGCGGATGACCATCGAGCCCGGCCACGGGGTCAGCTGCAACCAGACGAAGATCACCAACGCGATGGCGAGGATCACGCCGATGATCCAGAACATCGTGTTGCGGACGACACGCAGGAAGCGCGCGAAGCCCGAGCGAGGGGGTGCTGTCCTCAAGCGATTCACCTCCTGGCGGGTCTGGACGGCGGCGCTGCCTGGCGGAACACGAACCTCCAGTCTCGCATTCGATCGGACACCGGCGGCGTCCCGGAAGTTTTTCGACGGATTTCGTGACGAATACCCGCCGAGCTGCGTCTTACCCGATGACCGGACATCATCACCGGTTTCCAACGCAGACGAAGGAGAACGCCATGAGTGCATCGGACAAGATCCAGAACGCAGCTGAGGACCTCGCGGGCAAGGCGAAGGAAGCCTTGGGCAAGGTCACCGGCGACGACAGCAAGGTCGCAGAGGGCAAGGCCGACCAGACGAAGGCCGATGCCAAGAAGGCCGGCGAGAATGTCAAGGACGCGTTCAAGCACTAGTCCTCGCGATACAGTGGCTGCCCCCGCCCACCGGCGGGGGCGGTAACACGGTCGACCGGCACCCCGTTCGATCCAGCAATCACATTTGGAGACATCATGAGTTTTCTCGGCTTCCTGCTGCTCGGCCTCATCGCCGGCGCCATCGCCAAGGCAATCCTTCCGGGCCGCCAGGGCGGCGGCTGGTTGATCACGCTGCTGCTCGGCGTCGTCGGAGCACTGCTCGGCGGCTGGCTCGGCGGCATCCTCTTCGGCGCGAACCTGCAGGAGTTCTTCTCGCTGCAGACGTGGCTCCTCGCCATCGGCGGATCGATCGTCGTGCTCCTCATCTACGGCGCACTGACCCGCAACAAGAAGGCGTAAGCGCCTCCACACAGCACTCGGACGCCCGGCCCCTCCAAGGGGTCGGGCGTTCGTGCGTGTCGGAGGGAGATTTGCGATCGCACGGTGTCCGCCGTTCCGGGGACTGTGCGACCTCCTGAGCTCTGTCAGGATGACTGATGTTTGATTTCAGTATCTGATATGAGAGGAGGTGGTCTCATGGACTTCTACCGAAAGTTGCTCGAGCTGCTCCGCGCGATCTGCGGCTGGGCCTGACCCGCACGGACGAACGCCCGGTCCACCAGGACCGGGCGTTCGTGCGTCGCGTTGCGACCGGAGTCAGGCGTGCTGGCCCTCGTGCTCGCCTTCGCCGATCTCCTCGACGAGCTTCGCGTTGAAGGCCGGGAGGTCGTCGGGCGTCCGGCTCGAGACGAGTCCCTGGTCGACGACGACCTCCTCGTCCACCCAGGATGCACCCGCGTTCCGCAGGTCCGTCTTGAGGCTCGGGTAGCTCGTGAGCTCACGACCGCGGACGACGTCCGCCTCGATGAGGATCCATGCGCCATGGCAGATGACCCCGACCGGCTTGCCCTGCTCGAAGAACGCCTTCGCGAAGGCGATCGAGGTCTCGTCCACGCGGAGGTCGTCAGCGTTGACGACGCCTCCGGGCAGCACGAGTGCGTGGTAATCGTCGGAGGAGGCCTCGGCGACCGCGACGTCGACGGGCTGGACGTGTCCGTTCTTGCCGGTCACGTCCTGGGTGGCGGGCGACACCAGTCGGGCGGTCGCTCCGGCTCCGGTGACCGCCTCCCAGGGGCTCGTCAGTTCACTGTCCTCGTAGCCGTCCGTGAGCAGGAAGGCCACCTGCTTGCCGTTGAGTGCTGCGCTCATCGTCGCTCCAATCCGTCAGCGTCGAGGCACCGTCCGGCGCCTCGCCAGCGACGATACGCTCGGCTCCACGTCTCGGACCCGAGCTTCCGCCGAACGCGAACGGGGTTGCTCAGGCGTCGCAGGCGATGCCGTCGCCGTCCCGATCGAGGTCGTAGACGTCGCTCCCGACGACGTACACCGGGCCGGGCGTGTACGCCGGTCCGTTGCCGCTTCCCCCGGCGCAGTCGACGTCGCTGGCGATCGGAACGCACTGCCCCTCATAGTTCGGGTCGCACCCTCCGCCTGCCGGATCAGCGACGGGGGCGGGAGGCGGCGGAGCGGGTTGCCGCGTCCCGACGGACGTCACCTGCGCGACCGGTTGGACCGACACGAGCTGTGCGACGAGCTCTCGAGCGATCTCGACCCCGGCTCGCGTGGTGACGCGGTAGGTGTTCGTCTGCTGCCCGGGGACGCCCGTGGTCGTCACGACGACCTGACCGACGTCGATGTTCGGATCCTGCACCTCGGTCACCGCGAACGGGATCTCCACCACCTCGGTCACCTCGCTGACGAGGTCGGTCGGGGTGGGGGTCGGCGTGGCACTCGGCTTGGCGACGGACGTCCCTTCCGGCGCCGACAGCAGCGCCGCGGGCCGGGGCCCGACCGGGTGGATGGCTGCGTTGGCGCTTCCGCCCACGACGACCAGGCACAGAGCGGCACCGATCACGGCGGCCGCGATCCCGCGGTTGCGGATCCCGAGGGAGGAGACGCGACCACGGACGAGCGCGACCACGCCGATCACCACGGCCACCAGGGCGACGAGTGCGAGCATCGCCCAGAACGCGCCACCGACGGCGCTGACGAGCAACAGTGCTCCGACCAGGCTGAGCAGGACGATGTGGAGCGGACCGAGGCGGCGTGTCCGGGTTGCCCCGGCAGCAGCAGGGACAGCGGCAGGGACTGCGACCGGGGGAGCGGGCACGGCCGCCGGCATGCGTTGCCCACCCCAGCCGACTCCGGTCCACCATCGTTGCCGGCCGGGCTGCTCGGGATCGGGATACCAGCCTGCGGGAGAAGTCATGCCCTGATGCTGGGGCCCGGAGCACGACGGCACAAGGTCCCCGAGTGGGGCGGGAGGGGATTCCTCCCGTGCCGTGTCACGGCGCGTGTCAGAGGCCGACGAAGCGGATGGTCTGCTGCAGACGCGTGCGGATGTCGAACAGCTGGTTGCCGCCCATGCGGTCGACGCCCGGGAGACCGGTGCGGAGGAGGTCGGCCAGGCGGGAGCGCTCGACGAGGACCGTCACCGGATGCTTGCGACCGATGAACTCCACCGACTCCGGGGTGGCGCCGTCCGGCACGACGATGACGGAAGCCGTGAACTTCACCCGCGCCGCCTTCGCGACGGTCCGAGCCGAGCGCACGATCGACCGGACGGGCTCCTCGCGAGGATCGAGCGTCTCCCCGACGACCTCTCCACGGTGCACCCGGACCGGCCCACCCCAGTCCTCCGACTTGACCGCGAAGAGGCCGGTCGGGCCGAGGACGACGTGGTCGAGCTTCGCCTCGCCCGGCGCCAGGACGTCGTGCCAGACCGTGTATCCGATGCCGAGCGTCGCCACGGTGCGCGCCGTCTGCTCCTCGGCGAGCGCGTTGGCCAACTGGTGCCGGATCTCGCGCGGAGCCGAGCGGACGAGCTTCGGGTCGTAGGGGTCGTCGAGCGGGACACCACGGCCGACCCACTCCCGGATGAGCCCGAGGTAGGCCTCCCGCGAGTCGCCGCCGGGGTGTCCGTAGGCACGAGCGCGAGGGCGTGAGTCGGCGCGCTGCGTACCCGACCGACCAGTGGTCGACGCCGACCAGGTCGGAGCGTCGTCGTCGCCCGCGTCGGAGGACGGAACGTTGCGCCCGCGGTCGTAGGCGGCCCGGTCCTGCTCGGTTCCGACGCGCTCCCAGGCGAGCTGGACGGCGTTGAACTGCCGCGCGCTTCCGCCGAGGTCGGGGTGGGTCTCGCGCATGAGCCGTCGGTAGGCCCTCCGGAGTTCGTCCTGCGTCGCCGTCGTGCTCACGCCGAGCACCTCGTACGGGCTGGCTGAGAGTGGGCTCTCCGGCATGGAGGGTGGTCGCTTTCGTCGGCGGCGTCGGTCGGTCCGACACGGCAGACTATCGCCATCACCTGGAAGACCGCCCGAACCGGCACCCTGTCGGTGCTGTGGAGCATCGACTGGTCTCCCGCATCACGGACGACGGCGTCCTCATCGCCCAGGCACGGTTCCACGACGAGTAAGGCCAGCGTGCCGGAACACCTCAGGAGCTCGGCAGGAGGATGCCGTCGTCCAGCAGGGCGCGGACCCGGGGGATGAGTTCGGCGCGGAGTTCCGCCGCATCGACCTCGACGAGCTGGGCGATCGCGTCGATGATGGCTCCCAGGGTCAACTCGCCGTCGCAGGCCCCGACGAGCCCCGCCAGGCCCGTGTCGATGCCCACCGAGCGAGCCAAGCCGCCACCCTGCCGCAGCGTCATCGCCGTCGGGTCCTCGTCCCCGGGCCAGTAGTGGCGCTCCTCGGTGACATCGCCCGCGAGGATGACGCGTTCACCGAGCAGCTGGTCGTCGTCGAGCGCCACCTGCCAGTCGTGAGTGAGGAGACACACGGCGAGGTGCGCACCCAGCCCGGCGGAGTTCGAGCCCGCCTGCCCGTGCAGCCGCTCGAAGCGGCGCAGCGGAGTGGACGGGTCCGATCGACGGAGCAGCACGTACCCGAAACCGACGCCGGTCACGGCCCGAGCCGCGAAGTCGTCGAGCCAGGCTCCCGCGAGGCGCTCGAACTCCGGCGTCCCGAGCCGTGTTCCACCGTCGCGGATCCAGGTCTCCGCGTATTCGGCCGGATCCTGCACCTCACGCTCGATGACCCAGGCGTCGACCGGTTCCGGGCTGCGCTCCACCCACCCGGCCACGCGGTCGAGCCCGTCGGCGCCGTCTCGGTACTCCCAGTTCCCGAGGAACTGCGCGACCCCGCCGGGCGTCAGGTGCCGGGCGACCTCGAGGAACACGGACTCGACGAGCGCATCGCCGACGAGACCGCCGTCGCGGTACTCATAGCTCGGCACGCCCTCGGCACGCGGGGTGATGACGAACGGCGGGTTGGAGACGATGCGGTCGAACCGTTCACCGGCGACGGGTTCGAACATGCTGCCGTGGCGGAATTCGATCGAGTCGATGCCGTTCAGGCGCGCGTTGAGTGCGGCGAGCTCGAGGGCTCGTTCGGAGATGTCCGTCGCGACCACGTGATCCGCGATCCGCGACAGGTGGAGCGCCTGGATGCCGCACCCGGTCCCGAGGTCGAGTGCCGTTCCGATCCGCTCAGGGAGGATGATGCCGCTCAGGGTCATCGACGCGCCGCCGACCCCGAGGACGTGCTCCTCGCCGAGCTCGTGACCCAGCGCGAGTTCGCCGAGATCGGAGGCGATCCACCAAGCACCGCTCCCGTTGGCGTCGACCCAGGCGTACGGCCGCAGATCGATGGCCGGGGCGACGGATCCGTCGTCGCTCAGGCCGACGAGACCGAGCGCCACCGCGCCGTCGAGACCGAGCGACGGCAGTGCCCGCGTCGCGTCATCGGCCTCCACGGCGACACCGAGCACGAAGAGCCTCGCCAGCGTCGCGATCGGTTCCACCCCCGCGGTCCGGCGGCGTTCGTCGAGTGAGCGGATCGCCACGACCCGGTTGGAGCGGTGCAGGGCGGCCTCGGCCGTCTCACCCCAGAGGCCGCGCACCCGTTCCACCGTGTACCCGGCCGCGTCGAGGTCGGAACGGAGGAGGTCGATCAGTCGCTGGTCCACGCCCACCAGTGTGCCAGCTGCGGGGTGGGCCGAGCCGCCCACCCTGCAGCCGCCGTCAGCGATCCGTGGTGAGGATCGCGTCGAGGTCCTCATCGGTCTGCTCGTCGTGCTCCTCGGCCTCGCGCTGCGCGGCCTTCGCCGTGCGCTTCCGCTCGCGCTTCGCCAGACGGCGCTCGGTCCGGCGCTCCAGGAGCAGGTACAGCACCGGCACGAGGATGAGCGTCAGGAGCGTCGACGACACCAGGCCGCCGATCACGACGATCGCGAGCGACTGCGAGATGAACACCCCGCCGCCGGTGAGGCCGAGCGACATCGGCACGAGCGCGAAGATCGTCGCGCAGGCCGTCATGATGATCGGTCGCAGGCGGAGCCTCGCCCCGTGCAGGACCGCGTCGTCGATGCCGTCGCCCCGGGCCCGGTAGGAGTTGACCAGGTCGATGAGGACGATCGCGTTCGTGACCACGATGCCGATGAGCATGAGGAGACCGATCATCGACGGGATGCCTAGCGGTGTCCCGGTGATGAGCAGCGCCGCGATCGCGCCGGTCGCCGCGAACGGCACGGAGACCAGCAGGATGAGCGGCTGCAGGAGGCTCCGGAACGTCGCCACCATGACGATGAACACGAGCACGATCGCGATGAGCATCGCGAGGCCGAGCTGCGCGAACGACTCCTCCTGGTCCTGGGCGACACCACCGACCGAGGCTGTGACCCCGCTCGGCAGGTCCAGGCCGTCGAGGCCCTCCCGGACGGCGAGCGTCGTCGCGCTGAGGTCGTCACCCGTCGGCGTCGCCGACACGGTCACGGTCCGGACGCCGTCGATGCGCGTGATCGCCGCGGCGGCACGTTCCTCGCCCACCTGCGCGACGGCGCTGACCGGGATCGGGACGGCGCTGACGTTGGCGAGGTCCTTCTGCGCCTGGGTGAGGCGGTCCGCCTCCGCCTGCTGCTCAGCGGCCTCGCTCTCGGCGTCCCGCATCGCGGTCAGCTGCTCATCGATGGTCGTGATCGAGCCCTGGAGCTGGGATATCGCGTCGCTCAGCCCGGCGAGTTGGGCGGCGCGGGCCTCGTAGGCCTGTCGTGCCGCCTCCTCCTCCGGAGTCGTGGGCGTGACCGGTGGCACCTCGACGGGAGCCGCCTGCAACGCGCTCAGCTGAGCCCGCAGGGCGTCGAGCTGCGATGCTGCGGTCGAGCGGGCCTCCTGGAGTTCCGAGCGCTGGGTCGCGGCCTGGGATGCCGCCTCGTCCTTCGCACGCTGGGTGGCCTCGTCCTGCTCGGCCGTGAGTGCGTCGGTCGCGGCCTTCTGGGCCGCGGCCTGCTGTAACGCGCTGACCGGAAGGGGGAGCGCGGCGATCTCGGCCGGTGTCGTGCCGACCCGCTGCGAGCGCACGATGATGTCGCGAGACGAGCCCTCGAGGATGACCGAACCCATCGGCGTGCCTCGGAGCGCACTGGCGATGGCCTGGCCGACCTGTTCCTGCGTGAAGCCGTACCGGGCGGCGGCGGCGCGGTCGACGTTCACCTTGAGCAGGCCCTGCTCGTCGGCGAGGTCGCTCGTCGCATCGCGGAGGCCGTCCGTACCGCCGAGCATGTCCTGCACCGCGGCCGCCGCTGTGGCGAGTGCCACGGGGTCCTCACCCTGCAGCGTGACCTCCATGCCTCCTCCGCCACCGGTGAATCCACCGGCGGCGTCGCCGACGGTGACCTTACCGACGTCGTCGAGCTTCGCCACGGCCTTCCGGATGGTGTCGGCGACGCCCTCACGTGAGCTCTCCTCACCGACGGTCACGCTGATCTGTGCCGTGTTGCTCGAGCCGTTCCCACCGACGGTGGTCAGGTACCCGGAGACGCCCGCGGTCTTCGCGAGGACCGCTTCGACAGCCGCGGCCGCGTCGCTGGTCACGTCGAGGCTCGTCCCCTCGGGGAGTTCCTGCGTGACCGTGACGGTGTTCTCGCCCCCGATGTCGCCGAGGTAGTCGGTCTTCAGGAACCCGGCCGAGACGATCGTCCCGGCGAACACGACCGCCGCCACGAGCAGGGTCACGACCGGACGCTTCAGGGCGGTGCGCAGGACCGGCAGGTAGGCGCGCTGGAGCTTCGAATACGCCTCGGACTCGTCCTCGACGACGGACGCCTCTTCGGTGGCCGCGTCGTCGGTGGCCGTGCCCACAGCCGGGGCGGAGGAGCCTCGCATGAACCAGTAGGCGAGTACCGGCACGATCGTGAGCGACACCACGAGGGACGCGATGAGTGCGACCGACACGGTGACGGCGAACGGTCGGAAGAGCTCGCCGACCGTCCCGCCGACGAAGGCGACCGGGAGGAACACGGCCACGGTCGTGATCGTCGACGCAGTAACGGCCCCGGCGACCTCGCGGACCGCCTCGACGACACTCGTGGTCGTCATCGCCCGTCCGGTGTGCCGACGTTTGATGTTCTCGATCACCACGATCGAGTCGTCGACCACCCGCCCGACCGCGACGGTCAGCGCTGCGAGCGTGAAGATGTTGAGCGAGTAGTCGCCGATCCACAAACCGATCATCGCGATGAGGAGGGAGAGCGGGATCGACACGGCCGTGATGATCGTCGACCGGATCGACAGCAGGAAGACCAGGATCACGATGATCGCGAACAACAGCCCGAGCCCGCCCTCGACGGAGAGGTCGTGGATGGACTGCTCGACCATCGGCGACTGGTCGAAGACGACGGTGAACGCCGCACCCGAGCCGAGCTCCTGCTCCAGCCCGGGGAGGGCGTCACGGATGGTGTGGGCGAGTTGGACGGCGTTGGCCGACGGGTCCTTGAGGATCGTGAGCGACAGCGACGGGAGACCGTCCGCCCGGGCGATGGAGGTCTCGGCTGCGGGCACGAGCTCCACGTCCGCGACGGCGGAGAGCGCGAAGGGCCCGTCCTCGTGCTGGATGGGGAGCGCCTGCACCTCGGCCAGCGAGCCGACGGGCGACCCGACCTCGATCGAGAGCTCCTTGCCGGCGTCGACACTCGTTCCGGCGGCCGTGATCACACCACTCGCTTGGACGGCCGCCATGACCTCCTCCGCGGTCACCTTCTTGGCCGCGAGGTCGGCCGGACGCATCGTGATGACGAGCTGCGTGGCGTTCTCACCGGCGAGATCGACCTGACGCACGCCGGCGATCCCACGGAGCGCGGGGAGCACGGTGCTCTCGACCTTGCCCGCGAACTCGCCGGACTCGTCCTCCGATGCCACGGCCAGCTGCAACACGGGGATGTCGTCGCTCCCACCGGCGTAGACCTCGGTGCTCGTGTCGTTCGGAAGGGTGCTCTTCAGGCCGGCGAGCGCGCTGCGGATGTCGCCGACGATCTTCTCGTCGTCCTGGCCGAAGTCCCAGCTCACCTGCACGGACGTGGAACCGCTGACCGACGTCGAGGTGACGCCGGTGACGCCCTTGACCCCCTGGACCGCCTGCTCGACGGGCTTCGTGACCTCGCGCTCCACCGACGACGGCGATGCACCGGGATACGTTGCGGCCACGACGGCACCCGGCTGCTGCACGGACGGCAGGAGTTCCTGCTTCAGCGAACCGACCGCGAAGAGTCCGAAGGCCACGATCGCCGCGGTGATGAGGCCGACGATCAGTCGATTGGCGAGGCTGAGCCTCGTGAGGAATGACATGGAAGGACGGGCCTCTCGGTCGCGGAGTGGGCGCGATCCGCCCCACTCCACGCTATGGAGCGCCGCCGCCGGTCACATCCGCATGAGGATGGACCTGATGCGACCCCGGCATCCGCCGATCGGACGACATCGGTGGTCCTGCGGTACCAGCCTCGGCCGCGAGGGAGCTGCGCCTTGACGGCATGGTCCACCGATACCGGGCGTACCCTTGATACCCGAGTGCGCGCCGCGGGGTGCGCCGGAGCGAGGAGGGTACGTGGATCTGCAGGCCGTCGACCTCCCCAGGTTGCGCCGCGACGCACAGCTCGAGCGCGAGGTGATCATCGAGCACCGCGCCCGCGACGGCGAGGACCCCTGGGACTTCCTGCCTTCGATGCCGACGGTCGACGAGCTCGTCGTCGCCGTCCTCCGGGACGACGCGCTGCACGCCCGGGGTCTGGCCGCCCAGCACGCGATGGCGCGGCTCGCCGGGTACTCGTCGCTCGACGACGCCCAGGACCACCGCGACAACGCGGACCACTTGGAGTACGAGGTACTCCGTGAGATCGCCCGCGTGCACCCCGAGTTGACCCGAGCGGTATGGCGGATGTCCGGCAAGGTCGCGCGGCCGCCGTGGGAGGGCGACGACGCCGAGTAGATCGACGCCGCCGCCCAGGTCACAGCGACGCGGCGAGCCCCATGGCGACGACGGAGACCGTCATGCTCACCACCTCGACGACCACGACCCGCTCACGCCGCCGAGCCGCGTCGACCGCGATGCGTGTGGACAGAGCGATGAACCCCGCCATGCCGCCCGCCAGGAGCACGGCGGGGAGGGCACTGCTTCCGATCTGATGTCCTGCCGGGTGTATACCCGATCCGGCATATATACTCCCGGCGGCATGACCCGCCATGGTGCACACGAGCGCCGCCATGATGACGAGACCGCCTGAGGTGTGCACGGTCATCGCCGCACGGTGGCGCGCGACGACGAGCGCCAGAGCGTCGTCGACCGGAGTCTGCAGCCCGGCGATGGACCGAAGCCGGACCGCAGAGGCGACGGCGAGGACGATCAGGACGACGGCCCAGAGCAGCGGATGCAGCATCCCGACGCCGGTCGCCAGGTCGAGCATCGCCGTGAGCATGACGATCGCGGCCACGAGGTCGAGGGGTCCGCGTCGGCCGCCGACGGTGCAACAGGCGCCGACGGCGGCCGGGACGAGCGCCCCGAGATGGAGGACCTCGCTCATCGCCGCGACCTAGTGCCCGTGGCCACAGTGCTCCTCGGCACCCTGGTCGTGACCGCCGTGTCCCGTGTGCGCCGCGCCGGTGTCGTGCGAACAGTGCCCGACCGCTTCGTTCGGCGGGACGTTCAGGGTCGGGTTCTTGCCGAAGAAGCCGTAGGGCTTGAGCGTGAACCGGGCGTAGTCCACCGGCATGACCGGCCAGTCCTCCGGACGGGGGAAATGCGTCGGTCCGAAGGTGTGCCAGAGCACGATGTCCTCGCCGTCGATCGACTCGTCGCCCTCGATGAACCGCGTGATGCCATCGCCACCCGGGTTCTGGTGGACGAAGTCGCCCGCCGCGTATCGTTCAGCCGGGTCGTACTTCGTGACGAAGAGGTGCTTCGTCGCGAACTCCGCACGCTTGGCGATCGACGACGACGCGTCGGCCATGAGCGTCGGCGACTCCTGCGGGTACAGCACGTACCCCGTCGGGCGTCCCATCCGGTTCGTCTTCTCCGTGTTGACGATGTGCCAGGCCCGAGCGGCCGAGCCGTCCGCCACGCGTCCGGACCCCGCTTCCGTGCTGAGCCGCGTGACCCGCTTCGTGAACGCGTTGCCGTGCTCGTTCCCCGGCCCGATCGGCACCCGGACCGCGTCCACCTCCTCGACCGCGTTCGACAGACCGTCGACCATCATGTCCAGACGGGCCGAGAAGAGGTGCTGGTGGTACGGCCCACCGAGCCCGGGCGCGACCTCGGAGGCGTACGGGTAGTCGGCGCCCTCCGCGTCGAGCCCGGGGTACGCCGAGGTGAACAGGATGCCCGTCAGCTTCGACTCGCACTCGATGGTGCCGTCGAGGTACAGGTACCAGTAGAACCCGTAGTCGTAGTTGCCGACGGTCGTGAAGAACGAGATGACCAGCCGACGCGACCGCCGGACCTCGTTCGAGCCGGTGTACAGGTCGGAGTGCTTCCAGAGGGTGCCGAAGTCCTCCTCGTGCATGCAGATACCGTTCTCGATCGTGAACGGGTTGCCGAGTTCATCGGCGAGCATCGCGTCGAAGTACTTGATCTCGCCCACGCAGTCGCACCCGAGCGCCAAGGAGTTCGTGAACCGGCCGAACAGGTACTCGCCGGTGTCGAAGTAGTTCTGCCAGAAGCGCACGGGGGAGGGGTCGCCGTAGGGGACCAGCATCTCGTTGATCGACGCCCGGTAGATGATCGGCCGTTCCTCGCCGGCATCGTCGAACGAGAGCTGACGGAGGACGAGGCCCTCACGGACGTCGAACCCGACCTGGAACCGCCAATTGCCCCACTCGACGAACTCGCCGTCGACCTGGAAGCTCGGACCCTCCGGCTGGGTGATGACGATCGGCTTGAGCGAGGAGAGCGGAGCCCCCTGGACCGCCGGGTCGTCGAAGTTCCCCGGCTCCGCCGGAATCGCCAGGGCGGTCGCGTCGATCAGGCGGGTGATCCGCCGCGCCGCGGTGTCGACATAGGCGCTCAGCCCGTCGACGGGGTGGGCCCACGGGTGGTCGGCCGGGTAGTCCTGGCGGAACGCGAGGACCCGGACGATCCGACGCCCGACCTCCTCGGGATAGTCGTAGAAGCCTGCCGACAGCGGGACGACCTTCACCTCCTCGACCGTGCAGCCACGGGCGGCGAGGGCGGCGACCCACCCCTCGTCCTCCGCCACGATCTCCGCGATGGCGTCGAACTCCTCGATGAGGATCGGCAGTTGGCCGCGGGAGCCGTCCAGTACGACCGTGCTGAGCAGGGACCCGCTGTCGATGGACACCACGTTGTCCGTCGATCGACCCGTGGCCATGTCGAGCAGCATCACGCGGGCGAGGCGTTCCGGCAGTGGACCGTCGCCGGCCTGCCAGGCGAGCACCGCCCGCTTGTGGGGCTCCTCGAGGCCGACGTAGGCGAACCGGGTCGTCTCGGTGAAGTCGTCGAAGCCGCTGACGATGTCGCGGATGCGGTCGAACTCGGGTGCGGACAGGCTGGCGAGCGGGTGCTGGACGGGGGCGTCGCCGTCGGCGCTGCGCAGGGTGGTGGGGTCGGTGATGGTCATCGTGATGCTCCTGGTTCGGTGATGCGGGTGGTCGCGGGTGGCGAGGGGAAGGGTCGGATGGTCAACCGCCGATGGCGTCCATGACGTCGGCGTAGGCGGCCGGGCGACGACGACGCAGGTACGCGGCCTGCACGAGGCCGACGACGGGGCAGACCGCGATGAGGGCGAGGAGGACGGCGCTCACGGTTCCGAACACGGGGTTGCCGCCCGCATCCACGTCTCCCACCAGCATCGGGAAGTAGACGACGATCACGACGGCCGAACCGACGAGTCCGATGAACCCGAGGCCGGGTGCGACGACCGTGTTCCACAGCCGCAGATCCTGCTTCGTGCGAGCGAAGTACACGATCACCGCGAGGCTCGTGACCGCCATGAGGATCGCGATCGCGAGGGTCGCGACGCCGGCGAACCACGTGAACACCTGCAGGACGGGGTCGAGACCGAGCACGGCGAAGACGACGATCAGGATCGCTGCGGTTGCGCTCTGGACGAGCGACGAGGTGTGCGGCGAGAGGTGCTTGGGGTGGACTCCGCCGAGCCGGCCCGGCAGGACGCCGGCGTTCGACATCGTGTGCTGGTAGCGGGTGATGACGTTGTGGAAGGAGAGGACGCAGGCGAACATGCTCGTGATGAGGAGGACGTTGATGACGAGCTCTCCGACCGGACCGAGGTAGAGCAGCGTGGTGCGGAGGATCATCGCACCCGGGTCCTCACCGGCCACGGCGAGGACGTCGTCCGGCCCCCAGGCCATGACGAGCGCCCAGGAGGCGAGGGTGTAGAACAGGCCGATCCCGATCACCGCGATGTAGGTCGCCCGTGGGATCGTGCGGGACGGGTCCTTCGCCTCGTCGCGGAAGATCGCGGTCGCCTCGAACCCGATGAACGCCGCGATCGCGAACATCAGTCCGACACCGGGCGACCCGGAGAACACCTGCTCGGGCACGAACGGCTCGGCCGACAGCCCGTCGGCACCGCCGGTCACGATGACCGCCCCGGCGAGGACGAGGACGATCCCGACCTCCGCCACGAGCAGGACGCCGAGGACCTTCGAGCTGAGGTCGATGTGGCGGTAGCCGAGCAGACCGACCACGGCGATCGACGCGAGCGAGTAGAGGTACCAGGGGATCTCCGGAGCGCCGAGACCGGCGAAGGTCACGCTCAACAGGTAGCCGATGTAGCCGTACACCGACACCTGGATGGTCGTATAGGTCAGGAGGGCGAGGAACGCCGACGCGAGGCCGGCCGGCTTGCCGAGCCCGTATCCGACGAAGGTGAAGAAGGCACCCGGCTTGGGCACATGCCGGGTCATGGCCGAGAGTCCGACGGCGAACAGCAGGAGGATCACCGCGGACACGACGTACATGCTCGGGAAGCCGACCCCGTTGCCGAGCAGGATGCCGAGCGGTGCGGCTCCACCGACGACCGTCAACGGCGACGCCGCGGCGACCACCATGAAGACGATGGCGGTGACGCCGAGCGATCCCTTCAGGGACCGGGTGGGCTGTCCGGCATCGGTGGCCGGACCTTTCGTGACGGTCATGGACACTCCTCGAGCAATGCGGCGGTATCGGGACGAGGCCAGCATCCCGGTCTCCTGTTGCCGCCTCGTCTCGTCGTCGTAACACCTGCTCGGCACCGAATGAGACCGGTCGACACCGCTGTCTCATTTGACGGTCATGAAGCCGAAACACGCCCGCCACGCCGGTGCAACGGGACGCGCCTAGCCTGAACGACGAGGAGGAGGTGAGGGACGTGACGGCTCTGGAACGCGCGATCAGCAATCCTCCGAGCGTCCGTGGTCTCGAGTCCCGGTCACCGGTCGACGGCCTCCAGCGGCGCAGTGTCGGGTTCATCGACGTGTTCGCCCAGTCCGTCTCGGCAGTGGCGCCGTCTGCCGCTGCGACGACGATCCCGTTGATCGTCACCGTGACCGCGGGCGGGGCGACCATGTGGTCGCTCGCCATCGCGATGCTGCTGTCGTTGCTCGTCGCCACCACCGTGAACGTGTTCGCGAAGCGCATCGCCGCGACCGGCTCGCTGTACACCTTCGTCTCCAAAGGGCTCGGAACGGGTGCAGCCTTCGTCACGGGCGTCGCGCTGCTCATCGGGTACGGCTTCATCGCCATGTTCGCCCTGGCCGGTGCCGGGTACTACCTGTCGATCCTGCTGCACCGGTTCTGGCCCGGCATGCCGAGTTCGACGGGTGTCGTGTCCGCACTCCTCGTGTGCATGGCCATGGTCTGCCTCGTCGTGCTCGTCCGCGGGATCCACCTGTCCACCCGGGTGACCCTGATCGTGGAGAGCGCCTCGGTCGCGATCATCCTGATCCTCGTGGGCGTGCTCCTGTCGCAGCTGGGACCGACGCCCGATTGGGCGGTGCTCGGGCTGGACGCCTCCCCGGAACACCTCGCGGTCGGATCGGTCCTCGCCGTGACCGCCTTCGTCGGATTCGAGAGCTCCTCGACGCTGGGCGTCGAAGCCCGCCGGCCCTTCGCGAGCATCCCACGGTCCCTGGTCTGGACCGTCGTCGGCGCGGGTCTCCTCTTCCTCGTCACCTCGTACAGTCAGCTGGCGGGCTTCGCGGCGTTGGGGGAGGACATCACCGCGACGCGGACGCCCATCAACGACCTGGCGCTGGCCTCCGGGGTCGAATGGATGGGACTGCTGCTCGACCTGTCCGTCGCGGCCTCGTTCCTCGCCTGTGCGATCGCCTCCATCACGGCGTTCTCGCGGGTCGTCTTCTCGATGGGTCGAGAAGGGGTCCTCCCGTCGCGCCTCGGGACCACGCACGGCCGGTTCCGAACGCCCCATGTGGCGATCATCACGGCTCTGGCGATCGTCACGCCCGTCTCGGTGCTCGCGCTCCTGCTGACCGGAGGAGCCTGGGCGGCCATGCAGGTCCTCATCGTCGTGGCCGCGGCCGGGTACATCACCGCCTACGTCCTCGTCTGCATCGCAGCCCCGGTCTTCCTCTGGCGGATCGGAGAACTGACGCTCTGGCCGCTCCTGCGCGCGGTGGTGGCCGGGGTGCTGCTGTCCGTCGCGCTCGTCGTCTACCTGGTCGTCGAGAGCACCGGCGAACGGGGCGTCGGCGTCTGGGTGTTCCTCGTCACGATGGCGCTCGGTATCACGATCTGGGCGATCCGGCATCGACGCCGACCGTGGCTGAGTTCGACCGTGGGGGTCTACGACGAGACGGTGAGCGCCGACGTGCTCGGCGGACCGTCCGCGGAGCACCGGTGAGCGGCGCGGGCGAGCTCCGCGCCCGACAGCCGAAGGCCGTGCACAGCGCGCTCACCGTGCTCGAAGAGGTCGCGCGGTGCGGTGCCGGTGTGACGGCGCAGGAGGTCTCAGCCGGACTCGACATGCCGAGGGCGACCACCTACCGACTCCTCAACCTCCTCGTCCAGGACGAATACCTCGTCCGCATGCCCGACCTGCGCGGATTCGCACTCGGGCGGAAGGTCGTCGAGCTCGCCCATCTCGTCGCTCCGGCCCCACCCCCGCTCGCTGCGCGCGAGGTGATCGGACGATTGCGGTCGAGCGTACGAGGAGGCGTCCACCTCGTGCGGTACGAGGGCGATCGGATCAGGATCGCGGATGCGGATCCCGACTTCCCGTTGAGTGACGAGCAGCGGATCGTCAGGCGCCTCGACACCTCCGCGATCGGGCGCCTCCTTCTGCACGAGCTCGCTCATGGCGGATACGACTGGTCAGGACTCGTCCAGCGGCCGTTCCGGGACGCCGAGCCGTTGATCCGCGACGTCGAACGACTCGGGTATGCACGACAGGTGGGTGAGGTGACGCCCGGTCACGGTTGCCTCGTGGTCCCGATCCGGGACGACCGCGGCGGTCTCGTCGCGGGGCTGTCGCTCTCGGCACCCAGTGAGCGGATCGAGCGCCCCGCCGCACTCCTGGACCTCTTGCTCGACGGCTCGCACCAGCTGCAGCCGCTCCTCGTCTGACCACCGGATGTCCGTGTGACATCAGTCTCGAGAAGGCGCATAATCAGAATATGCAGCCAGCTGATCGTTTCCGCGCATGACGGAGTCCACGCCTTCCGCGAAGCCTGGGCGCTCGCCGTCGGACCGTCGCAAATGGTTCGGCCTCGTCGTCATCAGCATCGCCGTCGCGCTCATCATCGTCGACTCGACGATCGTCAACGTGGCGATCCCGTCGATCGTCGACGACCTCGGGATCTCCTCGACTCAGGTGCAGTGGGTCCAGGAGTCCTACACGCTCGTCTTCGCCGCGCTGCTCATCGTCTTCGGCACGCTCGCCGACCGGTTCGGCCGTCGTCGCATGCTGCTCATCGGCGTCGTGGTCTTCGGCGGAGCCTCCGTCTTCGCCGCCCTCGCGCCGACGGGCGACCTCCTGATCCTGTCCCGGGTCATCCAGGGCGTCGGCGGCGCGATGATCCTGCCGACGACCCTCTCCATCATCAACGCGACCTTCCGAGGCCGCGACCGTGCGATCGCCTTCGCGGTCTGGGGCTCCACGATCGGGGGCATGGTGGCGGTCGGTCCGCTCCTCGGCGGCTGGCTCACCACCGACTTCTCCTGGCGCTGGGCGTTCGGGATCAACGTGCCGCTCGGTGTCCTCATCATCGTCGGACTGCTCCTGTTCGTCTCGGAGTCGCGGGAACCCGCGACCGACCGCATCGACGCCGTCGGCGCCGTCCTGTCGATCCTGACGAGCGCGTCCCTCGTCTACGGACTCATCGAGGGCCGGAGTCTCGGGTGGTGGCTCACGGACACCCCGCTCGTCATCGGGGACTGGACCTGGCCGTTCACCCTCTCCCCGGTACCTGTGGCCCTCATGGTCACGGTCCTCGCAGGTGTCGCGTTCGTCCTCTGGGGACGCCACCGGATGCGCCAGGGGCGCAGCACGATCATCGCGTTCTCCCTGTTCTCACTGCCGTCGTTCCGGAACGGCAACATCGCCGCCCTCATCGTCTCGCTGGGGGAGTTCGGCATCATCCTCTCGCTGCCGATCTGGCTCCAGTTCGTCCTCGGCTACAGCGCACTGCAGACCGGTCTGATCCTCCTGGCCCTCGCGATCGGTTCCTTCGTCGCGAGCGGGTTCGCCGGCGCGTTCGGCAACCGGGTCGCGCCCGTCCTGATCGTCCGCGTCGGCATCGTCGCGGAGATCATCGGTGTCGCGGGCATCGGGCTGGTCGTCGGGCCGGCGACCGAATGGTTCGCGATCGTGCCGTTCCTGTTCGTCTACGGCTTCGGCGTCGGTCTCGCCACCGCACAGCTGACGGGCGTCGTCCTGAAGGACGTGCCCGTCGAGCAGAGCGGCCAGGGCTCCGGGACGCAGAGCACGGCGAGGCAGATCGGCTCGGCACTCGGTATCGCCGTCCTCGGGACCATCCTCTTCGTGAGCACGGCGTCGGTCCTCGACGGACGACTCGAGGACGCCGGTGTACCGAGCGCGCAGCGCGACGCCCTCGTGACGAGTGTCGTCGACAGCTCGGGCGCCGCCATCGCCGGGCTCGACGCGAACCCGGCGACCGCGACGGTCGCCGAGGACGCCAGGATCGCCCTGTCGGACGGCACCCGCTCCGCGGCGTTCGCGGCCGCAGGATTCCTGGCCGTCGGCTTCCTCGCCACCCTGTCGCTCGGCGCCGGGCGCCGGGAGGACCGAGAGGACGAAGCCGGAGCACGAGTGGACGGGACGGACTCCTCCGAGACGTCCGACCCGGCCCCGCGGGCGTAGGACGCGAGGCCGCCTCACACCTCCGCCGACGTCGCATCGGCGTCGTACAGCGCACAAGCATCCAGGTTCGACTGGGAGGCCCCCGTACAATCGTCACCGGACGGCTCCGCCCGAGCGGACCGTCCCCACCGCCCATGACACGCCACCGCCACCGCCCACGCCTCCTCAGCGCCCTCGCAGCAGCCGCGCTGTCGTTCGCCGTGGTGTCCGCCGGCGGATGGTCCACGGGTTCCAGCGCGATCGCCTCGCCCGAGCTGAGCGCGAACACGGCATCGACTCCCGACGGCCTCGTGTCCGTCGAGGTGAGTCCGAGCGACGGGGGAGCGGTCGAACCCTCGTCCCTCACCTCGTTCGGCATCACGCTCACGAACGGCACCGACGCCGATCTCCCCGCCGGCTCCGTGTCCGTGGCGATCACCACGGCGCGGATCACCGGCACGGCGGCGCTCGACGCCTGGCTCGACACGACCGGTGCGGACGCGGCCGCGACCCCCGCCGGCACCACCGTGGTGCGGACGATCGACATCCCCGAGCTCATCGCCGGGCAGCAGTACGTCGTCAGCGGGCTCGACTTCACTCCTCCGGCGCTGGGGTTCGACGACACCGACGCGTGGGGCTCCTACGGCGTCTCAGCCGGCTACGTCGCGGGCGACACGGCGGCCGGCGGTCGGACGGCGCTCGTCTGGCGGGCGCAAGGACAGCCCACGTCAGCCACCGTCGCGCTCGTCGCCCCGCTCACCGTGCCGCTCAGTTACGGCGGACTCCTCGATGCGGACGAACTCACCGAGCTCACGGCCGACGACGGCGCGCTCACGACGCAGCTCGACGCACTCTTCGGCGAGCAGATCGCGCTCGGGATCGACCCACGCATCATCGCGTCCATCCGGGCGCTCGGCACGCGCGCACCGGAGAGCGCCGTCGCCTGGCTCGCCCGCCTCGAGGCCGCTCCGAACGAGACCTTCGCGCTCCAGTACGGCGACGCCGAACCCGCCGTGCAGGCCGAAGCCGGCCTCGACCGACTGCTGACCCCGAGCTCGTTCTCCTTCGCCCTGAACGTCGCCGACTTCCCCGTCGTGCAGCCGACCGAGACGCCCACCCCGACCGCGTCGCCGACCACCGGGCCCGACGACGTCCAGCCGACTCCGCAGGCCGGCTCCTCACCGGCCACGTCCTCCGAACCATCGGCGGCAGCCACTCCGTCGGAGGAACCGGCACCCACACCGAGCCCCTCCGAGACGCCCGGCCAGGCGGTGCCGACCGTTCCGACGATGGACGAGCTCCTCAGGTGGAGTTACTCGCTCCCCAGCATCGTGTGGGCGGGCGGCGCGGTGACCGATGCGGATCTCGCCGTCTTCGCCGCCTCAGGCGGAACGGTCACGTTGCTCGACTCAGCGAACACGACCGACACCGGACAGTCCGTGCGCGCCTCGACGGCGGTCGGCACGGCGCAGACGCTGCTGGCCGACCACGGCCTCGCCGAGTCGCTGGGCGACGCCGCCGCCGCCACGACGGACGCCGCGTTCGAGAGCGCCATCGCCGACGTGAACGCGCGGGCGGCCGCCATCGGCACCGAGGGTTCGTCCGGCGGAACGGTCGTCGCCGTGCTGCCTCGGGGAGTGGACGCGACCCTGCCCGCCCTCGCCGACACCGTGAACGCGCTCCGCTCCCTGCCGGCCACGACGCAGACCTCCCTGGCGGCGACGCTCGCCGAGCCCCCTGCCGCGGCGACGCTCGGGGCGATGGCACCCGACAGCGAACGCGTGTCCGACGTGCAGGTCCTCCTCGACGAGGAACAGGACGTCACCGCCTTCTCCTCGGTGCTCGACGAACCCGAGCTGCTGACCGGACGGGAGCGCGCCACCCTGCTCTCCAGCCTCGCGGCCGGCTGGCTGCGTACGGAGGGCGACTGGGGATCGGCGGTGACCGCGCAGCAGGAACGGACGGACACAGTCCTCGCGTCGGTGCGCGTCACCGACAGCAGTCGCATCAACATGGTCGGCGGCGAGGTGTCCCTGCCGTTCGCCGTGCGCAATGACCTGCCCTATCCCGTCACCGTGGTCATGGAGGCCTCGCCGAGCAACGGTCGACTGAGCATCTCCGGTTCCGTGACGCAGGAGATCGCCGCGGACTCGCGCGCCACCGTGCTCGTCCCCGTGCAGTCGCAGATCGGCAACGGCGACGTCACCCTCCGTCTGCAACTCTTCAGCACCAGCGGGCAGGCGATCGGCGAACAGTCCTTCGTGGGCGTGAACGTCCGCGCCGACTGGGAGGGCATCGGTGCCGTCGTCCTCGCCCTACTCGTCGCTCTGCTGTTCGTCAGCGGTGTGGTCCGCATGGTGGTGAGCCGACGAGCCAAGCGACGCGGCTCGGGTGCCACGTCAGCCGCCCCCACAGATGCTCCGGACAGCGGTCAGCCCCCCGGCGGTGAGCCCCCGGTAGAGTCGTCACCCGGACGACAGGAGACGAATGGCTGACGGCATCGGCAGGGCGAGCGCGCTCCTCGCCTCGGGAACCCTCGTCTCCCGACTGCTCGGCTTCGTCAAGGCGATCCTCGTGGCTCAGGCCATCGGCGTCCTGGTCATCGGCGACACCTTCGCGATCGCCAACCAGCTCCCGAACACGATCTACGTCATCATCGGTGGCGGCGTGCTCAGCGCCGTGCTCGTGCCACAGATCGTCCGTGCGGGGATCCATGCCGACGGTGGCAACGCGTACATCAACAAGCTCGTCACCATCACCCTCGTCTTCATCGGCGGGGCCACCGCGCTCATCACCCTGCTCGCACCCGTGTTCGTGTTCATCGTCGCCGCAACGCTGTCGCCTGATCAATTCGCGCTCGCGACGGCATTCGCCTACTGGTGTCTCCCGCAGATCCTGTTCTACGCGCTCTACACCGTCCTCGGGGAGGTCCTGAATGCACGCAAGATGTTCGGACCGTTCACCTGGGCACCGGTGCTCAACAATGTCATCGCGATCGCCGGGCTGATCGCCTTCATCACGCTGTACGGCAGCGGCGACCTCGCGGTCAGCGAGTGGACCGACGGTCGAACGGTGCTCCTCGCAGGCTCCGCCACCCTCGGCGTCGTCGTCCAGGCCGCCTTCCTCATGCTGTTCTGGCGCCGGGCCGGACTGCGTTTCCGACCGGACTTCCGGTGGCGAGGCGTCGGCCTCCGCGCCACCGGGCGGATCGCCAGCTGGACCTTCGGCATGCTGCTCCTGACGACCGGTGCGGGGATCGTCGAGACCCAGATCGTCGCTTCCGTGAGCAAGCAGGGACCCTCGGTCGCGATCCTCAACTACGCCTGGCTGATCTTCATGCTCCCGCACTCGATCATCACCGTCTCGATCGCGACGGCCTATTTCACGCGGATGAGCGAGCACGCACAGGGCACACGCGATCGCGGACGGGACATCCCGCGGCTGCAGGCCGACATCTCCGGGGCCATCCGCGTCGTGAGCGTCCTCATCGTGCTCGCAGCGGCCGTCATCATGGTGGTCGCCGTGCCGTTCGGCAGTGTCTTCGCCGAGACGTTCGAACAGGCGCAGGCGATGGGCGGCATCATCATCGCGTTCGTGATCGGACTCGTGCCCTTCTGCATCCTCTTCGTCCTCCAGCGCGCCTTCTACGCCCTCGGAGACACGAAGACGCCCTTCTTCTTCACCCTGTTCCAGACCCTCCTGTTCGTCCTTCTGGCGCTGATCGTGCTCCTGGTCCTCCCACCACATCTGGTGGGTGCCGGCGTCGCGCTCGCCATCACAATCGCGTGCATCGCACAGACCGTGGTCGCCGCACTGCTGCTCCGGCGCCGGCTGGGGGGTCTCGACGGCCGACGTATCGTCCTGAGCCTGGTCCGGTTCATCGCCGCCGCCGTGCCTGCGGCTGTGGTCGGAGTCGTCGTCCTGTTACTGCTCGGCGGTGTCAGCGAGGAGGGGTTCCCGACCGCCACGATCCCCGGCGCCATCGTCACCATGGCGGTCGTCGGGGCGGCGATGGCCGCCGTGTACCTCGCGGTACTCGCCCTCCTCCGCACGCCGGAGCTCAAGGCGGCCTTGGCTCCCGTCCTCGCCCGCTTCGGGCGCTGACACCCACGCGTCGACACCACCTCACGCACGCCGGCTGAGAGCTGCCCGAGGCCCCTGGGGGAGCGGAATAGCGGCCGGTTAGGATGTGTTACACCACTCGGAACCCCGGAACCCACCTGGTCCGGGAGCCCACGAACCACTGAGGAGCATCGTGCGTCAGGTCATCATCATCGGATCAGGACCCGCCGGCTACACGGCGGCGATCTACGCTGCCCGCGCCTCGCTGCAGCCGCTGCTCGTCGCGTCATCGGTCGAGGCCGGCGGCGAGCTCATGAACACCACCGAGATCGAGAACTTCCCCGGCTTCCCCGAGGGCATCCAGGGCCCCGAGCTCATGATGAAACTCCAGGAGCAGGCAGAGCGGTTCGGCACCGAGGTCCTCTACGACGACGTCACCGAGCTCAAGCTCGACGGCGACGTCAAGACGGTCACCCTCGGCAACGGACAGGTGCACGAGGCCCACACCGTGATCTTCGCCACCGGCTCCGCCTACCGCAAGCTCGGCCTGCACGACGAAGAGCGACTCTCCGGCCACGGTGTGTCCTGGTGCGCCACCTGCGACGGCTTCTTCTTCAAGGAGAAGACGATCGCGGTCATCGGCGGCGGCGACAGCGCCATGGAGGAGGCCACCTTCCTCACACGGTTCGCGTCGAAGGTGTACGTCATCCACCGCAAGGACACCCTGCGCGCGTCGAAGATCATGCAGGACCGTGCGTTCGCGAACGAGAAGATCGAGTTCATCTGGAACAGCGAAGTCGCCGGCATCACCGGCGCCGACGCGGTCGACGGCGTGACGCTGCGCTCGACCACCGACGGCACCGAGACACACCTGCCGCTCGGTGGCCTCTTCATCGCGATCGGCAACGACCCGCGCACGCACCTCATCCACGGCCAGCTGGAGCTCGCCCCCGAGGGCACGATCGCCGTCAAGGGCCGCTCGTCGAAGACCAACCTCCCCGGCGTCTTCGCCGCGGGCGACGTCATCGACCCCACGTACCGACAGGCCATCACCGCGGCCGGCAGCGGCACCATCGCCGCCCTCGACGCGGAGCACTACCTCGCAGACCTCGAGCAGGCTGCTGGGGAAGCGTCGGCCATCGGCGAAGCACAGACGGCCGGTCGTCCGCAGCCGGCCGACCCCGTGCTCACCACCACCGTTTGATCGACGGCCAGGCTGTCGGCCTGGCCACCACGAAGGAGAACACTCATGTCAGATGCAGTCACCGAGGCCACGTTCGACGAACTGGTCATCAACAGCGACAAGCCAGTCCTCGTCGACTTCTGGGCCGCCTGGTGCGGTCCGTGTCGCGCGGTCGGCCCGATCCTCGACACGATCGGCTCCGAGAACAGCGACAAGATCACCGTTCTCAAGCTGAACGTCGACGAGAACCCGAACCTGGCCATGAAGTACCAGATCACCTCCATCCCCGCGATGAAGGTCTTCAAGGGTGGCGAGGTCGTGCAGACCGTCATCGGCGCCAAGCCGAAGGCCGCACTCGAGAAGGATCTCGCGGCTTTCCTCGCCTGATCAGGTTTTTCTGAACCACGGAACCGCCCGGCTCATCTGAGCCGGGCGGTTTTTCGCTGTCGGGGAGTTTCACGTGAAACATCCTGAATTATCTCTCTGATCAGGGGTTATGAATCACAGTGCAACCGCGCCGCGCTTCGAAGAGCTCCGTAGCCGAGATGGGGTGGCTGTCCGCCAATCCACGGATTCCACCGCTTTGGTCCCTGAGCTTGGCGAAGCGCATACGGGACCCCGCGGCCGAGCGGCCCCTGTTCCACGTGAAACAGTCTCAGGAGGAATGGCCGAATCCCGACTCGCCAAGCTCGCTCAGAATGCGGTTGAGGTCGGCGATGGTCGCGAACTCCACGACCATCTGTCCCTTCTTCGCACCGAGCGTCACCTTCACGCGGGTGTTCAGGCGGTCGCCGAGGCGGTCTGCGATCTCATCGAGTTGTCCGCGTCGCGACCCGGCCACCGGACGCGGCTTTTTGGCCTGAACGCCCTGAGCCGCAGCAGCCTCGGCCGCGCGAACCGACAGGTCCTCGTTCACGATCTTGTCGGCCAAGCGCTGCTGTGCCTCAGGATCGGTCAGCGACAGGATGGCGCGAGCATGTCCGGCGCTCAGCACACCGGCAGCGACGCGCTGCTGCACGGCCGCGGGCAACTTGAGCAGGCGGATGGTGTTGCTGATCTGAGGGCGGGAACGACCGATGCGGTTTGCAAGCTCGTCCTGGGTGATTCCGAAGTCGGCCAGGAGCTGCTGGTATGCAGAAGCCTCCTCGAGCGGATTCAGCTCCGAGCGGTGCAGGTTCTCGAGCAGCGCATCGCGCAGCATGTCCTCGTCGGCGGTGTCCTTGATGATCGCGGGGATGCGGTCGAGACCCACCTCCTTGGAGGCGCGTAGACGGCGCTCACCCATGATGAGTTCGTATCGTTCGTCATCGCCAGGGATCGGTCGGACCACGATCGGCTGCAGCACGCCGACCTCACGGATGCTCGTGACGAGTTCGGCGAGGTGGTCCTCATCGAAGACCGTGCGCGGCTGGTTGGCGTTCGGCACGATCAGTTCGGGGGAGAGGTACGCCAGCCGGGCACCGGGGACGGCCACGAGCTGCGGCCCATCTGTCGTGGGCGCAGCGGCGTCCGGTGCGGTGGGCGCGTCGGCTGCCGCCGCCTCTGCTGCGGCGGCGTCCGCGGCGGCAGTAGCCGCGTCCTTCGCCGCCTTGCGGGCAGTGCCCTGGTTGTCGGGGAAGAAGACGTCGACGGGACGGTTCGCCTGCGAGTCTGAACTCGTCGTCGGAATGAGTGCACCGATCCCGCGACCGAGTCCAGTTCGTTTCGTTGCCATCAGTGACTGACTCCCTCAGGGTGGTTCGTATCGGGTGTATCGGAGGAGCCTGCGGCCCATCGGTTGGCGATCTCCGCCGCTGCTTCGAGATAGGACACCGCGCCGAGTGACGTGGGGTCGTAGCTGATGACGCTCTGCCCGAAGCTGGGGGCTTCGGAGATGCGCACCGCTCGTGGGATGACCGACTCGAGGACCTGCCCGGTGAAGTGGTCTCGGACGTCCTGGGCCACCTGCTGCGCGAGGTTGGTGCGCCCGTCGTACATCGTCAGGAGAATGGTGCTGACGGCGAGCCCTGGGTTCAGGTGCCGCTGGATCAGCTGGATGCTACTGAGGAGCTGACTCAAGCCCTCGAGCGCGTAGTACTCGCACTGGATCGGGATGAGTACCTCTTTGGCCGCGACGAAGGCATTGATCGTCAGGAGGCCGAGGGACGGCGGGCAGTCGATCAGGACGTAGTGGAACGGCTCTTCGGCGTCCTGGATGAACTGTTCGAGCGCCGTGCGGAGTCGGTGCTCACGCGCGACCTGTGACACGAGTTCGATCTCCGCGCCGGCGAGATGGATCGTCGAGGGAGCGCAGAACAGCGTGGGGAACTCGGGGCTCTGCTGGACGACATCGGCCAGGGGGAAGTCGTCGATCAGGACGTCGTAGACACTCGGGACGTCCGAGTGATGCTCGACACCGAGTGCGGTTGACGCGTTCCCCTGGGGATCCAGGTCGATCACGAGGACACGAGCGCCCGAACGAGCGAGGGCCGCGCCGATGTTGACGGTGGTCGTCGTCTTGCCGACTCCACCCTTCTGGTTGGAGACCGTGAAGACCCGAGTGTGGTCGGGCGTCGGCAGGGTTGCGTGAGCCAAGGCTTTACGCCTCTCAGTCAGATGGTGGAGCTCGCGAGCCAACGGCGTGGACGCGTCGAAGGCGCTACCAACGGAGCCGCGCACGGGAGCCGCGGAATGCGTTGGTTCGGGTTGTTTCACGTGAAACCTTCTTGCTCGAAACGTGTCCTTCAACCGTACCAGCGTGGGCTGACGCCAGGGGAGCGATCTCCGACAGTGATCGGGGAGTGCGTACGCACGGAGCCCCTCGAGCGCCGTTTTGCGACACCCGCATATCGTCGAACGTCCCGGATGGTGCCCAGAAGGGACACCTCCCCCTCCTGCGTCCACAGGGTTATCCACAGGGCACCGGCGTGCCTGATCCCGCGCAACCGCGCAAGCCCCGGGCGTGCAGGTCGATGCTGGTCAGATCAACCCGATACGAGACCGGCGGACGTGTGTTGACATCCATGTGTGAGGTTCCTCCGCGATCAGGCGGAGATCCGCGTCTTTCCGCGGAAGTTCGTACCCGCACGTCCCACTCCGGGCCCAGCACGTCCGGGCTCTCGCCCCGGTCCGAGTTGGCCACAGTGCGGTGGTGGGCCGGGCGGGGCCCCCTTCTTCGCAGAGGATCACCAGTTCCTGCGGTTGCGCGCCAGAACTGTCCACAGGGTTATCCACAGGCCCCAGTCCCACACGCTCGTATGGTGGAGAGTTGCACGACAGGCGCGAGTCCGCGCCAACGTTTCACGTGAAACCGAGACTCCGCGCACGCCGAGCCGTCGGACGGCTCATATCGATAGGCGTCTTCGCAGCCCCTGGCCACAGCCCGCTATCCGCCTCGCCGGTGTGATCCCACACTGGGGGAGCGGTATCGACGAAGTATCACGCAACCGGTCCGATCTCACACCCGGCCCGTCGTACCCGGCCGCTGTTTCACGTGAAACCCTCTCGACAGGACCAACGCAACCGATGGGTGTGATCTCGAGCGCAAGCCAGCCTGCTACCGCGCACTGTGCTCGTCGAACTCAACTCGTCTGCACCACCGCGTAACAGCCACGCAGGAGCAGAACGCCACCCATGTTCCACGTGAAACATCGAACACCGCGCCGGTCCCGGCACGACGGCCTCCCTGGGCGTGCACGCACTGAGTGAACTGGATCACACGACTCCAGGCCGACAGGAACCACTCCTGAGAACGAAGGACTCCAGCGAGTGGCATCGCTCCCACGTTCCACGCGAAACGTCCCGCAATTTCACACTTCCGGCGGCAAGCACGCTCCGCCGAGGCTATCTGGGTGGATAATCATGCATCGTCAATCAGGTTTACGCCTACTTCTTCCAAGCTGACAGCAGTCGCCAGCACGACCTCCGCAGTGCCGGCGCACTTCGACACATCGTTACGCAGAGTGGGCGCCGTGCACGGTACCTCGCCGCCGGGAGAGCGCGGAGTAGCAGCACGGCGTGCTCCGATGTGAACGCACTGCACCGCGCCAGAACCTCCTAGAACGGGGCGCCCTCGACGCACGCGATAGCGGTAGGCAGATCATCCTCTGCTTCTCCGGCCGGCAAATCACCCAGCACCTCAGACAGCACCGACCCGGCGGTGGACATGAGCCTGCCAACGGTCGGGCGCCAGTCGGCCCGCAGGCACCTGAGGAACTGGCGAAATCCGCATCTCGCAGCAGGTCTCCAACGACAGGTCCGCCACGTGATGCACCGCCGCGAGTCCGTTGAACGTGTGGGACCGGAACGGGGCGATGCATCTTCCCTGCAACCAAGGAAAGCCTCGGACCCACCCGGGATTCGAACGAGGACCACAGATCCCTGACAAGCCCGACCGGATCACCAACCTGGGAGGTCCACCGTTGCCACCCGCACTCGTCCATCATCTCCGAAAAGGCAGCTAGCTGGCCGGCCACCGCGCACAACAGCATGGACGTCTGGGTGCGCCGACCACCGGAGCGCGGAGCATCGCCGCCCGTCGATCGCGGTGCCGGCGCCGCGTCACGAGACTGGGGCTACAGGCTTGGTGAAGAACATATATGAGATACCAGGAGCACTACTGCTGGCAAACGTCAGAAAACACTCGAATCCGGCCCGCCCAACGCCCCAATTTCGTGTCCGGATGGACCGGAGAATCGTTCCTGACGAACTCAGGACCCCTGAAATGGCCTTGCTCTCCAGCGGGGTTCGTCAGGAGCCATTCTCCCGAGAGCTCGCAAACCGCCGAACATCGTCTGTGAGGCCCCTCGCGGAGGCCCCAAGAGCTCTCGCCCGACTTCAGCCGCGGACGGTTCCCACGATGACTCGGGTCGGCTCCGCGAGAACGCCCTCGCCAAGCGTTCGAACCTCGACGCCGGAGACCCGGTACTTGCGAAGCTCCTTGTTCGACGCGTCGACCTCCGCCTGAGCGCCGGCACCCTTCATGAGGACCAGCTCTCCGCCGTCCCGAAGCAGGGGAGCGGTGAGGGGGAGTAGCTTTCGCAATGCGCTGACCGCCCGAGCGGTCACCTGGTCGAGGGGCTCATCGAGACGAACCTCCTCAGCGCGCGCTCGCACGACGATGACGTTCTCGAGCCCGAGGACGCCTACCTGGTCGTTGAGCCAGGCGACCCGACGTTCCATCGGTTCGATGAGCACGAACTCGACGTCCGGCCGGGCGATCGCAAGGACCAGTCCAGGCAGCCCAGCGCCAGTGCCGACGTCCCCGACTCGTCCGGGATGAAGGAGCGGGGCCACGATCACACTGTTGAGGATGTGGCGCGTCCAGAGACGCGGAAGCTCCAGGGGCCCGATCAGCCCGAGTGGCTCACCGAACTCCGCCAGGTTCGCGGCGAATGCACGACCGACATCGATCCGGTCGCCGAACAACTCGGCTGCTTCCGCCGGTTCCGGTTCGAGTCCTGCAGGCACGTCAGTCATCGCAGTTTCACGTGAAACGATCAGGCCGCGTCAGCCGCGGGTGATGACGGTGTGACGGTCGCGGCCTTCGCCGTGGGACTCGGACACGAAGCCGCGAGCCGACACGATGTCGTGGACGAGCTTGCGCTCGTAGCTCGACATCGGGGGGAGTGCCGCCTCGGTGGAACCGGCCTCGATGCGCTCGACCGCTCGCTCCACGAGGGCGCCGAGCTCCTGCTGACGTGCTTCGCGGGATCCGCCGATGTCGAGGATGAGCCGGGAGAAGCCACCGGTACGGTTCTGAACAGCCAGGCGGGTCAGCTCCTGCAGTGCGTTCACCGTGTCGGGACGCGACAGGAGACGCAGGTTGCTCTCCGTGGGGGAGTCGATCGACACGTACGCGCGACCATTGCGGGCATCGATGTCGATGTCGCCATCGATGTCGCAGATGTCGAGGAACTCCTCGATGTAGTCCGCTGCGACGTCGCCCTCTTCTTCGAGCTGCGTGATGGTGGGTGCTTCGTCCTGGGCCGGGGCCAGTTCCTGGTCAGTCACCGATACTCCTACTTGTCTCGTCCGTCGGTCTGCTGCTTCTTCGCACGCGCCTTGCCCATGGGCTGCTGGCGCTGCGTCGGGGTCTTCTTCTCGGGTACCGGCGCCTCGGAGATCGAGATGACGTCGCCGTTCGGCGTCATAAGCTTGCCCTTCCGAGCGAGACGCTCCTCACGAGCCTTCGCAGCGTCGGAACCAGGCGTCGGCATGTTCCGGATGACGAGGAACTGCTGCACCATTGTCCACGCGTTGGACGTCAGCCAGTAGAACATGACGCCGAGCGGGAAGGCGAAGCCGGAGAAGAGGAACACGAAGGGCAGGATGTAGAGGAGGATCCGCTGCTGCTTGAACTGCGGGCTGGCCTTCGTCTCGGCCGACATGTTCTTCGACACGATCTGCAGCTGCGTGATGAACTGCGACGCGCACATGAGGATGACCATGACGGCGGCGATGATGACGACCGCCCAGTTGACCGGGTTGCCGGCGAGTGCCGCCTGCATGCTCGTGTGCAGCGGAGCGATCCCGAAGAGGCTCGCGTCGCCGAACTGCACGGCGAGGGTCTCGTTCAGGGGACCGACGCCGGCCTTGCTCTTCTGGGCGTCGTTGAGCACGGAGAACAGGGCGAAGAAGATCGGCATCTGGACGAGCAGCGGCAGACATCCGCTGACGGGGGAGGTGCCGTGCTTCTTGTACAGCTCCATCGTCTCGCGGGACATCGCCTCACGGCTGGCCTGGTCGCGCTTGCCCTTGTACTTCTCCTGCACCTTCTTCATCTGCGGCGCGATCTCGAGCATCTTGCGCTGGCTCTTGATCTGCTTGATGAACAGGGGGATCAGGGCGGCACGGACGACGAGGACGAGCCCGACGATCGAGAGGACCCAGGTGATACCGGCCGCGGGGTCGAGTCCGATGGCCGTCCACAGCAGGTGCCAGCCCACGAGGAGCAGCTCGACCGCCCATTTGAGCGGCCAGAGAATTGTGCCGATGATGTCCATAGGTGCGGGTCAGCCCTTTCCGTGGCTCGGTTGCACGACAAATCCGTGAGAAGTGACGCTGTACCGGAAGTTCTTCTTGGGTGGCACCTCGTCGAAGCGAGGTGCTGCCCAGGGGTGGCATCTCGCGATGCGGGCCGCTGCCATCGCCGAACCGACGACGACACCGTGTTGCTGCACCGCTCCCAGAGCGTACGCGGAACAGCTGGGGTAATACCGGCAGACGTCGCCGTACAGCGGAGAGATCGCGGCGCGATACCCGCGAAGCGCCAGCACCGCAGCATTGCGGGGCGCGAGGCAGGTGGCAGCGAGGACGCCGTTCATCGGTGCGCGTCCGAACTCTCGACGATGACGCCGCGTTTGGCGAAGGCGCGATCGACCTCGGCATGGAGCGAGGCGAACGGCGCCGTCGCTGCAGACGGCAGCGCCCGGATGACCACGTCAGCGCCGTGGGCAGCCTGAACGACGCTGTCGTGACAGATGGCCTTCAAACGACGTCTGACAAGATTGCGGGTCACTGCGTTACCGACCGTTTTCGCAACGATGAACCCGAAGCGCGGCTGTCCGCCCTTCGGGTTCATGCGTACGTACGTGACCGTGTGCTCGCCGACGAACCGGGACCCGCGACGAACTACCCCTCGGTAGTCGTCGCCGGACGTGATCCGGCTCGCACGCTCGAGCACGACGGCTCTACGCGGAGAGTTCGGTGCGGCCCTTGGCGCGACGAGCCGACAGGATGCCGCGGCCGGCACGCGTGCGCATGCGCAGACGGAAGCCGTGCTTCTTGGCGCGACGACGGTTGTTCGGCTGGAAGGTTCTCTTGCTCATAATTACGATCTCCGGATCATGACCCACCACTGCACAGGTGGCAGCAGGGTACGGAAGGGTGCCCGTGGGCAGAAGTCAACTGATTAAACCTACGGTCTACTCGCGCGAAGGTCAAACCAGCGGCGCCCAAACGAATGATTATCCACAGGATTCACAGAAATTGTAGCAGTGACACGCAGGGCGGCCGTACAGTGATTTGGGACTGGGGCGACGTGTTGTTAGCGTAAGCCCTCGGGTTATGCACAGCGTGTGGATAGCACCGCGCTCAGCCCCGAATACTCAGGGGAGAGCCTGTGGATGAACCTGTGAGTATGTGTGGGGAGAACTATGTCGGACGCCGACGATGCGATCGCTGAGACCTGGCAATCGGTGCTCGAGATCCTCTCCGTCGACGACCGCATCACCCCGCCGCTCCGCGGGTTCCTCAACCTCATCGTCCCCAAGGGCATCATGGGCGGCACCTTCTACCTGGAGGTGCCCAACGAGTTCACGATGGGCATGCTCAACCAGCGCATGCGGGCACCGATCCTCGCCGCACTCGCGTCCATCGTCGACGGCGGCCCCGTCGGCAACTACGCGATCGTCGTCAACCCCGACATCGTCGAGGAACGGTACGAGCAGACCGGCTTCCAGCACATCGACCCGGCACCGCTCGAGTCACCGCAACCGCAGCTGACCCCGACCCCCACGCTGCCGGCTCGCGAGAACGACACCCGACTCAACCCGAAGTACAGCTTCGACAACTTCGTCATCGGTCAGTCCAACCGGTTCGCGCACGCGGCCGCGGTCGCCGTGGCCGAAGCGCCGGCCAAGGCCTACAACCCGCTGTTCGTGTACGGCGACTCCGGGCTCGGCAAGACCCACCTCCTCCACGCCATCGGCCACTACGCGATGAACCTCTACGCGGGGATCCGCGTCCGGTACGTGTCCAGCGAGGAGTTCACGAACGACTTCATCAACTCGATCGCCAACAACCGCGGCTCGTTCTTCCAGTCGCGGTACCGCGACATCGACATCCTGCTGATCGACGACATCCAGTTCCTTCAGGGCAAGGCGGAGACGCAGGAGGCGTTCTTCCACACCTTCAACACCCTGCACGATCACAACAAGCAGGTGGTCATCACCAGCGACCTGCCGCCGAAGGCGCTCACCGGCTTCGAAGAGCGGATGCGTTCGCGCTTCGAGTGGGGACTCATCACCGACGTCCAGGCTCCCGACCTCGAGACGCGCATCGCGATCCTGCGCAAGAAGGCGCAGAACGAGAAGCTGCACATCCCGGACGAGGTCCTCGAGTTCATCGCCACCAAGGTGTCGAGCAACATCCGTGAGCTGGAGGGCACGCTCATCCGGGTCGTCGCGTTCGCGAGCCTGAACCGGACCGCCGTCGACATGACGTTGGCCCAGACGGTGTTGAAGGACGTCATCAGCCTCGACGACGACAACGTCATCTCGCCGATCGACATCATCAACACGACGGCGGACTACTTCAAACTCTCGGTCGACGACCTGTACGGCTCGAGCCGGTCGCAGGCGGTCGCGACGGCGCGTCAGATCGCGATGTACCTCTGTCGCGAGCTCACGAACCTCTCACTCCCGAAGATCGGTCAGCTGTTCGGCAACCGGGACCACACGACGGTCATGTACGCCAACCGGAAGATCACCGACCTCATGCAGGAGAAGCGCTCGATCTACAACCAGGTGACCGAGCTCACGAGCCGCATCAAGCAGAACCTCCGCTACGGCGCCTGACGCGTCCTGGTGAACGTTTCCGGCCCCTCGACGCACTCGGTGCGCTCGAGGGGCCGATTTCGTTCATCAGGCGACGACGAGCGCTCATTCGACGACATGATCCGAGCCCGATCTGTCCACATTCCGACCTCGCAGCCCTGTGGATAACCTGTGGAGAGATGTGGAAGCTCCAGGCAGGCTTGTGAGTGAACATCGTTCACCGGCCTCCGCGTCCCACACCCTCGTGTCGTTCTCTCCACAGGCCACCACCAAGTTACACACATGTAGTTCCCTGTGTTCGAGCGGGTTCGGCGGACTTATCCACAGTTTCCACACCGGTTAAGACTGTTAACCGTTAATTCAATGATCTCTCCGCCAAACAACCTTTCCCCAGGCTCGCTTCTCCACAGCACCTCGTCCCACTCGACCCCGGAAGCAGACCCACTAGCATTGGTGACGTCATCGAGAGCCAGAGACAGGGGACTTGTCGTGCGATTCAGCGTCAACCGGGATGTATTCAGCGAAGCCGTCTCGTTCGCAGTGAAGCTGCTCCCGCAGCGCCCGACGCTGCCGATCCTGAACGGCATCCTCATCGAAGCCGGTGACGACGGTCTCATCCTGTCCTCCTTCGACTACGAGGTCTCCAGCCAGACCGGCATCGCGGCCGAGGTCGAGGAGGCCGGCACGGCACTCGTCAACGGCCGGCTGCTCTCGGAGATCGCCAGCCGCCTTCCGAACGCACCCGTCCGGTTCAGCAAGGTCGAGAACCGCATCGAGGTCACCTGTGGTTCTGCCCGGTTCACGCTCGGATCGATGCCCGTCGAGGAGTACCCGACGATCCCGCAGGTCGACGCCGACTTCGGCCTCGTGCCCGCCGACGAGTTCGCCACCGCAGTGAGCCAGGTCGCTGTCGCCGCAAGCCGCGACGACGTGACCCCGGTCATCACCGGCGTGCAGCTCGAGGTCTCCAAGACGAGCCTCAGCCTCGTCGCGACCGACCGCTACCGCGTCGCGGTCCGCGAGATCGACTGGGACTCGGGCCAGGGCGACGGTTCCAGCGAGACGATCACAGCCCTCGTGCCGGCCCGCACGCTCCAGGAGGTCGGCAAGACCTTCGGCCACAGCGGCAACATCAACGTCGCGATCACGAATCGCGACGACCGCGAGCTCATCGCGTTCCGGGCCGACCGCAAGACGGTCACCTCGCTGCTGATCAAGGGCAACTTCCCGCCGGTCAAGCGGCTCTTCCCCGAGACGACCGACAACTACGCGATCATCAACACCGCGGAACTCATCGAGGCGACCAGGCGCATGTCGCTCGTCCTCGAGCGCGAAGCGGCTCTCCGCTTCACCTTCACCATCGACGGCCTCACGCTCGAAGCCGTCGGATCCGAGCAGGCGCAGGCATCCGAGGGCATCGACGCCCTCCTCACCGGCGACGACATCGTGCTCTCCCTCAAGCCGCAGTTCCTGATCGACGGTCTGACCGCGGTCCGGAGCGAGTACGTGCGGTTCTCGTTCACGAAGACGGAGAACACGAACAAGCCGGGACCCATGCTCATCACGAGCCAATCCTCCAAGGATCAGCCGGGTGCCGACAGCTACAAGTACCTGCTGCAGCCGAACCTGCTGCTGCGCTGACACGCAAAGGATCCACCATGCACATCGGTCTCGTCGGTCTCGGCAAGATGGGCAACAACATGCGCACGCGTCTGCGTGCGAACGGCATCGAGGTCACCGGTTTCGACCGGAACCCCGATGTCACCGACGTTGCGACGATCAGCGACCTCGTCGCTGCGCTCCCGGCACCTCGCACGGTCTGGGTCATGGTCCCCGCCGGGGCCATCACCGACTCCGTCGTCGAGGAGCTGAACGGCCTGCTCGAGGCCGGCGACCTGATCATCGACGGCGGCAACAGCCGCTTCACGGACGACTTCAAGCACGCTGAGCTGCTGTCGGCGAAGGGCATCGACTACATCGATGCCGGCGTCTCCGGCGGTGTCTGGGGTGTCGACAACGGCTACGGCCTCATGGTCGGCGGTTCCAAGGAGCAGGTGGAGCGGGTCATGCCCGTCTTCGACGCCCTGCGTCCTGAAGGCCCGCGCGATGAGGGCTTCGTCCACGTCGGAGAGGTCGGCGCCGGCCACTACGCGAAGATGGTGCACAACGGCATCGAGTACGCGCTCATGCAGGCGTACGCCGAGGGCTTCGAGCTCCTCGACAAGCGCGAGGACATCATCAAGGACGTGCCCGGCACCTTCAAGGCCTGGCAGCGCGGCACCGTCGTGCGGTCCTGGCTGCTGGAGCTCCTCGTCCGCGCCCTCGAGGAGGACCCGGACTTCGAGCAGATCGAGGGCTACGTCGAGGACTCGGGTGAGGGCCGCTGGACGATCGAGGAGGCCATCGCGAACGCGGTGCCCGTCCCGACCATCTCGGCATCGATCTTCGCCCGCTTCGTGTCGCGCCAGGAGGACTCGCCGGCCATGAAGGCGGTCGCCGCACTCCGCAACCAGTTCGGCGGACACGCGGTCAAGAAGGCCGACGACTGACGACACGACGTCTCCTGACGAACGAAATCGACCCTCCCGGAGCCTTCCGCTCCGCTGGAGGGTCGATTTCGTTCACCCTGCGCCGTCGTGACGGGCGCGCTCGGACGTCCGACGGCGCCCCGACCCGTTCGGCGTCAGGGCGAGGCGGTAGGGTGACGTGGTGATCGTGCGGCACTTGAATCTCACCGACTACCGCAACTACGCGGTGGTCGATGTGGCGCTCGAACCCGGACCCAATCTGTTCGTGGGTCGCAATGGCCAAGGCAAGACCAACCTCGTCGAGGCGATCGGATACCTCAGCAGCCTCGGGTCCCATCGGGTCTCCTCTGAACAGGCACTCATCCGACACGGTGCCGACGCGGCGATCATCAGGGCGCGCATCGTGCACGACGGTCGTGAGCTGCTCGCCGAGGTGCAGCTCAACCGGGGTTCGGCCAACCGCGCGCAGGTGAACCGGTCGCAGATCAAGCCGCGCGAACTGCCGCGGTACGTGTCCACCGTGCTGTTCGCCCCGGAGGACCTCTTGATCGTCCGAGGCGACCCGTCGGCGCGCCGGCGGTTCATCGACCAGCTCCTCGTGCAGCGGATCCCCCGCCTGGCCGGGGTGATGGCCGACTACGACCGCTCCCTGAAGCAGCGGAACTCGCTCCTCAAGTCGGCGAGGGCGCGTGGGCTGAAGTCCGGGCCCCTGGCGACGCTCGACCTCTGGGACGACCGACTCGTGCAGTACGGCACGGAGATCATCGCCGAACGTCTGCAGCTCCTGGCCATGCTCGGTGGGCCACTGCGTGCCGCGTACGAGGCCGTGGCCGGCGACGATCACCGACCGGTCCTCCTGCCCGTGCTCAGTATCGCCGGCACCGATGCCGAGGACGAGTCGGCAGCCGCCGATCCCACGGAGGGCGTGGAGCCGGGCGCGCCCGTCGATCTGGCGCGCATCGCGGAACGGTTCCGTGCGGCGCTCGCGCAGCGTCGGTCGGCCGAACTCGAGCGGGGCCTGACGCTCGTCGGACCGCACCGCGACGACGTGTTCTTCGGTCTCAACGGGCTGCCGGTCAAGGGCTACGCGAGCCACGGCGAATCGTGGTCGTTCGCGCTCGCCGCCAAACTCGCCTCGGCCGAGCTCCTCCGGGCCGACTCGTCCCTCGGCGATCCGGTGCTCATCCTCGACGACGTCTTCGCCGAGCTCGATTCGCGACGCCGGGAACGCCTCGCGGCCGCGGTCGCGGAGTACGACCAGGTCATCATCACCGCGGCCGTGTTCGACGACGTCCCCGAACGGTTCACCGCGCACGTCGTGCGCATCGAAGCCGGACGGATCGTCGACGGTCCGGAAGATGCGGCCGGCACAGTGAACGAGCCGCTCCTCACGGAGTCGACGCATGACTGAGCCGCGGCGACTCGGACGGGACGCCGATCCGGCGGGGGAACTCTCCGCCACGGTGTACCTCCGGTTCAAGGAGATCTTCGGTGGCGAACGGATCTCCCGTGATCGCAAGCGCCGCGAACGCTCGGCCGAGGGGCCGCAGGACTCGGTGCCGTACGGTGTCGGTCGCGACCCCAAGGGCCTCGGGACGGTCATCGATTCGCTGACCGCCGGACTCGGGTGGAACTCGCCACTCGCCCAGCACGAGGTCCTCGGGAACTGGGCGGAGTTGTGCGGCGAGGACACCGCCAGGTACTCCGAACCGGTGTCGATCGCGGACGGCGTCCTGCTCGTCCAATGCCAGTCGACGGCCTGGGCGACACAGCTGCGGCACATGCGCCACGAGATCCTCGTCCGCATCGCCGAACGCTATCCCGACGCCGGTGTCGACACGATCCGTTTCCAGGGCCCCGGAGCACCCTCCTGGAAAAGAGGCCCCAGGTCGATCCCAGGGCGTGGTCCACGCGATACTTACGGCTAGGGAGGCAAATACGGCCTCCGGGTATGGAAAAGTGCCTCAAACGGGCGTTTTCTCGCGGCTTCACGGGGTCTGTTTGGTAGGATGGAACGGTCGAATCTCGACGGTTTGGAGCCCTCTTTTCCTATGACATCAGAACCCAACACGCACGCCCAAGACTCTGATTACGGCGCAAGTGCCATCCAGGTTCTCGAAGGTCTCGAAGCCGTCCGGAAGCGGCCCGGTATGTACATCGGGTCCACCGGTCCACGTGGTCTGCACCACCTGGTCTACGAGATCGTCGACAACTCCGTGGACGAAGCCCTCGCCGGCTACTGCGACACGATCCTCGTGACCATCCTGGAGGACGGCGGCGTCCGCGTCATCGACAACGGTCGAGGCATCCCGGTCGACATCCACCCGGTTGAGAAGAAGTCGACCGTCGAGGTCGTCCTGACCATCCTGCACGCCGGCGGCAAGTTCGGTGGCGGCGGGTACGCGGTCTCCGGTGGTCTCCACGGCGTCGGCTCGTCCGTCGTCAACGCACTGTCCACGCGCCTCTCGGTCGAGGTCCGTCGTCAGGGTTCGGTCTGGCGCCAGAGCTTCCAGCACGGTGTCCCCGACGCCCCGCTCCACGAGGACGAACCGTCCTCCGAGACGGGCACCACGATCACCTTCTGGCCGAGCGCCGAGACGTTCGAGACGACGGAGTTCGACTACGAGACGCTCCGGACCCGCTTCCAGCAGATGGCGTTCCTCAACAAGGGGCTCCGTATCGAGCTCGCCGACGAGCGGCCGTTGCGCGACGCCATCGAGGCCGAGGACGTCGACGACAACTCGGCGGCCCACTCACAGCGCAAGGACGTCTTCTTCTACGAGCGCGGTCTCGAGGACTACGTCGAGTACCTGAACAAGGCCAAGCGTGCCGAGCTCGTCCACGACGAGATCATCTCCTTCGAGTCGGAGAACACCGAGCGCAAAATCGCGCTCGAGGTCGCGATGCAGTGGACGACGGCGTACAACGAGAGCGTCCACACCTACGCGAACACGATCAACACGCACGAGGGCGGCACCCACGAAGAAGGGTTCCGTGCGGCGCTCACCACGCTCGTGAACCGGTACGCACGTGAGAAGGGCATCCTCAAGGAGAAGGACGACAACCTCTCCGGCGACGACGTCCGCGAAGGCCTCACGGCCGTCATCTCCGTCAAGCTCTCCGAGCCGCAGTTCGAGGGCCAGACGAAGACCAAACTCGGCAACACCGAGGCGAAGGCGTTCGTGCAGAAGGTCGTCAGCGAACAGCTCAACGACTGGTTCGACCGCAACCCCAACCAGGCCAAGGAGATCATCCGGAAGGCGCTGCAGGCCGCGACCGCTCGTCTCGCCGCCCGCAAGGCGCGTGAGACGGCCCGTCGCAAGGGTCTCCTCGAGGGTGGCGGCATGCCCGGCAAGCTCAAGGACTGCCAGTCGAAGGACCCGTCGCTGTCCGAGATCTTCATCGTCGAGGGTGACTCCGCAGGCGGCTCCGCCGTGCAGGGTCGCAACCCGGAGACTCAGGCGATCCTCCCGCTCCGCGGCAAGATCCTCAACGTCGAGAAGGCACGCCTCGACCGCGCGCTCGCGAACAACGAGGTCCAGGCCATGATCACGGCCTTCGGTGCCGGCATCGGTGAGGACTTCAACCCCGACAAGGTGCGGTACCACAAGATCGTGCTCATGGCCGATGCCGACGTCGACGGCCAGCACATCACGACGCTGCTGCTGACGCTCCTGTTCCGCTACATGCGCCCGCTCGTCGACCTCGGATACGTGTACCTCGCGCAGCCGCCGCTCTACCGCCTGAAGTGGTCGAACGCCGACCACCAGTACGTGTACAGCGACCGCGAACGCGACGCCCTCCTCACCGACGGTGTCGCCTCGGGCAAGCGCATCCCGAAGGAGAACGGGATCCAGCGCTACAAGGGTCTCGGCGAGATGAACTACAAGGAGCTGTGGGAGACCACGATGGACCCGCAGACGCGGACGCTCCTCCAGGTCACCCTCGACGACGCCGCGGCTGCCGATGAGATCTTCTCCACGCTCATGGGCGAGGACGTGGAGTCCCGCCGGACCTTCATCCAGAAGAACGCGAAAGACGTCCGCTTCCTCGACATCTGAGTGGCACGAACCACCCTCATCCATCGGTCACTGAGCTTGTCGAAGTGATCCACCTCGCATCAAACAGGCCCTTCGACAAGCTCAGGGACCAGGAGAAGTAAGAGAACATGGCAGACGAAACCAACGACGAGATCACGGTCCCGGACGAGGACCACGGCGTGCACGGACGGATCGACCAGGTCGACCTGCAGCTCGAGATGCAGCGCAGCTACCTCGACTACGCGATGAGCGTCATCGTCGGCCGCGCCCTGCCCGACGTCCGCGACGGCCTGAAGCCCGTACACCGTCGCGTGATCTACGCGATGTACGACGGCGGCTACCGCCCCGACCGCTCGTTCTCCAAGTGCGCGCGCGTCGTCGGCGACGTCATGGGTCAGTTCCACCCGCACGGCGACACGGCCATCTACGACGCGCTCGTCCGCCTCGTGCAGCCGTGGAGCCTGCGGTACCCGTTGGCGCTCGGCCAGGGCAACTTCGGCTCACCGGGCAACGACGGCGCGGCAGCCCCTCGGTACACCGAGACGAAGATGGCCCCGCTCGCCATGGAGATGGTGCGCGACATCGACGAGGAGACCGTCGACTTCCAGCCCAACTACGACGGCGAGTCCCAGGAGCCGGTCGTCCTGCCGGCGCGCTTCCCGAACCTCCTCGTCAACGGTTCCGTCGGCATCGCGGTCGGCATGGCCACGAACATCCCGCCGCACAACCTCCGCGAGGTCGCCGACGGTGCCCTGTGGCACCTGGCGAACCCCGAGGCCAGCCGGGAAGAGCTCCTCGAGGCGCTCATGCAGCGCATCAAGGGGCCGGATTTCCCGACCGGCGCGCAGATCCTCGGTATCAAGGGCATCCAGGACGCCTACCGCACGGGTCGCGGTTCCATCACGATGCGGGCCGTCGTGAACGTCGAGGAGATCCAGGGCCGGACCTGCCTCGTCGTCACCGAGCTCCCGTACCAGGTGAACCCCGACAACCTCGCGCTGAAGATCGCCGACCTCGTCAAGGAGGGTCGTCTCGGCGGCGTCGCCGACATCCGCGACGAGACCTCCGGTCGTACCGGCCAGCGGCTCGTCATCGTGCTGAAGCGCGATGCGGTCGCGAAGGTCGTCCTCAACAACCTCTACAAGCACACGCAGCTGCAGGACAACTTCGGCGCGAACATGCTCGCGATCGTCGACGGCATTCCGCGCACGCTGCCGCTCGACGGGTTCATCACCAACTGGGTGACGCACCAGGTCGAGGTCATCGTCCGCCGCACCGTGTTCCGACTCCGTAAGAAGGAGGAGCGCGCACACATCCTCCGCGGCTACCTGAAGGCACTCGACGCACTGGACGAGGTCATCGCGCTCATCCGTCGCTCGCCGTCCGCCGACGAGGCGCGCACGGGCCTCATGGACCTCCTCGAGATCGACGAGCTCCAGGCCAGCGCGATCCTCGACATGCAGCTGCGTCGTCTCGCCGCCCTCGAGCGTCAGAAGATCATCGACGAGGCAGCCGAGATCGAAGCGCAGATCGCCGACCTCAAGGACATCCTCGCGAAGCCGGTCCGCCAGCGCGAGATCGTCAGCGAGGAACTGACCGCGATCGTCGACAAGTACGGCGACGACCGCCGCACCGAGATCATGTTCGGTTTCGACGGCGACATGAACATGGAAGACCTGATCCCCGAAGAGGAGATGGTCATCACCGTCACCCGCGGCGGGTACATCAAGCGCACGCGCAGCGACAACTACCGTCAGCAGCACCGCGGTGGCAAGGGTGTCAAGGGCGCCCAGCTGCGCGCGGACGACGTGGTCGACCACTTCTTCGTGACGACGACGCACCACTGGCTCCTCTTCTTCACGACGAAGGGTCGCGTGTACCGCGCGAAGGCCTACGAGCTGCAGGAGGCCGGCCGCGACGCCAAGGGCCAGCACGTGGCCAACCTGCTCGCCATGCAGCCCGACGAGGAGATCGCCGAGATCCTCGACATCCGCGACTACGAGGCCGCGACGTACCTGGTCCTCGCGACGCACGACGGCCTCGTCAAGAAGACGGCGCTCTCGGAGTACGACACGAACCGCTCGGGCGGCATCATCGCGATCAACCTGCGCGAGGGCGACGAGCTCACCTCCGCGCTGCTCGTGGAGAACGACAGTGACGTCCTGCTGGTGTCCCGCAAGGGCATGTCGATCCGCTTCACGGCCAGCGACGAGACCCTGCGGCCGATGGGACGCGCGACGAGCGGCGTCATCGGCATGCACTTCCGCGACGACGACAAACTGCTCTCGGCGTCGGTGCTGCCGTCCGTCGAGGGTGAGGAACGCGAGGCCTTCGTCTTCGTCGTGACCGAGGGTGGCTACGCGAAGCGCACCAACATCGACCAGTACCGCGGCCAGAACCGCGGTGGTCTGGGCATCAAGGTGGCCAAGCTGAACGACGATCGAGGCACCCTCGCGGGCGCCCTGATCGTCGACGAGAGCGACGAGGTCCTTGTGGTTCTTGCCAGTGGCAAGGTGGTAAGGTCTGCCGTGGCCGAAGTTCCAGCGAAGGGGCGCGACACCATGGGCGTCGTCTTCGCACGTTTCGCGGAGAGCGACCGAATCATCGCGCTGGCCAAGAACAGTGACCGAAACCTTGAGACCCAGGATGTTCCGGAGACGGTTGCAGACGCAGCCGCACCGGAGGGTGCAGAACCCGAGGCATCCGTGCCGGACGAGACTCCGGCGATGAAGGAAGAAGTAGATGAGCAGTAGCGTCGCAGAGAAGTTGGCCAAGAAGTCGACCAAACGCACCAGCACCAAGCAGGTGCGCCTGAAGCTGGTGTACATCGACTTCTGGTCGGCGGTGAAGCTGTCGTTCCTGGCGGCGATCGCGGTCGCCGTGGTCATCGTGGTGTTCTTCTTCCTCGTCTACACGGTGCTCAACACCACCGGTGTCTTCACGAAGGTCGGTGGCCTGTTCACCGACATCGCCGGACCGGGGAACAACATCCTGCAGTACGTCAACCTGCCGCAGGTCATGGCCTTCGCCGGCATCGTGGCGCTGCTCAACCTCATCGTCATCACGCTGATGGGAGCGCTCCTCGCGGGGCTCTACAACCTCAGCGTGAAGATCACGGGTGGCCTCCTCGTCGGGTTCACCAACAACTGACGCTCCTTCGGGTCGGCGCCGCCCCGTGCGGCGCCGCTCGATTATGAGTTGCGGCGGGAATCGGGTAGTCTCAACAAGGTTCAAAACGGGGCTATAGCTCAGGCGGTTAGAGCGCTTCGCTGATAACGAAGAGGTCCCAGGTTCAAGTCCTGGTAGCCCCACCCTGCACGACCAGCAACACACCGATTGGATCGGATCTCCGGATCTGTTCCATCCGGGGCCTTAGCTCAGTTGGTAGAGCGCCTGCTTTGCAAGCAGGATGTCGGGAGTTCGATTCTCCCAGGCTCCACAGTCCAGAAACGCCCTCGGCAGACGCCGGGGGCGTTCTCCGTTGTCGCGCGGCCCGGCGGTTAGGCTGACGGCATGGATATCCGCGTCGCTGCATATGCCGTCATCGTCGACGAACGGGGCATGCTCCTCTCCCACTGGAACGAGAGCGGACACAGCGGATGGACGCTCCCCGGCGGCGGGATCGACCCCGGTGAGGACCCGGCCGACGCGGCCGTCCGCGAGGTGTTCGAGGAGACCGGCTATTACGCCGAGCTCGACGACTTGATCGGCGTCGACTCGCAGGTCGTACCGGCGGAGCGTCGCCTCAGCACCACGGCCACCGAGCCGCTCCACACGCTGCGCATCGTCTACCGGGCGCACCTCACCGGCGGCACGCTGACCTACGAGGCCGACGGCAGCACCGACTACGCCGCGTGGTACCCGCTCGAGGAGGTCGGCTCACTCGACCGCGTCAGCCTCGTCGACGTCGGACGACGCTTCGCCGGCCTCATCTGAGCACAGCCGTCACAACACGAAGCCCCTCCCCGGTCGAGACCGGCGAGGGGCTGCGTCGTGCGAAGCGTGATCAGGAAGCGGCAGGCTCCTCGTCGGAGACCCACAGCTCGTCGTCTGCGCGGAACGTCTGCCAGACGGCGTAGGCGACACCGGCAGCGGCGAGGACGCCGAGGCCGATCGCGATGACGGTACCGGCGCTCGCGCCCTTCTTGGCGGGCAGCACCTGCTCGGGCACGTGGAGGCGACGGAGAGCCGCCTGCACGCGGGTGTCCTTGGCGATGTCGCCGATGCTCAGCACCGTACCGACGACGCCGCCGACAGCGGGGACGACGCCATCCGAGATGCCCTTGCGCACGCCGTCGACGGCGTTGCGGGAGACCTTGATCCCCCGGTCGACCGTCGGGACGACGCGGTGCTCGTAGGTGTCGCGAACGACGGGGACCACCTGCTCCTTCGAGAAGTTCCCGAGCTGACGGCTCACCTCACGAGCGACTTCGTTGGCGTGGTTCAGGACATCCTGCTGGGAGTCCCAGAGGTCGGCAGCGGAACCCTTGAGCTTCTTGAGCTCTTTCCGGCGCTTGCGTGACAGGCTCATGTGGTCATCTCCAATGATCGCGGCAACAACGTAACCTCCATCTTGCCACTTAGACCCCTGGATACCATCCGAGAGTCCCGAACCCTTGTGCAAGAATTGGGAGTATGTCAAAGCACACCGCAGTCGCCACGTTGCACACCAACCACGGTGAGATCAAGGTCAACCTCTTCGGGGACCACGCTCCCAAGACGGTCAAGAACTTCACCGACCTGGCGACCGGCGGGCGCGAGTGGACGGACTCGAAGACGGGCCAGACCCGGAACGACGCGCTGTACAGCGACCTGATCTTCCACCGCATCATCCCCGCGTTCATGATCCAGGGCGGCGACCCGCTCGGAACCGGCACCGGTGGCCCGGGCTACAACTTCGACGACGAGATCCACCCGGAGCTCAACTTCGACGAGCCCTACATCCTCGCCATGGCGAACGCCGGCAAGCGCCGCAACGCCATCACGGGCGCCGTTGAGGGCACGAACGGTTCGCAGTTCTTCATCACGACCGTTCCCACGCAGTGGCTCCAGGGCAAGCACACCATCTTCGGTGAGGTCGCCGACGCCGAGTCCCGCGCGGTCGTCGACGCCATCCAGGCCGTCCCGACCGGTGCCGGCGACAAGCCGATCGAGCCCGTCGTCCTCGAGAGCGTCACCATCTCCGAGGCCTAGACCCCGCTCGGAGGACAGACCGTGACCCTGCCCCGGGATCCGTCGGCCAACTTCTGCTATCGCCACCCCGACCGACAGAGCTTCGTGCTTTGCCAGCGTTGCGGTCGGACCATCTGTGGAGAGTGCCAGACGCCCGGGGCAGTCGGTTTCATCTGTCCGGAGGACATGAAGGCGCAACGACAGAGCGCCCCTCGCAACCGTCTCGGCGCGAGGATCAGCAACTCCTCCCCCATCGTCACGTACGCGATCATCGCCGTGACGGCGTTCGTGTTCCTGCTGCAGTGGATTCCCGGGCTCGGCGTCACGAACGCGCTCCTCTACGCCGGCGTGTACTCCGATCCGTCGTACGGCGCCCTCCAGCCCTGGCGGATGCTGACCGCCGTGTTCGTGCACTCGCAGGGGTTCATCTTCCACATCCTGCTGAACATGTACACGCTCTGGATCTTCGGCCGGATCCTCGAGACCATGCTCGGGCACTGGCGGTTCCTCGCGCTCTACCTGGTCGCCGGGTTCGCCGGTTCGGTCGGCGTCCTGTTCCTCGCCGACCCGAGGACGGCCGTCGTCGGCGCCTCGGGCGCGATCTTCGGTCTCCTCGGGGCGTTCCTCGTCATCCAGCGACGCATGGGTGCCGACACCCGTGGGCTGCTGGTGCTCCTGGGCATCAACCTTGTCATCGGCTTCATCCCCGGCGTGAACATCGCCTGGCAGGCCCACCTGGGCGGGCTCGTCGGCGGCGCCCTCATCGGCCTCATCCTCGTCAACACCCGTAAGCGCACTCAGCAGCCACTCCAGGCAGTCCTGATCGGCGCCTTGAGCGTCGTCCTCGTGGGCGCCAGCCTGCTTCCCGCGCTGCTCTGAGCGGGACTGCACTTCGACAGGCTCAGTGACCGGGTTCGGCTCGGCGACCGGATTCGGCTCGGCGACCGGGCTCGGCTCGGCGACCGGGTTCGGCTCGGCGACCCGCGTCGACCAGTGGTGCGCTCGGCCGAACCGCAACCATGCAGGAGACGTTGAAGGTTGCGTGAGTTATCCACAGAGTTATGAACACTGGGGATAATTACACCGGTGTGGTTCCCCGTGTTTCCGGGACTCCTGCCGGTTCTCCACACCGGCATGTGGATAACTCGGAAGTTCTCCACATTCCTGTGGAGAACTTCGTCACGACGGATGCCCGGTACACGAAACAGCGGGCCGTCCGAGAGGACGACCCGCTGTGCACGACGTGAAGTGAGTGAGGCTAGCGCCACCTGGTAGTCATGAGGAAGCCGATGAAGGCGATGCCGAAGCCGACGAGGATGTTCCACGGGCCGAGCGACTGGATCGGGAGCAGCGTGCCGCTCAGGTAGTAGACGACGATCCAGGCGAGGCCGAGGAGCATGAAGCCGAACATGACCGGCTTGAACCAGACCGCGTTCGGTGCGGGTTCGCCGCTCGTCTGCTCGGGTTCGCGGGACGGTTTGCTTCGTGACTTCGTGCGTGCCATGCCGACATTCTACCTGTTCACCCCAATCGGTGCCTTGGGGATCAGCCGATCCCGAGTTCTTCTCGGTAGAATCCATGCGTGACCGACGACCTACCTTCGCGAGCGAGCGCACGCGCCGCTGAGCGCAGAGCGCCGTCGAAGCACCGCATCAGCGTCTTCGGGGTGGCCGGCGAGCTGCTCATCACCGCAGGCATGGTCGTCCTGCTGTTCCTCGCCTGGCAGCTCTGGTGGAACGACATGATCATGGCCGGCAGCCAGGCGAACGCCGCGTCGAGCCAGTCGCAGGAGTGGATCAAGAACGCCGAGACCGCTCCGGCACCCGAACCGACCGTGGATGCAACCGGCGTGCCGAACTACGGTGAGCCGCCCGTCACCGCCCGCCCCGCTCCGGGCGACCCGTTCGCGGTGCTCTACGTTCCGCGGTACGGCGCCGACTACCGCCGCGTCGTGGCAGAGGGTGTCGACACCGCGACCGTCCTCAACAGCTTCGACCTCGGCGTCGGTCACTACCCGAGCACCCAGATGCCCGGAGAGGTCGGCAACTTCGTCGTCGCCGGTCACCGCAAGGCCTATGGCGGCGCGATGACCCTGATCAGCGACCTGCAGATCGGCGACAAGGTCTACGTCCAGACGGCCGACGGCTACTACACCTACGTGTTCCGGAACATCACCTACGTGTTGCCCACCCAGGTGGACGTCCTCAATCCTGTCCCCCAGGTCGACGGTGTCGCACCGACGCAGCGCATCCTCACCCTGACCACCTGCAACCCGCTCTATTCGACGGCGGAACGCAGTATCGCTTACGCGGTGTACGAGTCCTGGCAGCCGCTGTCCGCCGGGCCGCCCGCCGAGATCGCCGCGTCCGTCGCGGCCGCTGGAGGCTGACGATGTACGGCGCACTCTGGAGGGTCCTGCCCGGACCCGTCTGGCTGAGGATCATCATCCTCGTCGTCCTGTTCGTGGCGGTCGTGGCCGCACTCTTCACCTGGGTGTTCCCCTACGTGGACTCGTTCATCGTCGATCAGAATGTGACCGTCGGAAACGAATGACCCGCGTCCTGGTCGTCGACAACTACGACAGCTTCGTCTACACGCTGAACGGGTACGTCGAACAACTGGGTGCAGAGACCGTCGTCGTGCAGAACGACGGCGTCGCGCTCGACGACCTCGAGCAGCGGATCCTCGGGTTCGACGGCGTACTCGTCTCACCCGGACCCGGTCGGCCCGCTGACGCCGGGATCTCGCTGGCCACCGTGCGCGCGGCGTACCGAACCGGGACGCCACTCCTCGGAGTGTGCCTCGGCCACCAGGCGATCGCCGAGGCGTTCGGAGCGACCGTGCACACCGCCGACGAGCTGATGCACGGACAGAGTTCGCTCGTGGAACACGACGGCAGTGTCTTGTACCGGGGTATTCCGCAGCAGTTCAACGCCACCCGGTACCACTCGCTCGCCGTCGTCGACGGCAGCGTGCCCGAGGAGCTCGTCGTGACGAGCCGGACGACCAGCGGCGTCATCATGGGGCTCCGTCACCGTGACGCCCCGATCCACGGCGTGCAGTTCCATCCGGAGTCGGTGCTCTCCGAGGGCGGCTACCAGCTCCTGGCGAACTGGCTCGAGACGACCGGGCTCACCGGTGCGAATGAGCGGGCACGAGGGCTCAGCCCGCTCATGACCCGGTAGGCCCTTCGACAGGCTCAGGGATCGGTGAGCGAGCTCAGGGACCGGAGAGCCTGCCGGCGCAGCCTACGGACCGGTGCAGTAGGTGAGCGTGATGACGGACTTCTGGGGGATGTCGCCTGGTGCGGGAGACATGGCCGTGACCGGGTCGCCGGCGACCGCCTTACACGTCGCGTCGGCCTGCGGCTGCACGGTGAACTGCCTCGTCGCGTCCTGCAGGTAGTTCGTCGCGTCGAGAAGCGGCTGCCCGACGACGTCGGTCAGCGTCACGTTTCCGCTGGAGACGACGAGGTTCACTGTGGACCCCTGGTCGACGGAGGTACCCGCTCCGGGATCCATCCGCAGCACGACACCTGCCGGCACGGTCGGCGAGTTCTCCCGGGTCACCGAGCCTTGCGTGAGGCCCGCAGCGGCGACCGCAGCCCACGCGGCCTCCGAGGATTGGTTGACGACGTCGGGGACCTCGACCTGAGCACGGCCGGTCGACACGTAGACCTTGATCTGCGTGTTCTTGGTCACCGTGGTGCCGCCGGGCGGGTCGGTGCGGATGACGTGACCCGCCTTGTAGTCGCTGCTCGCCTCGTCGAACTTGGTGGGGACGAGCTCGAGCTGTTCGATCGTGCTGTTCGCGCTCTCCCAGGTGGCGTCGACGAGGTCCGGGACCTCTCTGGAGTCCGTGGAGATGCTCGTCGCGGGCGGAAGCTGGACCACCCAGAACACGAGCGAGAAGAGGATGACGGCGATGCCGGCGATGGCGGCCCAGATCCAGACCACCGGTGGCCGGCGCTGGGTGCGTGTCACGGTGTCGTCCGAGGTGAGCTGACGGATCGCCTGCTCGGTGCTGGACGCCGCCGTCGGCGATGGACCGAACAGCGAGTCGTGATCGTCGCGACGGACCGGCACATGGCCGGCTCCGGCTTCGTCGAGATCCTCTCGGAACTCGACAGCGCTCTGGTACCGCTCGAAGCGATCCTTTGCGAGGGCTCGGAGGACGACCTGGTCGAGCGCCGGCGACACCTTCGGGTTGATAGAGCTCGGCTTCACCGGGCGCTCGCTCACGTGCTGGTACGCGACCGCGACGGCGGTATCGCCGCGGAAGGGCGCCTTGCCGGTCAGCATCTCGAAGAGGACGACGCCGGTGGAGTAGAGGTCTGTCCGCGCGTCGACCGTCTCGCCCTTGGCCTGCTCGGGCGAGAAGTACGCAGCCGTGCCGAGGATGGCGGTCGTCTGGGCGACCGTCGTGGACGAATCGGAGACGGCCCGTGCGATGCCGAAGTCGGTGACCTTGACGTCGCCGGCCGTGGTGATCATGACGTTGCCCGGCTTGATGTCGCGGTGCACGACGCCGGCTCGGTGGGAGTACTCCAGCGCGGTGAGGATGCTGTGCGCGATGCGCACCGCCTCTTCGGACTCAACGGGACCCTCGGCGATGAGGTCCTTGAGCATGCGCCCTTCGACGTACTCCATGACGATGAACGGCTCGATGAGGTCGTGCCCCGAGCCGTCCTTCACCCGCTCCTCGCCGGCGTCGTACACGCGGACGATCGTGGGGTGCGCCATCCGTGAGGCGGCCTGCGCCTCCTGACGGAAACGGGAGCGGAATGCGGGGTCGGTGGCAAGCGTGGACTTCAGGACCTTGATGGCGACGGTGCGACCGAGCTTGGTGTCCACGCCGCGGAAGACGTTGGACATGCCCCCGCGACCGATGAGGTCGCCGACGACGTATCGGCCTGCGAGCAGGCGTTGATCGTCAGCCACGTACCACCCCTGAATTCGCTTGGAGGACAAACACTAACAGCTTACCCGGGCACCTTCCGAGTGCTCTCAGGGATGACCCTGAGAGCACTCGTCGCGGCATCGGCCTACTGCCCCTTGATGACGTTGATCGACTCGGAGGACGGCGATCCGGAGGAGGTACCCGTGCTGCAGCGGACCGCGTACGAGACCGAGAGCGTGCCCACCGCGTCGACCGTGATGGTACCCGTCGTGGTGTTCGCATCGAACTGGCCCGAGGAGTTGTTCTGGAAGTACCCGCCCGAGACGGCGACGGTGTAGCCGAGGAAGTCGGCCCCGGTCGGGCAGGCGTTCTGCACGGCGAGCCAGTCGACCTTGATCGAAGTCGAGGTCGCGTCCTTCGGGATGACGAGCGAGCCGTCCTCCAGCACCGACTTGTCGAGCTTCGGTGCCTCGGTCGGCGGGTTGATGACCGCGATCTCGTCGTAGACGGTCAGCGTGATGGCCGAACCGGTCTTGACGTTGCCCGTGGGGTTCACGTCGTAGACGGTGTTGACCTGTTCCGGCGTCGTGGCCGGGTCGCCGACGTTCTTCGACACGCTGAAGTTGTACGGCGGCGCGCTGAAGATCGTGTTGAGTTCGTCGAAGGACCGGCCCTGGAGGTCGCTCAGGTTGATCGGGAACACCGTGGGCGTGGGCGTGGGCGTCGGTGTGGGCGTCGGGGTCTTCGTCGGCTTCGGCGTCGTGGACGTCGTGGCCGACGGAGTCGTACCTCCCGCGTCGTTCCCCTGGTTCGCGAACACGGCGATCAGCGAACCGACCAGCACGATGACGAGCAGGGCGACGAGACCGATGAGCGGCCAGGTCCACTTGCTGCGCTTCTTCTTCTCGCCCTCGCCCTCGACGTCGTCCTCGAGCTGGTCCGCTTCGGCGGCGGACAGCAACTGCGTGGTCGCGTCGTCGGCCGCGGGCATCCGGCGGGTCTGGTCCATCACGGTGGTCGCGGCGTCGCCGGCCCCACCGAGGATCATCGGCACGGCTGCGGCCGCGGCGTTGAGATCGCCTCGACGGAGCGCCTGGGCGGCGCGCGCGACGTGGGCGGACGATGCCGGACGGTCGACCGGGTTCTTCGCGATCATCGACATGACGAACCGGCGGACCGGCCCGGCGATCGTGACGGGGAGCTCGGGCGGCTGCTCGTTGATCTGGGCCATCGCGATGGCGACCTGCGACTCGCCCGTGAACGGACGGCGTCCGGCGAGACATTCGTACGCGACGATGCCGAGCGAGTAGATGTCCGTCGACGGTGAGGCGGGGTGCCCGCTCGCCTGCTCGGGCGAGAGATACTGCACGGTGCCCATGACCTGACCGGTGGCCGTGAGCGGCACCTGGTCGGCGATACGGGCGATGCCGAAGTCGGTGATCTTGACGCGGCCGTCCGGCGTGATGAGCAGGTTGCCCGGCTTGATGTCACGGTGGACGAGGCCCGCGGCGTGTGCGGCCTGGAGTGCCGACGAGGTCTGCGCGACGATGTCGAGCACCTTGTCGGTGGGCAGGACACGCTCGCGCTCGAGCACGGTGGACAGGGCCTCACCGGGCACGAGTTCCATGACGAGGAACGCGCTGCCGTCCTCCTCGCCGTAGTCGAAGACGTTGGCGATGCCCTCGTGGTTCACGAGTGCGGCGTGCCGCGCCTCGGCACGGAACCGCTCGAGGAACCCGGGGTCCCCCATGTACTCGTCCTTGAGGATCTTGATGGCGATGGTCCGGCCGATGACCAGGTCAGTGGCCTGCCACACCTCGCCCATGCCACCGATCGCAATGCGAGATTGCAGTTCGTAGCGACCTCCGAAGGTCAGCCCGGCTGTCGGTCTCATTTGTTCAGCACCGCCTCTAGTACTTTCTTCGCGATCGGCGCGGCCACGAGGTTGCCGTAACCGTCCTGTCCGAGTCCACCGCCATCTTCAACAACGACCGCCACGGCGACCTTCGGGTCGTCCGCAGGCGCGAAACCGGTGAACCACAGCGTGTACGGATCGTCGGATCCGTTCTGTGCCGTGCCTGTCTTTCCAGCCACATCGACCCCATCTATTCTTGCATTAGTCGCAGCACCGCTCTGGACGCCCTGGACCATGATGTCCGTGATCTGCTTGGCCACCGAACTCGAGATCGGCTGCGACAGCTGCGCCGGTTCGAACTCCTTGAGGACGCTCAGATCGGGGTTCACGACACGGTTCACCAGCTGCGGGTTGCAGACGATGCCACCGTTCGCGATGCCGGCCGAGACCATGGCCATCTGGAGTGCCGAGGCCCGCACGGTGTACTGCCCGAAGGCTGCCATGGCGGTCTGGTCGTCGCTCAGCGCGTTCGGGAAGGTGCTCGGCTGCATCGGCATGGGGTTGAGTCCCGTTCCGGTGATGTTCACGTCCATGTTGAAGCCGAAGCTCTGCGCCATGTCGCGGATCTTCTCGTAGCCGAGTTCGACGCCGAGTTCCGCGAGCGGGATGTTGCAGCTGAGCTCGACGGCTGTCGCGATGGACACCGTCGCGCCGCCGCCGCAGCTTCCGCCCTCGGAGTTGCGGATGACGGTGCTCGTCCCGGGGAGCGTGTAGGTGGACGGGTTCGGGAACTCGGACTCCGGCGTGTAGTCACCCGAGGCGAACGCCGCGGCCGCGGTGACGAGCTTGAAGGTGGAACCGGGCGGATCGAGGTCGCCGTCGACGCCCTTGTTGAGGAGCGGCTGGCGGTCGTCGTCGTCGAGCGTGCGGTAGGCGTCGAGCACGGCCGCGTTGTCGTGGCTGGCCAGGACGTTCGGGTCGTAGCCGGGGCTCGACACCGAGGCGAGGATCTTGCCCGTCTTCGGCTCGATGGCGACGATCGCGCCCTCCTGGTCGCCGAGCGCGTCGAAGGCGGCCTGCTGCACGACGGGGTCCAGGGTGACCTCGACCGCCGCACCCTTCGGAGCCTGGCCGGAGATGAGCCGGTTGATGGAGTCGAGGAACTGGGAGTTCGACGTACCGCTCAGGTACTCGTTCGTCGCGAGTTCGAGACCGGACGAGCCCTGGGTGGGCGAGAAGTAGCCGGTGACGGGCGCGTACAACGGGCCGTTCGCGTAGACGCGCTGGTACTTGTATTCGTCGTCACTGGCGACGGACGAGGCGATGGCGGTCCCGTCCGTGAGCAGGATGGGACCCCGCTCCGTCCGGTAGCTGTCGTAGAGGGTCCGCGTGTTGCGACCGTCGGCGTTGAGGGTGTCGGCCTGGAACATCTGGATGATCGTGGTCGACCCGAAGAGCGCCAGGAACATCGCCAGGACGACGATGCTCACCCGCTTGAGTTCGCGATTCATGAGACCACCGCCTTGGGTTGGGTTCGGACCGTGTCGGAGATGCGGAGCAGGACGGCGATGATGATCCAGTTCGCGACGAGCGACGACCCGCCGGCCGCCAGGAAGGGTGTGGTGAGCCCCGTGAGCGGGATGATGCGGGTCACGCCGCCGACGACGACGAAGACCTGCAGCGCGACGGTGAACGCCAGGCCGATCGAGAGGAGCTTGCCGAAGTCGTCGGTGCCGGCGTAGCCGACTCGGAAGCCCCGCGAGACGAGCAGCAGGTAGAGCGCGAAGATCGCGAAGAGGCCGGCCAGACCGAGCTCTTCACCGAGGCTGGCGATGATGTAGTCGCTCTGCGGGACGGGCGTGATCTCGGGCATGCCCTGGCCGAGCCCGGTGCCCAGCAGTCCGCCGTGGGCGAGGCCGAAGATGCCCTGCACGAGCTGGTAGCTGCCGCCGTCGCGGTCGAAGACCTCCGGGTTGAAGGCGTCCCACCAGTTGTGGAAACGACCGGCGACGTAGGAGAGGGTCTGGCCGGCGATGAACGCACCGGCGAAGAACATCGTCAGGCCGATGATGATCCAGCTGGCGCGGCTCGTCGCGACGTACAGCATGACGAGGAACATGCCGAAGTAGAGCAGACCGGTTCCGAGGTCGCGCTGGAAGACGATCACGCCCATCGCCATCGCCCAGACCACGAGGATCGGGCCGAGGTCGCGCAGACGGGGGAACTGGATCCCGAGGAACTTCTTGCCGACCATCGAGAGGCTGTCGCGCGTGCGCACGAGATAACCGGCGAAGAAGACCGCGAGAGCGATCTTCGCGATCTCGCCGGGCTGGAAGGTGACCGCGTCGCCGATGCCGATCCAGACGCGGGCGCCGTTGACCTCCCGACCGATGCCCGGCAGCAGGGGCAGCAGGAGGAGGACGAAGGCGAAGAGGCCGGCGATGTACGTGTACTTGAAGAGCACGCGGTGGTTGCGGATGATCAGGACCACGGCGATGGCCCCGGCGATCGCGATCGCACTCCACACCATCTGTCGGACCGCGGCGCTCGCCCAACCGGAGTCGCCGAGGGCGATGTCGATCCGGTAGATCTCAGCGATGCCGACGCCGCCGAGCACGGTGGCGATCGGTAACAGGAAGGGGTCGGCCTCCGCCGCGGTGTAGCGCAGCACGATGTGGAAGGCGAGGACCAGGAGTGACAGGCCCGAGCCGAAGGTGATCAGGGCGAAGTCGAGGTGCCCGAGGGCGCCGAGCTGCACGAGCATGACCGCGACCGCGTTGATGGCGAACGCGAAGATGAGGAGCGCGAGCTCCAGGTTGCGGAGCTTCTTCGGCAGCCGGAGTCGGCGCATCGTCTTGATGACGCCGGTGTCGGCTTGGATGGGGGCTGCGACGTCACTGGTCATCGGTCACCCGCAATCGCTTCACGATGTCGAGGGCCTCGGTGAACGAGGACGCGCTGATGGTCTGGTCGACCGCCTGGCGGTCGAAGTCGGAGAGCGAGCCGAGCGGGATGCCGGTGTCCTCCTTGACGTTCGAGAGTTTGATGGGGCCGACGTCCTGCTGGATGCCCTGGTAGATGACCACCGTGTCGTCGTCGCCGCCGACGAAGTAGCGGGTCTGGGTCCACGCGTACCCGAGCACGACACCACCGACGATCGCGACGATGACCACGATGAGACCGACGAGCCAGGTGATGCGCCGACGTCTCGCGCGGCGCTCGTCCTCCTCGATGAGCTCGTCGAGGTAATCCTCGGAGGCGGGCTCGAAGTGCGAGTTGCCGAGCGAGGTGACCCGCCCCGGGTGCAGCCAGCTGTTGGGGATGAGCGACGGCTTCTTCACCGACGGGGTGAGCGCGAAGGCCACGGGCTTCGAGGCCGAACCGACGACGACGGGCTCACCATCACTCACCGGCTCGTCGACGATGTCGACGACCACGACGGTGACGTTGTCCGGTGCACCGCGGTCCAGGCTCTGCCGGACGAGCTTCTCGGCAGTGCGCTGCGCCGACAGCTGCTCGGTGAGGGTCGCCGTGATGTGCGTCTCGTCGACCACGCCCGAGAGACCGTCCGAGCAGAGGATCCAGCGGTCACCCGGCTGCGTTCCGAGCGTCATCGTGTCGATCTCGGGGGAGGCGTCGACGTCGCCGAGGACGCGCATCAGCACCGATCGGCGGGGATGGACCATCGCTTCCTCGGCCGTGATCCGGCCGGAGTCCACGAGACGCTGGACGAACGTGTGGTCGACCGTGATCTGGCTGAGCTCGCCCTCACGGAAGAGGTAGATCCGGGAGTCGCCGATGTGGGCGATGGCGACCTCGTTGCCGATGACCGCGAGCGCGGAGACCGTGGTGCCCATGCCGGTCAGCTCGCGGTGCTTCGAGACCGTGTCGCCCAGGATGGAGTTCGCCGCGAGGATCGCGGACTGGAGCGTCGCCTCAGCGGCCTCGGAGGACGGGTACGGCTCGTCGGCCTCGATGATGCGGTTGAGTGCCATCGCCGAGGCGACGTCACCGCCGGCGTGGCCGCCCATGCCGTCGGCGACGACGAACAGGTGGTGCCCGGAGTAGCCGGAATCCTGGTTGTTTGAGCGCACTTTACCCACGTGGGAGAGCGCTGCGCCGGCGCCGCTGGTCGTCACCGGGTTACCGCCGCAACTCGAAACTGGTCTGGCCGACCTTGACGGGGGTGTCGAGTGGGATCTGCGTCGGGACGCTCACGCGCTTGCCTGCGAGGAAGGTGCCGTTGGTGGAATCCAGGTCCTGGACCATCCACTCGTCGTTCCAGAGCATGAGTCGCGCATGATGCGTCGACGTGTAGTCGTCGCGGATGATGAGGCCGGAGTCGGCTGAGCGGCCGATGGTGATCGGCTCGCGGCCGAGGGGGAGCTCGGTGCCCTGCTTGGGCCCGGACACGATGACGAGGCGCGAGGTGTTGTCGACCGTGGCGCGCGGAGGCGTGCCGCTCGATCCGCCGGTGGCGGGCCGACTGGGGGCCGGGGCGGCCGCGGCGCGCATCGGCTGCGGCGGTGTGGCCGGGGCTCCGTTCGACGACTGCTGCTGCGGCTTCCGGACACGTGGTCCGAAGAGGTCGGTGCGGAGGGCGTAGACGATGCCGAAGACGAACGTCCAGAGCAGGAGCAGGAAGCCGATGCGGAGGACCAGCAGGGTCAGTTCGCTCACGCGCCGTCCCCCCACGAGTCGCCGAAGGACGACACATCGTGACGTCGGGTCGCATCGCTCATCTGGCGATCGGATCCGCCGGCCTTGGCGACCACCCGGAACACGATCCTGGTGCGGCCGATCTCGATGACGGAGTCGGGGGAGAGGGCCGCCTGGCGGAAGGACTGGCCGTTGAGCTTCGAGCCGTTCGTCGAGCCGAGGTCGCGCGCCTGACCGGCGTTGCCGTCCCAGAGGATCTCGACGTGCTTCCGTGAGGTGCCGGTGTCGGGGATCGTGATGTCGGCCTCGGTACCGCGGCCGATGACCGTGCGGGCCTGCGTGATCGGGTAGCGCTTACCGCCGATGTCGAGCACGGGTGCCCAGGTGACGGAGCCCTTGAGGTTGACACTGTCGATCTGCACGAGGCCGTCGGGGAGGGAGCGGTCGCCGGAGAGCTTGATGGTCACGGCACCCGGAAAGGAGTACCCCTGGCTCTTGGCGTGCTTCTGGACGAGCGAACCGAGCTCGTCGATGAGGGAGGGGCCGATGGCGTCCATGCGCTCGAAGTCGGTGGGCGACATCCGGACGGTGAACTTGTTCGGCACGAGGATGCGGTCGCGGGAGACGACGGCGGCCTTGGTGTCGAGCTCGCGTCGGAGCGCGCTCGTGATCTCGACCGGCTGGAGTCCGGACTTGAAGGTCTTCGCGAAGGCGCCGTTGACGGCGCGCTCGAGTCCCTTCTCGAAGTTGTCCAGAATGCCCACGGTCTCTCGATTCGTGTCGGTGTCCAGGCAATGTTAGACGGTTTGCCTGCACACGAGGCCAATCGACGCGGGCGCCGACGCCAGGTGTTCACCCGCTCGGCAGCAGGAGATCGGCATCGGAACAGGACCGTCGGGGCCGTTTCGTCCTGCTCTGGCGCGGATCTCCGGTGTTCTGCCACCCGGGCTCCGCGTGCTATCCTCGATAAGTTGCCGCGAGAGCGGCGACGTCTGGTGTCTCGCGCGAGTGGCGGAATTGGCAGACGCGCTGGCTTCAGGTGCCAGTGCTCGAAAGGGCGTGCGGGTTCAAGTCCCGCCTCGCGCACCAGTTGATGTGACACGAAGGCCCCCGAGGAATCGGGGGCCTTCGTCGTTCCCGCCGTCCGGGCGTGACCGCTACCGTGTCGACATGGAGAACCCCCGGATGCCGACGGGCATCGCGATCACGATGCTGCACGACGGCCGAGTGCTCCTGGAACTGCTGGCCGACCGCTCCTCGGTGTTCAGCAGCGCCGAGACGCGCGTCGACGACCACGACCGGACGTCGGCCATCGTCCGCGAGTGGGTGACCGCGCCGCTCGCGGTGCCGGATCGTCGTGGTTCACACCGTCCGTCGCCGTACCGCGACGGCTACACCCTCGTCGTCTCGCCCGGGTCGACCCGGGATCTTGCGGCGTTCAGTACGTACGGGAACTCCCTGCTGGTCGACTTCGGTCGGGCGTTCGGGGCGGCGCCCGGCGCGGCGGGGGATCCTGAACCACTCGTGCGAGCGCTCCCGCGTGATCTGGCGATCTGCTTCCGGCGCGCGCAGGAGAAGGCCGCCTGGCGACTGGCGCAGGGCGCCTATCTTCCCGTCCTCGTCGGGTACCTCGACGAGTTGCGGGCGATGACGTCGATCGAGGAGCAGTACGCCTACGAGACGACGACCGCCGGGGTCGGTGGAATCCTCGACGACGAGCGCTACCTCCTGGTGGCCGACGATGCCCGCGCGCGGCAGGTGTACCTCGACCTCCTGGCGGAGCGGTCCTCGCTCTACAACTGGTACATGGATCTGGCCAAAGGTGGTCTCGTCCGCCCACGGCGGTGACGGAGACGTGTCGCGGCGGGTTCACCGTCACCGGCGCTCGCGGACGCGCTGCACCTCCAGGATGAGGACGGCGAGCCCCACGGCGGTCGCGGTGCCGAGGACGGTCACGATCGGGAGTGTGGCGGAGGCCAGCACGGCGATGGCGGCCAGGAGGAAGAGGATCGAGGCGGTGGTCGAGATCCTGCCGCGGAGCAGGACCAACCAGACCGCGACCATGAACACCGAGACGGGGATGGTCAGCGAGAAGGACGCGACGGCGGCGGTGAGATGCTCGCCCGCGTGCGTCAGCAGGTCGAGTTCCACTTCGATCCCCGCGGAGACGGCACCGGCGGCGGCGAAGACGACGTAGTGCGCGTACCCGAAGGCGAACCCCTGGCGGGACGAGGCCAGGCGAGCCCCTTGCTCCCGGCTGAAGTAGATCCACCACATCCCGGCGGCGAGGACGATGCCTGCCACGGCCAAGCCGACGAGCCCGTCGATCCGCTCGTCGCTGTTCGCCGCGTCGATGATGGCATTCGCCGAACCGAGAAGGCTCTCGCCGAGCAGGATCAGCGTGAACAGGCCGTACCGCTCGGCGACGTGATGCGGGTGCCAGGGCGTGCGGTGGACCCGTTCCGCCCAGACGGGCACGAGCACCTCGAGCAGCATCGCGGGCCAGAAGGTCCAGAACTGCCCCTCCACCGGAAGGGCCAGTCGCGCGACCCAGAGGACCTGCACGAGGCTGATCCCGATCGCGAACCGGAGGGCCACCGCGCGTTGCTCCGGATCGGACAACGCGAGTCGGAGCCACTGCGCCACCATCGCCAGTCGCATGATGACGTAGCCGATGGTGGTGATCGCCCACTCGCCGTCGACCATGGCGTCGTGCACGCCGGCGGCGAGCACGAGGACCCCGCCCATCTGCACGATGGTGGTCATGCGGTAGAGCCAGTCATCGGTGTCGAACGCGGATGCGAACCAGGTGAAGTTCATCCACGCCCACCAGATCGCGAAGAAGATCATCGCGTAGGAGACGGTCGTCTCCGCCGCGTGACCCTCGACGATCCCGTGGTGGAGGTTCTGCGAGGCCTGGGAGACGGCGACGACGAACACGAGGTCGAAGAGCAGCTCCAACGGGCTCGCCACCCGGTGCCCCTCGCCGGGGTCGCGGCCGGTCATACGGAGGAGACCCAGTCGGTTCAGCACGATCCCATCCTGCCGTGCCTGTCGTTGCCAAGGAAGCTTGACACGTCGCCGGATGACAAGCATGCTTGACGTATGTCAGGTTTCCTTGTCATTTCGGACTCGATCGTCCAGATGCGCCGACGATGACGAACGACAGGTCGGCCCGCTGCGGCGGCGCCGCGTTCCGGCGGCTGGCGTCGATGAGCGCTCGCGACGTGCTCAGGAACCCGCTCACCGGGATCTCGATGTGGTTCATGACCGGCATCATCCTCGTGATCTACGTCTCCATGTGGCTCGCGTTCGTCGTCCTGGGCCCTGCTCCGGTCGCAGCGCTGGACACGGACGAACCGGGAGTCTCGTCGGCGCTCGAGCGGGCCGGTGTGCAGGTGGTCGCCCCCGACGACCCCGATCGGAACACGCGGGTGACCGTGCACGAGGGGCGCGCCCTGGTGGTGCTCGACGCTGCGGACCAGGCTGCATGGGACCCGATCTGGCGAGGGCTGCGCGACGCAGGCGTCCCGGCCCACGGGGTGACGGTGATGGATGACGAGGGTGACGTGAAGATCGACCCGCTCCAGGAGAACCTCGGCATCGTGGTCCTGGTCGGGGTCGCGAGCCTGGCGTTCATCGGCACGACCGTCCCACTCGTGGCGATGCGGGAGCGTGGGCTGCTCCGGCTGCTCGGCGTGACGCCGCTCCGCCGGTCGACCTTCCTCCTCGCGCAGCTCCCCTTGCGCGCGCTGGTGGCGGTGGGGATCCTGGTGCTGACGACCGGGATCGCAGTCTGGCGAAGGTACGTCGACGGCGTGGACCTCCTGGCCCTGGGGGTCTCGTTCCTCCTCGGAGCGGCGATGCTGTTCGCTCTGGCGCTGGTGTTCGCCGCCCGATCGCGGAACGCCGAGGCGACACAACAGACGATGGTGATGGTGACGATCGGGCTCGTGTTCGCGTCGGGCGGGCTCCTGCCGCAGTCCATCCTCCCTGCCGCCGTGCAGGTGGCCATGAACTGCCTGCCGACCACCTGGTTCGTCGCCGCCGCGAGTGCCTCACTGACCGGGGCCGAACCGTTCCTCCCCGTCCCCGCGCTCTGGGGGCTCATGTCGCTCGTCACCGTCGCAGCAGGCGTGCTCGCCGTGCGGTGGTTCGAGTGGGATCAGTCCGAGCGCGACGGGCGGACGACCACGATGTCCGACACGCAACGAGAGGTGGCTGCATGAACGAGCACACGACACGGGGATCGACACCGCAGGAGCGTCGTGCGTCCCGTAGATACATGTGGGAGATCGCGGCCGGTGCCGTCGGGTTCCTCGTGACGTTCCTCTTCCTGCCGGAGCTGTTCACCACCGAGCCGGGATCGCCCGCAGCCGTCGCGGTCGCACTCGTCCCGCTCGTGCCGGTGGTGTGGATCGTGATCGCACTCATCCGACACGTGCGCCGCGTCGACGAACTGCAGCGCGGAGTGATCGTGCTGAGTCTCGCCATCGGGTTCGGTGCGGCGATGCTGATCAGCCTCGCGGTCGTGTTCCTGTCGACGGCCGGTGTCGTCGTCGCCCAGCCGGAATGGTGGGTGTTCATCGGCGGGATGGCGGTGTGGGGCGTGACCATCGGTGTCGTCTCCTTCCGGGCCACCCGATGAAGAACGACGTCCGCGCCCTGCGCACCGAACGCGGGTGGACCCAGGTCCAGTTCGCTGAAGCACTCGGCGTCTCCAGGCAGACGGTGAACGCACTCGAGACCGGGCGCTACGACCCGTCCCTGCCGTTGGCGTTCCGGGTCTCCGCACTGCTCTCCCGCCCGATCGAGGAGATTTTCTTCCCGGGTGAACACGATGCCCCGCCGTCTGGAGGACGACGATGAACGAATCGGACCGAGTGGTCGTCACCGTCGACCGGCTCAGCAAGCACTACGGCGACCGGAGCGTCCTGCGCGACGTCTCCCTCCGAGTCCACGCGGGGGAGGTGTTCGGGCTGCTGGGACCGAACGGCGCCGGGAAGACCACCACGCTCGAGACCATCGTCGGACTCCGCCGTCCCACCGACGGAACCGTCCGGGTGCTCGGGCGCGACCCGTCGGTCGACCGCCGATACGTGACCGGGCGGATGGCGGTGCAGCCGCAGGCCGCCACCCTGTTCCCGACGCTGACGGTCGCGGAGACGCTCGACCTCTTCGCGTCGTTCTACCGCGACGTGCGGCGTCCCGAGGAGGTCTTGGACGAGCTCGATCTGGGGGAGGCACGGCGCGTGCGCGTGAAGCACCTCTCAGGCGGCCAGGAGCGTCGCCTGCTGATCGCCATCGCGTTGATCGGCAATCCCGAGATCGTCGTCCTCGACGAGCCGTCGGCCGGACTCGACCCGCAGGCCCGACGGAACCTCTGGGGCATCATCCGGCGCCAGCAGGAACGCGGGACCACGATCCTGCTCTCGACGCATCACATGGACGAGGCCACCCAGGTCTGCGACCGGATCGCCGTCCTCGTGGACGGCTCGATCGCCGCCTCGGGTGAGCCGGAGACCCTGGTCCGGGAACACGCCGCGACGGCCACGGTGACCTTCGAGGTCCCGGGCCGGACCACCGCGGACGAGTTGCGTTCGCACGACATCCCCGGTGAGATCACTGTTACGGCGAAGGGCGCCGTCAGCCTGGTCGGGATCGTGACCGACGACCCCGACGCCGTGCTGCGCCGACTCACCTTCTCCACCGGTCTCAGACCCCGCGGGTTCCGAGTGGCGCACGGGTCGCTCGAGGATCTCTTCATCGATCTCGCGAATCGGCCGACGTCCGCAGCCGAGGGCGACCGGGCCCACAGGCCATGAGCACGACGCATTCGTTCCCAGCGCAGGTCCGAAGCTTCGCCGCGGCCCACGCGCGCGACCTCGTCCGGGACCCGCGCTCGATCATCGCACTCGTGGCGAGTTTCCTCGCCTTGATCGGACTGCTCTGGGGGGTGGACGCCCTCGTGGCGACGGCGTCCGACACGCCTGCTGGTGTGCTGCAGCGCGCCCTCCCGCTCGTTTCGAGCACGGGGACGATGGCGATCGCCTTCATGCTCACCACGGTGCCGCTGGTCCGGCATCGCAGCATCGGCCTGCTGCGAGCGCTGTCGACCTCGCCGGCCCGTCGCGACGCCTATCTGCTCGGACACCTGCCGATCCGCGTGGGGTTGGTCGTCGTCGAGGCCGCGGTGATCATCGCCCTGGCCGCCTGGACGGTGCCCACCCGTCCACTCTCCGACCTCGTCGCGATCGCCGGCACGATCCTGCTCGGTGGCGCGATGCTGCTCGGCTTCGGCTACCTCCTCGCGGCGCGGTTGTCGAACCCGGACATCGCCATGCAACTCGCGTACCTGCTGCCGATGCTCGCTCTCGCCACGTCCGGGGCCCTCTTCCCGCTCGCGATCCTTCCGGAGTGGGTCGCCGGTCTCTTCCGGGTCCTGCCCACGACCTGGATCGTCGGCGCGCTCGAGGCGACCATCTCCCGAGGCCCTCAGCCCGTGCCGCTCGCAGTGGTCTGGAGCCTGATGGCGGCGTGCGCGCTCGTGTCGGGTCTCGCGGCCGCTCGGCTCCACCGATGGGACGTCGGCTGATCGGCGGAGCTGCCGTCCGCCGCGTCAGTCCCGACGCGGGGCTGCGGTCGAATCGCGCACGATGAGCTGCGAGTCGAGACTCGCGACCGAACGGGGCGACCCGCCGGCCATGGCCTGGAGCAGCACCTCGACCGCCAACGACCCGCACCGGTTGATCGCGAGCCGCACGGTGGTGAGACCGGGCTGGCGGATGGACGCCATCTCGATGTCGTCGGTGCCGATGATGCTGAGGTCGTCGGGGCAGCGCTTGCCCATCGACGTGATCCCGGCGTCGATGCCGAGGGCGACCAGGTCGTTGTAGGCGATGACCGCCGTCGCGCCGCTCGCCACGATCGTGGCCGCTGCGGCGAGGCCGCCCTGGATCGAGGCCGCCTGGTGGCCCAGACGGGTGAACTCGATGTCGAGCTGCTCGCATGCCGCCGCGACCGCGTCGCCACGGCGGAGGTCCGCCCAGGAGTGCTTCGGACCGGCCGCATAGGCGATGTGTCGGTGACCCAGTGCGGCGAGGTGTTCGACCGCCTGCCGTGGCCCGCTCTCGGTGTCCATCACGACGTAGGGGAGGCCGTCGATGATGCGGTTGACGACCACGACCGGGGTGTCGCCCACGAGCGCGCGGATCTCGTCGTCGGGGAGGCGTGGCGAGCAGAGGAGCATCCCGTTGAGCTTCCGCGCCAGTTCGAGCTGCTCGTGCTCGCGATGCAGGTCCTCATCGGTGTCGAACAACACCGGGCGGTGGCGTCCCTGCCAGGCCTGGGCGTGGACGCCCTTCAGGAGGGTCGCGTAGACCGGGCTGGCGATGTCGGGGACGATGACGCCGAACGTCTTCTCCGCCGTCGAACCGTTCGGGTTCGAGTACCCGAGGTCCGCCGCCGCCGTGAGGACCCGCTCGAGCGTCGCGTTCGCAAGGCGATCCGGCTCGCCGAACGCCCGCGACGCGGTGGCGATGGAGACGCCCGCGTGACGGGCGACATCGGTGAGGGTGGCGGTCACGGTTGATCCTTCGCGGGGTCGGGTGTACTCATGATGCGGCATCGTGCTGCCATGAAACTACTTGACAAACTTTGTACAAACCATTCAGAATCGCTTTCATGATGATCGACGTGGATCTCCTCCAGCCGACGACGCGGTGCCCCGAGGCTCGGCGATGACGGCCCTGCCGCCGCGACTGGGCGCTGGCTCGGGCCCGCGTCCGGAGCACCCGGCACCGTCCGCCGCCGGCATCCTGCACCTCGGTCTCGGCAACTTCCACCGAGCGCACCAGGCCGTCTACACGGCGGCTGCGCTCAGCGCGGGCGGCGATGAATGGGGCATCGTCGGTGTCGCATCCCGGTCCCGAGCGGTCGTCGACGCCATGCGGGCGCAGGATCTCCGCTACACGGTCGCCGAGATCTCACCCATCGGGGCCTCGTTCTCCGTGCCCGCCGTGCACACCGACGCGTTCGTCGCGGCGGAGGATCCGGAGCGCGTGGTCGGCACCCTCGCGGACGACCGCATCCGGGTCGTCACGCTGACCGTGACGGAGCACGGCTACAGCGCCTCGCCGTCGACCGGCCTCCTCGACCTGAATGACCCGCTGATCGCAGCCGACCTCCGCGGAGGCGCACCGCAGACGACCATCGGCCAGCTCGCTCGCGGTCTGCAGCGGCGGGCTTCGGGTAGTGGAACGCCGATCACGATCCTGAGCTGCGACAACCTGAGCGAGAACGGCGCTCGCACGGAGGCGCTCGTCCGGGCCTTCCTCTCCGAACTGCGCGGCACCGAGGGCGCGGAAGCGCTCGCCTACCTCGACAGCGCGGTCGCCTTCCCGTCCAGCATGGTCGACCGCATCGTCCCGGCGACGACCCCGCAACTGCGCGAGCTCGTCGCAGCTCGTCTCGGCGTCCGGGACGACGCACCGGTCTCCGCCGAACCGTTCACGATGTGGGCGATCGAGGACCGCTTCGCCGCCGCCCGCCCCGCCTGGGAGGCCGGAGGCGCCGTGTTCACCGACGAGGTGGGGGCGTACGAGCAGATGAAGGTGCGGCTCCTCAACGGGACGCACTCGCTCATCGCCTACCTCGGTGCGCTCCGCGGGGTGGCCACGATCTCGGAGTCGATCGCCGACACCGCCGTCGAATCCGCCGCACTGGCGATCCTCCGCGACGAGTACGAACCGTCGGTGCGGTTCCCGTCCGGCGTCGACGTCCGCACGTATGAGGGGCAGCTCTTCGAACGCTGGGCGAACCACGCCCTCGGGCACCGCACGGCGCAGGTGGGCACCGACGGATCGGTGAAGCTCCGCCAGCGCATCCCGGAGCCCGCCCTCCGTCTGCTCGAGGCCGGATCCGTCCCGCACCTCATCGCCCTCACGGTCGCGGCCTACCTGTCCTGCATCGCCCCGATGCCGGGGTTCGACCCCGGTCCGCACGCGCGCGCCATGGTCGATCCGGCCCGCGAGGAGCTCGCCCGGCTGGCGGGCACGTCGACGGACGGTCGGCACCTCGCGCAGCGGGTGATCGCGGAGCTGCACCTCTTCGGGCAGGACCTCGCCGAGCAGCCGACCTTCATCTCGCGGGTCGGTGAACTGATCGACACCATCCGCCGACACGGCGTCGACGCCGCCATCCGCGACAGCATCGCCGCCTCGCAGGCACCCATGACCACGACAGGAGCCAACCGATGAAGACGCTCGCGATCCACGGCGCGGAGGACATCCGCTGGGAGGATGCCCCCACCCCGGAACCACGCGACGGCGAGGTCCGCCTCCGGGTGCGGTACGTCGGTATCTGCGGCTCCGACCTGCACTACTACTTCAACGGAGCGAACGGCGAGTACGTCATCCGCGAACCGCTCACCCCCGGCCACGAGCTCTCGGCCGTCGTCGACGTGGACCCCTCCGGTCGGCTCGCCCCCGGCACCCGGGTCACCGTGCACCCGGCGCGATACGGCCCGAGCCTGCCGGGGCTCGAGGACCACCCACACCTGCGGCCCGGCGGCGATTACCTCGGGAGCGCCGCGGCGGACCCGCACCGTCAGGGTGGGGCCTCGGAGTACCTGATCGTCGAGCACTCGATGGTGCGCGTCCTGCCCGACGGACTCCCGCTCGAGCGGGCGGCGCTCGCCGAACCCCTCGCGGTCGCCATGCACGCGGTCGGGCTGGCCGGCGACATGCGCGGTGCGCGGGTCCTCGTCATCGGTGCCGGGCCCATCGGTCTGCTCGTGATCGCCGCGGCCGGCCGGGCCGGTGCAGCGACGATCGCGGCGAGCGACATGCGCGAACAGGCACTGGAACGCGCTACGACCGTCGGAGCCGGTGAGCTCCTCCTCGTGGGTCGCGACGCCGTCGCCGACGAGTCCTACGACGTCGTCTTCGAATGCTCGGGCGCGCCGGTCGCCCTGACCCAGGCGGTCCGGGCCGCGAGACGAGGCGGGTCGATCGTGCAGGTCGGCATGCTCCCCGACGCCGACAGCCCGATCAACCTCGCCCCCATGCTCGCCAAGGAGCTCACCATCCGCGGCGCGTTCCGCTTCTCCACCGAGATCGACGACGCGATCGCGTTCCTCGCCGAGGGCGATCTCCTCGACGCCGTCGTGACCCAGGTCATCCCAGCCGAGGCGGCCGTCGACGCCTTCGCCGTCGCGCGGGACTCGTCCCGCTCGGCGAAGGTGCTCCTCGCCTTCTGAGCCACCCACCGCACACACCCACTTCCGCTGCATCCCGTAGGTCCGAAGGAGTACCTCATGTCAGAACCCAAGTCGTCCGTCGCCACCGGCGACCCCACCGCGAACCGATCCGTCCGCGACCTCGTCCGGGCCGCCATCTCCGGGTGGCTCGGCACCGCGCTCGAGTTCATGGACTACCAGCTCTACTAGCTGGCCGCCGCGCTCGTGTTCGCCGACCTCTTCTTCTCCAACGAGGACCCGGCCATGGCCGTCGTCGCCGCGATGGCGACGTACGGGGTCGGCTACGTCGCCCGTCCGGTCGGCGCGTTCTTCTTCGCCCGGCTCGGCGACAAGACCGGCCGGACCAAGGTCCTCTTCTACACGATCCTGCTCATGGGCCTGTCGACGACGCTCATCGGATTCCTGCCGACCTACTCACAGGTGGGCCTCCTCGCGCCGATCCTGCTGGTCCTCCTGCGGATCGCGCAGGGCTTCGGAGCCGGTGCCGAGATCTCGGGCGCCGGCGTCATGCTCGCCGAGTACGCCCCGGCCAAGCGCCGCGGCATCATCGCGTCGCTCGTGGCGCTCGGGACCAACTGCGGCACCCTGCTCGCCTCCGCGCTGTGGGCCGGTCTGCTCCTGGCGTTCAGCGAGGACGAGGTCATCGCCTGGGCCTGGCGCATCCCGTTCATCGGCAGCGTCGTGATCATGCTCTTCGCGGTCTGGGTCCGCTTCAACCTCAAGGAGAGCCCGGTCTTCGAGGAGCGCGACGACGTCGTCGACGGCAAGGCGCTCACCAAGCAGGAGACGATCGCCCTCGCGACCGAGACCGGCAACCTCCGCACGCTCGAGGCCATGAACCGCAAGCCGATCAAGGCGTTCAGCATCGCGCTCCTGCTGCGGTTCGGTCAGGCCGGCAACTCGGGACTCGTCCAGACCTACCTCATCAGCTACATCACCGTCGTCCTGCTGCTGGACCGGTCGATCGGTGTGAACGCCGTCATCGTCTCCTCGCTCGTCGCCTTCATCACCGTGCCGCTCTCCGGTTGGCTCGGTGACCGGTACGGACGGAAGCGCATGTACATGGTGTGGGCGATCATCGCGCTCATCATCATCGTCCCGACCATGCTCATGATCCACAGCAAGGACACCGTCCAGGTGTTCGTCGGCTACGTCGTCCTGCACAACCTGGCCGTGATGAGCTTCGCGTCGCTCGAGAACCTGACCCTGCCGGAGCTCTTCGGCGCGCGGAACCGCTACACCTACACCGCGATGGCCCGGGAGATCGCCGCGATCGTCGCGACCGGCGCTGGCCCCGTCATCGCCGCCGCCTGGGTGTCCGCCGCCACCGGCTCCTTCATCCCGATCATCATCATGCTCGGCGTCTTCACCCTCTGCGCCCTGGTCGCGTCCATCTGGATGCCCGAGGTCGCCGGTCGGGACCTCACCGACCCGCGCGACGCCATCTGACCGGCACCCGACCTCCTCGAAAGGAACCTCATGAGCATCGAACGCGCGGACGTCATCGTGACGAGTCCCGGCCGGAACTTCGTCACCCTGAAGATCACCACCAGCGACGGTGTCGTGGGCTGGGGCGACGCGACCCTCAACGGGCGTGAGCTCGCCGTCGCGTCGTACCTCGGCGACCACGTCGCGTCGATGCTGATCGGCCGCGATGAGGACCGCATCGAGGACACCTGGCAGTACCTGTACCGCGGACCCTACTGGCGGCGCGGACCCGTCACGATGGCGGCCATCGCCGCGGTGGACATGGCGCTCTGGGACATCAAGGCGAAGAAGGCCGGGGTGCCGCTGTACCAGCTGCTCGGCGGTGCGAGTCGATCGGGGATCCGGGCGTACGCCCACGCCTCGGGGACGGACTACCAGGCGCTCGCCAACGCGATCACCGGGTACCAGGAACTCGGGTTCACCGCGGTGCGCGTCCAGACCGGTGTGCCGGGGCTCGGGCAGGTCTACGGGGTGTCCGCCGCAGGTCCCGGGGTCCGCTACGACTACGAGCCGGCGAAGCGCGCGGCGGACGGCTCGGCGGCCACGGCACCGACCGAGGAGTCCTGGGACACCGCCGGCTACCTCGCGCACATGCCGGGTGTCTTCGAACGGATCCGTGAGGACTTCGGGACGGGCCTCCGGATCCTGCACGACGGACACCACCGCATGTCGCCGATCGAGGCCGCCCGGTTCGCGAAGGACATCGAGCCGTACAAGCTCTTCTGGCTCGAGGACTGCACCCCGGGGGAGGACCAGACCGCCCTGCGACTCGTCCGCCAGCACTCGACCACGCCGCTGGCCATCGGCGAGGTCTTCAACTCGGTGTACGACTACCAGACCCTCATCACCGAGCGCCTCATCGACTACGTCCGCTCGGCGGTGACGCACACCGGTGGCATCACGGCGATGAAGAAACTGCTCGACTTCGCGGCCATCTACGGGATCCGTTCCGGCATCCACGGCCCCACCGACATCTCACCCATCGGGATGGCCGCAGCGCTGCACCTCGACCTCGCGATCCACAACTTCGGGATCCAGGAGTACATGCCGCACAACGAGCAGACCCTCGAGGTGTTCCAGACCTCCTTCACCTTCGACGACGGCTTCCTGCACCCCGGCGAGCAGTCCGGCCTCGGCGTCGAACTCGACGAGGACGCGGCCGCCGCGTTCGAGTACACGAAGGCGTACCTGCCGGTGAACCGGCTGACGGACGGCACCGTCCACGACTGGTGAGCGGTGGTGGCGCTGGCATCTGGTGCTCCGCGGCTGTGAGGTGAGATGATGCGGTGCTGCCTCGAACGCGTGCGGTCCTCCGCCACGTCCGTCCCGATGCGCGAGGCGCTGCGGGTTCCGGGACGGCAGCTCCTCCCTGCGACCCGGAATCGAAGGATGCCCGGTGCACGAGGACCCGACCGTCGGCGCGGCCGACACCGCTGAACCAGTCACCCGAGGCGGCAGCGTCGCCCCCGTCGCTCCGCCGTCGCACCGACTGCGTCCGGTCGCCCTCGGTGGTGTCATCGCCGCCACGGTCGTCGTCGCCGCGGCCTGGGTGGTCGGCGCGTCGGTGTCGCTGACGGCGGCCACGGCACCGTCGGTGATGCTGCAGCCGTACCTCGACGCACTGGAGGACGGGCACCTCGAACGGGCGGTCGCGATGGACGGGACCGCTGCCGCCGCCGCCGAACTCGGCTACAGCGTCGACCTCCTGACCGATGAGCGGTATGCGCTCGCGACCGACCGCCCGACGGCCCATCGCGTCGGTGCGACCCGGACCGAGAACGGGGTCGCCACGGTCGACGTGACGTTCGAGCGCGGCGGCGAGCGGCAGACCACGGCGTTCACGCTGCGCGCACAGCCGTCCGGCTTCCTGTGGTTCAGCGCGTGGCGCATCGAACCGGCGAGCCTGCCGACCATCACGGTGCCCACGGTCAGGTTCGGTGCGCTGGACCTCTCCGTCGGAGGCGAGCACGTGGGCACGGTGGATGAGACGACGGTCTACGTCGTCGGACCGGGGAAGTACGACATCGCGGCCGACTCGACCACCGGCTTCTTCGACTTCGAGGTGCCCAGCGTGGAGGCCGAGTGGGACGGCAGGCCGACGGCGTATCTGTACCCGACACTGACGGCGCTCGGGCAGGAGGGGGCGACCGCTGCGGTCCACGCGTACGTGGACGCCTGCATCGCATCGACGTCCTATGAACCCGAGGGCTGCTCCATCGCGATCGACAATTCGGAGGGCGACGAGATGTCGGGCGTCACCTGGCTGTTGACCCGTGGTCCCGAGTTCGAGTTCTCGGAGTACTCCGCGACGGCGGGGTTCCTCGTGACCACCACCCGTCGGGGTAGTGCCGACTTCCTCGCCGCGTTCGCCTCGGCGTCGGGCGAATACGGCATCGTGACCGCGGAGGACTGCGAGGTGTGGGTGGACGGTGCCGTCGTGTTGTCGACCGACGGCACGTGGACCTTCGACCCGTACACCTGGTGAGCGTGGGCGATGTCATGCACCAGATGAGGGGTGGGGACGCGTGAAGTACGTTCCAGCGTTCGGCCCGAAGGCGCAGGTGTTCATGCTCTGTGTGGCGCGAGCTGAGCTGCCCGCGCGACGATAGGGTGAGGACCCGTGACGGCCGCCCTTCCCCCTGAGCATCGCGAGACGACGCCCCGCGGGGTCCTCGTCTCCGTCGTCGCCTCGTTCCTGTTCGCGGCGCTGTTCTTCCTGCCACCGCTGCTGGAGCCGTTCGGGGCGAACGAGATCTTCGCCTGGCGCGTGATCGCGACGGTGCCGGTGCTGGCGACGCTCATCGTCGTGTTCGGGTGGTGGCGGGACGTCCGCGACATCGCGGTTCGTCTCGTGCGTCGTCCGCTCCTCGTCCTCGTGGTCGTGGTCGACGGGCTCCTGCTGTCCCTGCAGCTCTGGCTCTTCGGTTGGGCACCGCAGACGGGGCACGGGCTCGAACTCGCGCTCGGCTACCTCCTGATGCCACTGGCGATGGTCGTGGTCGGCGTCGTCCTGCATCGGGAGCGACTCGCACCGCTCCGGATCGCCGCGGTCGCCGCAGCCGCCATCGGTGTCACCGCCGCGATCGTCGTGGCCGGTGGGCTGTCCTGGGCGACCATCGCGGTCGCGGTCGGCTACCCGGTGTACTTCGCGATCCGGCGCCGAGCCGGGCTCGACTCGATCGGTGCGTTCTGCTTCGAGCTGGCGGTCCTCGTCCCCGCCGCGATCGTGCTGGCGCTGCAACCGTCCTCACTCGCCATCCTGGCGGCGCACCCACAGCTGGGTTGGGGGATCGTGCTCCTCGGGGTGATCGGTGGCGTCGCCCTCGTGCTGTACCTCGTCGCGAGTCGCCTGCTGTCGTTCGGCGTCTTCGGACTGCTCAGCTACCTGGAACCGGTGCTGCTGGTCCTCGTGGCGGTCCTCCTCCTCGGCGAATCACTGACGCTCGCCGACGGGTTCGTCTACGGCCCGATCGTGGTCGCCCTCGTGTTGCTCGGGCTCGAGACCACGCGCCGCCCGCGCTGACCGCCTTCCCCAGCACGGCGCGTCGCCGCGAACCTGTGAAGTCAAGCCTCGGGACGCGTTCCGCGAGCGCGCCTAGCCTGATGGCATGGTTACGAAGCATGCTCCAGCACTGTCGCTCGAGTCGCCGTTTCCTCCAGCGCGAGACTCGTCCGAACGGCACCACGTCGTCCCGATCGGTGCCCGGCAATGGCGGATCTCGAACGACGCCGATCCCTCCTCGCCCGAATGCTGTCTCGCGTACGTCGAGGCACAGGGCGCCGGTTACGACGTCCTCATCGTGGCGCCCAGCCCGCCTGAATGGCTGCACGTGGACACCTTCGACGAGGCAAAGCGTGCCGCGATCCGACGGCCGTCACCGCAGCTCTGAGTCGCTCCTCCGGCATTCGTTCGCCCATTCTTGGGCGACGGAGTGCTGGTTCGCCCAAGAATGGGCGAACGAACGGGTTCAGACGCTCCCGCGACGCACGATCGACGTGGGAACGAACGAGCCGACCGGCGAGATGTTCTCGCCCCGGAGCTGGGCGAGGAGCACCTCCGCCGCGCGCTGACCGACGGCCGCCGCCGGCTGGTGGACGGTGGTGAGCGGCGGGTGGCAACGGAGCGCCCACGCCGAGTCGTCGAAGCCGACGACCGACACGTCCTCCGGCACACTCCGCCCTGCCGCTCGGAGGGCTTCGAGCGCTCCGGCCGCGACGGCGTCCGAAGCCGCGAACACCCCGTCGACGGCCGGCTCCCGGCGCAGCAGCTCCGACATGCCGGCGAAGCCGTCCTGGTGCGAGTAGAGCGGGACCTCCACGACGAGGCGGTCGTCGAAGCGGTCGCCGAGCGCATCGCGGAACCCGGCGAGTCGGTCTGAGCCGGAGTCCCGGTCGAGGGCTGCCGCGATCATGCCGATGTGCCGTCGGCCGGCACCGATCAGCTCACCCGTGATGTCGGCCGATGCCGACCGGTTGTCGATCCCGACGAAGGGGAGCTCACGGAGGTCGGGCGGGTGGCCCACGAAGGTCGCCGGGAGGCCGAGGCGTTCGATGACGCGCGTGATCGGGTCGTTCTGGCGCGCGGACACCATGATCACCCCGTCGACGAAGCCGCCCGAGAGGTACCGGGTGATGCGGTCGGTGTCGCGCTCGGAGTCGACGACCAGACAGACGAGCTGGTGGTCGGCCTGTGACAGGGCCTCGTTCGCCCCGAGCAGGATGTTGCCGATGTTGGGGTCGTCGACGAACAGGCTGTGCGGCTCGTGGACGACGAACCCGACGGCCTGGGTGCGCTGCATGACGAGGTTCCGGGCGGCCGTGTTCGGCACGTAGCCGACCTTCTCGATGGCGGCCTCGATCGCCTCGCGTGCTTCAGCCGACACGTAGCGCTCGCCGTTGACGACCCGGCTGACCGTGCCCCGGGAGACGCCGGCTTCGACGGCGACATCGTGCACCGTCGCTCGTTTGCGTCGGGTCGGCGGAGGGGTCACGGCTCCACCCTAGCGCCGGTCCGGGCGGCCTTCGGCGGGCTCCGTGTTGACAGATCCAGAAACGCACGCCTACTCTGTGTACGTTCACAGACTCTCAACGTGGAGTTGTCGCTCTTCGATCTGTGCACGTTCACAGATTGCGGAAGGCACCATGAGCACGACCCCCACGTTCAGCCACGACGGCATCGCCTACGGCTGCGACTACAACCCCGAGCAGTGGGATCGGTCCGTCTGGCGCGAAGACGTCGCGCTCATGCAGGAGGCAGGTGTCGACCTCGTCGCCCTCAACATCTTCGGCTGGTCGCACCTCGAGCCGCGTCCGGGGGAGTTCGACTTCGCCGGGCTCGACGAGATCCTCGACCTGCTCCACGAGGCCGGCATCCGGGTCAACCTCGGAACCGGCACCGCATCGGCCCCGCCGTGGCTCACGTTCCGGCACCCGGAGATCCTCCCCGAGACCGAGGACGGGACGACGCGCTTCCCCGGCGGTCGCCAGGCCTGGTGCCCGTCGTCTGCGGTCTTCCGCCGCTACGCCCTCGAACTCGTCGAGCGCGTCGCCGAACGCTACGGCGCGCACCCCGCCGTCGAGCTCTGGCACGTGTCGAACGAACTCGGCTGCCACAACGCGCTCTGCTACGACGACGAGAGCGCCGAGGCCTTCCGGGGCTGGCTCCGCGCCCGCTACGAGACGATCGAGCGCCTGAACACCGCGTGGGGCACGTCGTTCTGGAGCCAGCAGTACAGCGACTTCGCCGAGATCCTGCCGCCGCGCCTGACCCTGTCGAGCCGGAACCCGAGCCAGGTCATCGACTTCCACCGCTTCTCCTCCGACGAGCTCCTCGGCTACTACCGGGCCGAGCTCGAGGTCCTGCGCCGTCACAGCTCGGTGCCCGTCACGACCAACTTCATGGTCACCGCGCACATCCGGAACCTCGACTACTGGCAGTGGGCGCCCGACATGGACGTCGTCGCCAACGACCACTACCTCGACAACCGCCTCGCGGACCCGACTGCCGAACTCGCGTTCGCAAGCGACCTCACGCGCGGTCTCGCGAGTGGCGGTGCGTGGTTGCTCATGGAGCAGTCCACCGGTGCGGTCAACTGGCAGCCGCAGAACCTCGCGAAGGCACCGGGCGAGATGACCCGGAACTCCCTCACGCACGTCGCGAAGGGCGCGGAGGCGATCTGCTTCTTCCAGTGGCGTGCGTCGCTGCAAGGCTCGGAGAAGTTCCACTCGGCCCTGCTGCCGCACGCGGGCACCGACTCCGACGTGTGGCGCGAGGTCGTCGAGCTGGGCGGCACGCTCGACCGACTCGACGAGATCACCGGCACGCGCGTCCAGGCCGATGTCGCCCTCCTCTTCTCCTGGGAGAACTGGTGGGCGGCCGACGGCGAGAGCCGCCCGACCCACGCGATCGACCACCTCTCGCAGGTCCACGCGGTCCACGCGTCGCTGCGTCGTCTGGGTCACACCGTCGACGTCGTGCGTCCGGGCGCCGACCTCTCCGCCTACCGCCTCGTCGTCGTCCCGAACCTGTACCTGGTGCGCGACAGCGAGGCCGCGGTCGTCTCGGACTTCGTCGCGGCCGGTGGGCACGCCGTGGTCACGTTCTTCAGCGGGATCGCCGACGAGGAGGACCGGGTCCGCCCCGGCGGCTACCCCGGCGCGTTCCGCGAGCTGCTCGGCGTCAACGTCGAGGAGTTCGCCCCCGTCCTCCCCGGCCAGGTGCTGACGCTCGCGTCGGGCCGGACCGCGACAGCATGGTCCGAGCGGACCCGCGCCCGAGGTGCCGAGGTCGTCGACTCCTTCGCCGACGGCCCGTCGACCGGTCGCCCGGCCATCACGCGCAACCGCATCGCGGGTGGCGGCGACGCCTGGTACCTCGCGACGAACCTGGACGCCGGCGCACTCGACGAGGTGCTCCGCGACGCAGCCGCGGGGGCCGGGGCGCTGCCACAGGGTGATCCGGACCAGCCGGGCCTCGAGGTCGTCCGCCGCGCCGATGAGGGACGGAGCTACCTCTTCCTCATCAACCACTCGACGAACGACGTCGAGCTGCCGGCCCGCGGGCGCGAGCTCGTCACCGGCGAACCCGTCGACTCCATCGCACGCGTGCCAGCCGGCGCCGTGCGCGTCATCAGAGAGGACCGCACGCGATGAGCGTCAACATCGAGACGGCCGAGGCGACGTCGCCACGGCCCGTCCGCCCGCCGAGGGCGGCCAAGCTGCCGAAGGCGGTGGTGCAGCACAAGCGGGCGATCGCCATCTTCATCGTCCCGTTCGCCGTGCTGTTCGCGCTGTTCTACCTCGTGCCGATCGGGTACGCGGTCTACCAGTCGCTGCTCGTGATCGAGCGTGACGGCACCTTCGGTCAGGCCCGGGAGGTGTTCGGCGGACTGGCGCAGTACGTGCAGGTCTTCCAGAACGGCCCGTTCTGGCAGTCCGTCGGACGGGTGCTCCTGTTCGGCGTCGTCCAGGTGCCGGTGATGCTCGGGCTCGCGCTCCTCTTCGCGCTGCTGCTCGACTCACCGCTCCTGCGGGGCAAGCGGTTCTTCCGTCTCGCGTTCTTCGTCCCGTACGCGGTGCCCGGCGTGATCGCCGCCATCATGTGGGGCTTCCTCTACTCGCCGAACCTGTCGCCGTTCACCGCGGTCACGCAGAGCGTGGACTTCCTCTCGGCCGACCTCGTGCTCTGGGCCATCGCGAACGTCGTCACCTGGGTGTTCGTCGGCTACAACATGCTCATCATCTACTCCTCGTTGCTCTCCATCCCCACCGAGATCTACGAGGCCGCCCGGCTCGACGGCGCCGGTCAGGCGCGCATCGCCTGGTCGATCAAGATCCCGCTCGTGATGCCGGCGATCGTACTCACGGCGATCTTCTCGATCATCGGCACGCTGCAGCTCCTCGCCGAGCCGCAGGTGTTCCGCACCTTCAGCTCGGCCGTCAGCAGCACCTTCACCCCGAACCTCACCGTCTACACCACCTCGTCCATCCCGAACGTGAACCTCGCAGCCGCCTTCTCGGTCGTGCTCGCGTTGGCGACCTTCGTCCTCTCCTTCGGGTTCCTGAAGTTCACGCAGCGAAAGGAAGGCAAATGACCGCCATCCTGTCCACCGGCCGCGGCCCGCAGGAGAGCCGCCTGTCGCGCGCCGGCGCGCTCATCGTGATGCTCGTCTTCACGCTCTACTTCCTCATCCCCATCTGGTGGCTGTTCATCGCCTCGACGAAGTCGTCAGCGCAGTTCGGCAACTCGACTCCGCTCTGGTTCGCGGACTTCAACCTGTTCGAGAACATCGGCCAGCTCGTCGCCTACCGCGACGGCGTCTACCTCAAGTGGATGCTGAACTCGGTCCTGTACGCCGGCCTCGGCGCACTGCTCGGCACGCTCTTCGCGGCCATGTGCGGCTACGCCCTCGCGAAGTACCGGTTCCCGGGACGCGACCTGATCTTCAACGTCGTCCTCGGCGGTGTGCTCGTCCCCGCGACCGCGCTCGCGCTCCCGCTGTTCCTCATCTTCAGCCAGGTGGGCCTCACGAACACGTTCTGGGCGGTCTTTTTGCCCTCGCTGGTGAGCCCCTTCGGTGTCTACCTGACGCGGATCTTCGCGGCGTCGAGCGTGCCCGAGGAACTCCTCGAGGCCTCGCGTCTCGACGGCGCCGGTGAGATCCGGACCTTCTTCACCATCTCCGTGCGACTCATGTTCCCGGCGCTCGTCACCGTGTTCCTCTTCCAGTTCGTCGCCATCTGGAACAACTTCTTCCTGCCGCTCATCATGCTGCGCGACGAAGCCCTGTTCCCGGTCACACTCGGGCTCTACTCCTGGAACTCGCAGGTCAACCAGATCCCCGAACTGCGCCTCTACGTCCTCGTCGGCGCATTCCTGTCGATCATCCCGCTCGTCATCACCTTCCTCCTGCTCCAGCGGTTCTGGCGCTCCGGCCTCGGTGCCGGCGCCGTGAAGTAGTCGGACCGACGAGCAGACACTCCTCTCCATCCCGCACCAACACCCATCCCGCACCATTCACAGAAGAACGGATTCGCTATGAACCTCAAGAGAACAGCGGTCGCCGCAGCGGTGCTGTCGGCCGTCGTCCTGAGCGGCTGCTCCTCCACCGGGTCGGAGGGCGGCAGTGCTGCTGCCTCCTGCGCCCCGGCCGAGGGCAAGGTCGACCTCAGCTTCACCTCCTGGATCCCCGGCATCGAAGAGGTCGTCGACGTCTGGAACAAGGAGAACCCCGACATCCAGGTCAAGGTCCAGACCGGCCCGAACGGCAACAGCGGTACCTACCAGAACTTCTTCAACCAGCTGAAGGCCGGCAACGCCCCCGACCTCGGCCAGATCGAGTACGACGCCCTGCCGAACTTCCGCGTGCAGAACGGCCTCATGGACCTCGGTGCGTGCGACGACGTCATGGCCGCCAAGGACGACTTCGTCGACTGGACCTGGGGTCAGGTCTCGCTCGGTGAGTCCGACTCGGTCTACGCCGTCCCGCAGGACTCCGGCCCGATGGCCATGTTCTACCGCGCCGACCTGTTCGAGCAGAACGGGATCGCCATCCCGACGACGTGGGCCGAGTACAAGGAGGCCGCCAAGAAGGTCCGCGCCACCGGTGCGTACATCACGAACTTCTCGCAGGGCGACATCAACCAGTTCGCCGGCTTCGTCTGGCAGGCCGGCGGCAGCTGGTTCAACAACGACGGCTCCGACTGGACCGTCGACCTGACCGACCCCGCCTCCAAGAAGGTCGCCGACTACTGGCAGGACCTGATCGACGAGGACCTCGTCTCGACCGTCCCCACCTGGACGACCGAGTGGGACAACGCCTACAACTCCAGCGCCGCCTGGACCTGGAACTCCGCCGTCTGGGGCGCGAACTCCATCGCGTCGGGTGCTCCCGACACCGCCGGCAAGTGGGCCGTCGCGAAGGCTCCGCAGTGGGAGGCCGGCGACTCCGCGGCTGGCAACTGGGGCGGTTCCTCGACCGCCGTCTTCACCGGTTCCAAGCACCCCTATGAGGCGTCGAAGTTCGCGCTGTGGCTGAACACCTCCGACGAGGCGCTCACCATGCTCAACAAGAGCGCCAACATCTACCCGGCGACGAAGGAGGGCCTGAACCTGCCCGTCCTCAAGGAGGGCGTCGACTTCTACGGCGGCCAGCCGATCTACGATGTCTTCGCGGAGGCTTCCTCCGAGGTGTCTGAGGACTTCGCCTGGGGTCCGACGATGACGCAGACGTACAACGACGTGTCCGACGGCTTCAAGGCTGCGGTCTCCGGTGACGGAACCCTGCTCGACGCCCTCACCAAGGGCCAGTCCGCGACGATCGACGCCCTGAAGGCGCAGTCCATCCCCGTCAAGGAGTAGCAGAACAGTGATCCACCACCTTCGTGCCGCGGGCGTCAGCCCTGTCTCTTATACACATCT
>NZ_JBNBBL010000010.1:0-135675 GCF_050031945.1 Plantibacter sp. 2H11-2 | reverse complement strand
GCTTAATTGTCGTCGGCAGCGTCAGATGTGTATAAGAGACAGGCCTGATCGTCGACGCCCGCGCCACGAAGGTGCCCACCATCCTCCACTGGGGAGCCGATGTCGGCGAACTCGCCGCCGGCTCCCTCATCGCCCTCGCCCACGGGCTGACGCCGGCGATCCCGCCCTCCTCCATCGACGCCCCGCCGCGTCTCAGCCTCCTGCCCACCGTGTTCGACGGTTGGAGCGGCCGCCCGGGTGTCGGCGTGCACCGGCCGGGCGGAACCGATGCGTCGGACCTGCTCGCGCTGCGGCTGATCGACCAGCAGGCCACCGACACTTCGCTGGCCCTGACGACGTCCGACGAACGCGCCGCGGTGACGGTCGTCTCGACGATCGAGTTGACCCCCCAGGGCGTGCTCCGCGTCCGGCACACCGTGCGGAACGACGCCGACGCCGAGGTCGACCGACCGCTCGCCGTCGACGCCCTCGCCGTCGTGCTCCCGGTCCCCGACCGCGCCACCGAACTCCTCGACTTCACCGGTCTCTGGACGCACGAGCGCACGCCGCAGCGCCACCGCCTCGGGCAGGGTGCCTGGACGCGCGAGCACCGTCACGGACGACCCGGTCACGACGACGCGTTCCTCGCTGTCACGGGCGCACCAGGCTTCGACTTCCGCAGCGGCGAGGTGTGGGCGACGCACCTCGCGTGGAGCGGCGACAAGGTGATCTGGAGCGAGCGCTCGCCACTCGGCCTCGTGGTCACCGGCTCCGGTGAACTCCTCGCGCCCGGCGAAGTCACGCTAGCGCCGGGGGAGACCTACGAGTCGCCGTGGACGGTCGCCGTCTACTCCGACGCGGGTCTCGACGGCGTCTCCGCGCGACTGCACCCCTGGATCCGCTCGTGGAGCACGATCACGAAGCCCCGCCCGGTGGTGCTGAACACCTGGGAGGCCGTGTACTTCGACCACGACCTGCCGACACTGCTCACCCTCGTCGAGCAGGCGAAGCGTGTCGGTGTCGAACGGTTCGTCCTCGACGACGGCTGGTTCACCGGTCGCACGGACGACCGCCGTGCGCTGGGCGACTGGTTCGTCGACCCGGAACGCTGGGCGGGCGGGCTGTCGCCACTCATCGACGCGGTGACCGGTGCCGGCATGGACTTCGGACTGTGGGTCGAGCCGGAGATGGTCAACCCCGACTCGGAGCTCGCGCGCACGCATCCTGATTGGGTCCTCGGGCATCCAGACGCTCCGAGCTGGCGCTTCCAACGGGTGCTCGACCTGGACAACCCGGACGCCTTCGCGTACCTCCTCGGACGCCTCGACGCGTTGCTGACCGAGCACGACATCGCGTTCCTCAAGTGGGACCACAACCGCGATCTCCTCGGCGGCTCGGCGCACCGGCAGACGACGGCGCTCTACCGACTGCTCGACGAGGTGCGTGCCCTGCACCCCGGTGTCGACATCGAGTCGTGCGCGTCAGGTGGCGCGCGGATCGACCTCGGCATCCTCGAACGGGTCGAGCGGGTGTGGACGAGCGACTCGAACGACCCGCTCGAGCGGCAGTCGATTCAGCGCTATACGGGGCTCGTGATCCCACCGGAGTACCTCGGCGGTCACCTCGGTGCGGCGCGCTCGCACACCACCTGGCGCACCTCGGACCTCGCGTTCCGCCTGGCCACAGCCCTCTTCGGGAGCGCTGGCATCGAGTGGAACCTCAACGAGGCGAGCGAGTCGGAACTCGAGCTGATCTCGGCATGGATCGCGCACTACAAACGCCTCCGCCCGCTGCTGCACGCGGGCGAGGTCGTCCGCATGGACAGCGCCGACCCGGCACTGCATGCGCACGGGGTGATCGCCCAGGACCGCTCGTCCGCGATCGTCGCGCAGGTGGCGCTCGCCGCACCGCTGACGGCGATCCCCGCGCCACTTCGCGTGCCCGGCCTCGATCCCGAGCGTCGCTATCGGGTCCGCCCGCTCGACCTCGGCGCGCCCGCCCGGTCGATCCAGGACGTGCCGCCGGTGTGGCTGACCGAGGGCTCGGTCGTGCTCACCGGCCGCGCGCTGGCTGAGGTCGGGATCGCGATGCCGCTCCTCGCTCCCGAGCAGGCGCAGCTCTTCACCCTCGACGCGGAGTGACCGCCGCGTTCGTCCGCCCGTTCCCGGGTGAACGAGAACTCCCTCGCCCGAACGCGGGCGAGGGAGTGTCGTCGTGCGGGTCCGGTCAGATGTTGCAGCCGGAGGCGCGAGCCGCGTCGTACGGGTACCACGAGATCGGGCCGGGGCCCATCTGCGGCCCGCAGAGGATGTTCCAGGTCTCGGCGCCCACGACGCCGTCGACCTGCATGCCCCAGTACGTCTGGAAGGCGACGACGGCCGCCCGGGTCTGCTCGCCGAACTGACCGTCGACCTCCAGCTGGGGGCCGCCGACCTTGAAGGCGTTGAGCAGGGTCTGGATGTTGGCGACGCAACTCCCGTCGCCACCGGCGGAGTACTGGTAGTCGACGCACTGGCCGGCGGCTTGGGCCGGTGCGGCGGTCGCCACGCCGCCGACGGAGCCGGCGATGGCAAGGCCGAGGGCGGCCCCTGCGAGGGCGATCCTGCTGCGCATCGTTCGTGTGGTCATGATGTTCCTCTCGTTCGACTGCTCGGACATCACGAGCGTAGGTCGAGCGTCTCGAGCGGTGAATGGGGAGTGGTGCCCATGCCGAGGTTCAGTCCGCGAGGAGATCGGGCGTGCTGTTCGCTCGCCCACGTCTGGGCGAACGAAGCGCGGTCAGTCGATGCCGATGTCCTCGCCGACGACGGTGATCTGGGCCGGGACGGGCCAGGGGTGGTCGCCGACGGGTGCGAGACGGACGAGCTCGGTGACCCTGGGTGCCGGCGCACCAGCGGAACCGATGAGCCAGCCGCCCACGAGGAAGGTGGTGCCGGGGACCGACCAGACGGCGATGCCGGTCACGCCGAAGTCGCCGTAGGCGCCGTCGGAGAACCGCACCGTGACGAGGTCACCGTGTGAGAGCTCGGAGAGCTGAGCGGCGACGGCACCGGCGTCGGGGTCGACGGGGTCCAGCTCGGGGATCGTCTCGAGCACCTGCAGCGGCTTCGTCGGCTTGCCGTTCTGATCGAGTGCCGTGCCGGCCAGGAGGAGTCCGCCGATGATCGGCGAGCGGCGGGCCCGGCCGACGAGGTCGAACACGCCGTAGCGGGGCACGCTCAGACGCGCTTGCAGTGAAGCAGCGTCCTCGGCCGACTCGATGGTGGCCGTGAGGCCTTTGATGTCGCGGCGAGCAGGAGCGCTGAGGTCGTAGTTCACCCATCAACTCTCCCATGTCCACTCCGGCAGCGGACGGACGCTCTTAAGATACAGTTTCAATCAAGTATGAACAGTCCGTTATGGAACCGTGACCACCGCGCGTTGACCTGTCACGCGGAGACCGGGCATGCTGAACAACACTTGGCCGCTGATAAGAGCGCCGCTGCCCCAGGAAGCCCCGCATACAGCGGAATGCTCCTCACAAGGATGTGAGTATGACGACTTCACAGTTAGATACAGTTTCGAACAAACCAAGACGGATGCCGGACGGGATGTTCGCGTTCATCCTCGTCCTCCCGGGGCTCGCGCTCCTGGTGGCGGTCGTCGCCTATCCGCTGCTGACCGCGCTCGTCACGGCGTTCTTCAAGCAGAGCCTGGTCGTCCCCGGACGCGAGTTCGTCGGACTCCAGAACATCATCGACGTGCTCCAGGGTGACTTCCTCAAGCTGCTCGGGCAGACCATGGTCTTCACCCTCGGGACGACCATCGCTCCCTTCATCATCGGCTTCGCGCTCGCCCTCGCGCTCAACACCCGCATCCGCGGTGCCAAGATGCTGCGCGGACTCATGCTGATCCCCTGGCTCGTTCCGGGTGTCGTCGTGTCGTTCCTCTGGATGTGGATCTTCAACGCGAACTACGGAGTGGCGAACGCCATCCTCGGTCTGTTCGGAATCGACGCGCAGGCGTGGCTGGCACAACCCCAGACGGCCATGTTCGCGGTGATCGTGGCGAAGACCTGGCAGTCCTTCCCCTGGATCATGGTCATGCTGCTCGCCGGCCTGCAGACCGTGCCACAGGAACTCCATGAGGCGGCCGAGATGGACGGCGCAGGGACCATCCGACGCTTCTTCTCGATCACGGTCCCGCAGCTGAAGGGCATCATCGGCCTCGTCCTGCTGCTCGAGTTCATCTGGAACTTCCAGCACTTCGACATCATCTACGTCCTGACGGGCGGCGGTCCGGCTGGGAGCACCCAGACCTTCGCCACCGCCGTGTACGAGACCGCCTTCCGCGGGTTCGACCTCGGCCACGCGGGCGCCCTCGGGCTGCTCTGGCTCATCCTCCTGATGGCGCTCGTCGTCGTCTACGTCCGATTCTCGGAGAAAGGCGAGCAGAAATGAGCGTCTCCACCGCCCCGCCTGCACCGCAGGACACCACGCCGGACCCGCAGCCGCCGTTCGTCGCGACCGAGCTCGGCACGCTGCGGCGCCGTCCGTCGCTCTTCCGCTCGGAGAGCCGGGCGGTCCGGATCAGCGCTTGGGTCGCGGTGATCGTCTGCGGCGGCTTCGGGCTGCTGCCGGTGTACTGGTTGCTGGCCACCTCGCTGACCCCGCGAGCCCAGGTCTTCTCGTACCCACCGAAGCTCTTCCCCACGGAGATCAGCTTCGAGGCCTACACCGCCCTCGCATCGAACCCGGACCTGTTCGGCTACCTGCGGAACAGCATCATCGTGTCCGTCATCACCGCCCTGCTGTCCGTGATCGTCTCGGCCTACATGGGCTACTCGTTCTCGAAGTTCCGCTACCGCGGGCGTCGATCACTCATGTACTTCGTGCTCGCCTCGCAGATGTTCCCGCAGGCGCTGCTGCTGATCACCCTGTACTCGGTGTTCAGCGCCTACGGACTCCTGAACACCTATGCGGCGCTGGTGCTCTCGTTCACGACGTTCACCCTGCCGCTGTGCGTCTGGATGCTGAAGGGCTTCTTCGACACGATCCCGGACGAACTCATCGAGGCGGCTCGCGTCGACGGGGCGTCCCGACTGCGGATCATCCACTCCATCGTGCTGCCGCTGTCCGCACCCGGCCTGGTCGCGGCGGGCCTGTTCGCCTTCGTCCGCGGGTGGAACGACTTCATCTTCGCGCTCACCCTGGCGGGTCCCGACAAGCAGACGCTCCCGCCCGGCCTCGTGAACACCTTCGTCGGCGAGGCCGCCACGGCCTGGCCCGAGCTCATGGCCGCATCGCTCGTCGTCTCCCTACCCGTGGCGATCGCGTTCATGGCCCTGCAGCGTCACCTCGTCGGCGGACTGACCGCCGGTGCCGTGAAGGGCTGAGCGCAGCACCCCGAACCGGCCCGCCGCCGGGCCTCCCCACAATCCGTTCCACCAACCCAGACACGTCCCACCAGGATCACGCTCGAGGAGGAGCCATGTCCCACATCACCCCGTCCTTCGCCACCGCCGCACAGCAGACCGTCATCACCCGCCGCCGCGCCCTGCAGTTCCTCGGCATCGGCGTCGCCGCGGCCACCCTCGCCGGGTGCGCCCCGACCGGAGCCGCCCCAGGAGCCGGCTCCATCCCGAAGGCGACCGCCGGCGGAACCGCGACCGACTTCGACTTCGCGAGCTGGTCGCTCACCGAGAAGGCTTCGGCACCCGCCATCCAGAGCCTCCTGCAGAAATACGAGGGCAAGGCCAAGATCGACGTCGGCGAGGTCTCCTTCCCCTACAACGAGTACATCAACCAGCTCATGCTGCAGGTGCGCGGCGGGCAGTTCTCCGGCGTCGCCCACGTCGACGTCGCCTGGCTCGGTTCGCTCGCGAGCCTCGGCAAGCTGCAGGACGTGTCCGGGTTGACCGAAGGACGTGGCTACACGAAGGCGGGACTCACGGCCGCGTCGTTCGACGGCGTGCAGTACGGCCTCCCGTGGACGATCGGCGCGATCGGCCTCGTCACCAATCAGGCGATCCTCGAGCAGGCCGGCATCGGCGAGTTCCCCACGACGATCGACGAGTTCGAGGGCTCGCTCAAGCAGCTCAAGGGCCTCGGCAACGGCATGATCCCCTACGCGGCGTCGACGAAGGCCGCGCAGCTGAAGGACATCCTCATCTGGATGCAGACCTTCGGCAGCCCGCTCGTCGACGGGGACACCGTGACGATCGGCGACGACGCGAGCATCGAGGCGGTCACCTGGTACAAGAGCCTGTACGACCAGGGCCTCATCGCAGCAGACGTCGACCGCTTCGACGCCCGCTCGCTGTTCGCGCAGGGACGCACCGCGATCTACGACGACGCGATCGTCGGACGGAGCGCCGTGACCGGCGAATCGCCCGACCCCGACTTCGCGAGCAAGCTGCAGCCGGTCTCCCGGCCGGTCCTCAAACAGGGTGACACGCCGCGTGCGCTCGTGTGGGGCGGGGCGCTCGCCGTCGTCGACGGTCCGGCCGCCGGCACCGCAGCGGACTTCGCCCAGTGGGTGACGTCCGACCCGGAGACCGTGCTCGAGGACTTCGCCGCCCGTGGTCTGCCGCCGGCGACCGAGGACGCGCTCAACTCCGACGCCGTGAAGAACGACTCGTTCGCCACGAACTTCAGCGACCGGATCACCAAGACGAGCTCGACCAACCCGTTCTGGAAGTTCGTCCAGTACTCGCAGATCGAGACGAAGATCGCGGAGAAGGTGCAGGCGGTCCTCGTCGGCCAGGAGCAACCGGCCGAAGCCATGAAGGCCGCCGGGGCGGCCGCGCAGAAGCTCGTCGGCTGAGCCGCGGATCGACGATCGGACGACTGTGACCGGCACCGGGGGAACCATGCGACGCAGCCCATCGAACACCGTCCGCGCGCTCGCCGCGGCCGCGCTCACGGTCCTCGCGCTGGGGGTGACGGCGCCGGCGGTCGCCGCTCCCGGGGGACCGGCGCGCAGCGACGGGGGCGGGAGTGCGGTGACCGACACGGTCGAGACCGTGCCCGTCACCGTCGACACGTCGAACCAGGCCGGCTGGTGGCGGCCGCTCGACGTCGTCGACGGTGTCTCCTACTTCGCCTTCAACGCGCCGGCGTCCACCGCGTCCAAGCACGAGGTCCACCTGGCCTCGCGGGGCGCGGACGGGACGTGGACCGAAGGGTGCCTGCGCTCGACGGCCGGCGGCGCCTGCGTGACCTTCACCGACGACAACGGCCACAACCAGCCGTCGATCGTGGTCGACGGCGCGGGCACCATCCACGCCTTCGTGTCAATGCACAACGAGCAGTGGAACGTGTTCCGATCCAGTGCACCCGGCGACGTCACCTCGCTCGTCGAGGCGACGTCGTCCATGCCGGACCTCGACGCGGCGATCACCTATCCGGTGACGGCGCGCGGCCCGGACGGCGACGCCTGGGTGCTCGTGCGCGTCGGGACGGACACGCAGGGGCGGCGGGAGGGTCGGCTCTACCGGTACGACCTCGACAGCGGTGTCTGGGAACGTGAGGCGGTGGTCGCCGCGGCGACCGGCTACTCCTTCTACCCCGACGACCTCGAGGTGGACGCCGACGGCCGCGTCCACGTGCTGTGGGAATGGGGCCCATTCCCGGCGGACCCGGCGCGGCACCTCGGCTCGTACGCGACGTACGACCCGTCCGACGGTTCCTTCGCCGACGTCGCGGGGACCGCGCTCACCGGACCGATCACCCCGACCACCCCGGGATCCGTCGTCTGGCGCCCCTTCGGTGCCGGTGAGGCCATCGGCAGCTACACGCCGGCGCTGCAGACCGCGAAGCTCGCCCTCGACGGCACGGAGCTCGCGGGGATCGTCTACCGGTTCGTCGAAGCCGATCAGACCGCGTACGACGTGCGATACACCTCGTGGGACGGCGGCGCCTGGAGCGACGAGTCACTCATCGACGTCTCCGCGCTCGGTTCGGGCGTCTCGACGGTCGCCGGCATCGATGCGACGAGCGCCGGTGGTGTCGACCGCGTGTACGCGGTCCTCGCCGTGCAGGTGTGCGGCGAGAACCGCAGCCAGGTGGTCCGACTCGAGCGCGGGGGAGCCGGCTCGGGCTGGGCGGCTCGTGCGGTGGGTGATCCGGCGGCTGGCCCGCAGCGGCTGCGAGCGGAGACCGCGAGCGGGACGGACGTCCTGTATCTGACGGCGCCGGTCAGCGAGACCACCCGCGGAACCCTGCGCTGGGCCTCGATCCCCCGCGGCACGTCCGCGGAGACCGGTGGCACGACGCTCGCGGACATCGTGTCCGGGCTCCGAGGCGAGCTCGGCGGGACGAACGTGGCGCTCGGAGCCACCGTGACGGCCTCCTCCGCGCTCCGCGCCGACACCGGCGGGGCGCTCGCCGTCGACGGCGTGTGCACGGACGCGAGTCGCTGGATCTCCGCGGTCGGCGACACTGCACCCACGATCACGGCCGCCTGGCAGACCCCGACGGCGCTCGCCGAGGTCAGGGTCAAGAGCGGCTACGCCGGGGGAGCCTCGACCGATTCGGTGCTCCGTGACTTCACGATCGAGGTCCGGACGGGCGGTGCCTGGGTCGAGGTCGGACGGTTCGACGACAACACCGCAGGCACCGTCACCGCGCCCGTGGACGGACTCGTCGTCGACGCGGTGCGCCTCCTCATCACCGACCCGTCCGCCTCGGCGACCGACGTCGCGCGGGTCTTCGAGATCGAGGCGATCGCGGCACCGGCCACCGAATCCGCGAGGAACGACGATGTCCCGGGATAGCGTTGTGCTCAGTCGGGACCGCAACGGTCCCGAGCGGCCGGGATCCACCCGGTCAGCAGTGAGGAGCAGCACCATGTCGGACGCCGCCTTCGGCTCTCAGCGGTCGGCACCGGTACCGCGCCGTTCGCGCACAGGCATGGTGGCGCTCGCCGTCCCGAACCTCGACGAACCGTACTTCGCGGAGCTCACGACGCTCCTCGTCCGTGGTGCCGACGAGCGTGGACTGTCGATCCTCATCCAGCACACGGAGGGCGACCACGACCGCGAGGTCGACATCGCCAACGGGGTGGGCCTGCCGCTCACGGACGGACTCATCCACATCCCCCGCTCGCTGACGGTCGGCGACCTCACGCGGCGGACCTCCCCGGGGCCTCTGGTGCTCCTCGGCGAGCACATCCAGGTCAGCCCGTTCACGCACATCTCGATCGACAACCGGGCGGCCGCCGACGCCGCGACGACGCACCTCGCCGAGGCCGGCTGCTCCCGTATCGCGTTCATCGGGCCCAGGGACGAACGTCCGTCCGACGCGGCGGATCAGCGGTACGCCGGGTATCGGGATGTGGTCGCGCGGCTCGGCCTCGCGCAGGAGCCGTCGCTGATCGGGCACGTCGACGCGTTCACCCCCGAGGAGGGACGTCGCGTGATGCGTCGGATGACCGCCGAGGGCGTCGAGCTCGACGGCGTCGTCTGCTCCAACGACTCGATCGCCTTCGGCGTGCTCGCGGCCCTCCACGAAGCCGGCCGACGGGTGCCCGAGGAGGTCGCGGTGATCGGCATCGACGACGTCCACGCCGCCCAGTTCTCGACCCCGTCGCTCACGACGGTCGCTCCCGACTACGACGCGATCGTGCGCGCGGCCTTCACCGAGCTCGAACGCCAGATCGCCGCCCCGCCCGGTGCCGACACGCCGGTCCGGCACGTGGTCGTCGACGCACGGATCGTCGTGCGGGACAGCACGGCACGCTGAGGTCCATGAGCGGGAGGACAGGCCGGCGCTCCGCCGTGGCGGGGTGCTGGAGGTGTCGCGGTCAGGCGTCGATGCGGTCGTCGTCGGCGGAAGCGGAAGCGGAGGCGACCGGCGCGAGCCAGACCTCGCCGAACTGCGCGCGGAGCGTGGTCTCGACGTCCTCGGCCACGTCGTCGTCCATCACGAGGTGGTCCACCTCGCGGAGGTCGACGATCGTCGTCAGTCCGACGGCGCCCCACTTCGAGTGGTCGGCGAGGACCACGGAGCGACGCCCGGCGCCGACGAACGCCCGGTTGGTCTCGGCCTCGAGGAGGTTCGAGGTCGTCAGCCCCGCCTGCAGGTCGATCCCGCGGACGCCGAGGAAGACGACGTCGCAGTGCAGGGACTCGATCGCGCGCACGGCGACCGGGCCGACCAGGGCGTCCGAGGGGGTACGGACGCCGCCGGTCAGCACGACCGTCTGGGTGTACGGCTCGTCGGCGCGGTCGGGCCGCGCGAACACGTCGGCCACCGGGAGGGAGTTCGTGACGATGGTGAGCTCCGGGATGGCTCGCAGCTCCTGCGCGAGGGCCCAGGTGGTGGTCCCGCCGGACAGGCCGACCGACATGCCGGGCTCGACGAGGATGGCCGCGCGTCGGGCGATGGCGCGCTTCTCGGCGAGCAGTCGGCGTGCCTGGTTGGGAAAGCCCAGCTCGGCACGGTCGGGCAGTCTGGGCGTGGTGGCGCCACCACGGACGCGGTCGACGAGGCCCTCCGTCGCGAGTTGCTCGATGTCGCGTCGCACGGTCATCTCGCTGACGCCGAGTGCGGTCGCGAGGTCGACGACGCTCGCCGCACCGTTGCGGCGCACCTCCGACATGATCTGCGATCTGCGTTCCGCACCGAGCACAGCGTCCTCCTTCGACCCGGTTGCCAGTCTGGCACGCGCGCACGGCGAACCTCGGCACCGGCGATCCACGACGACGAGACGGAGGCGGACAACGCATGCGTGAGGGACGACATCGGGACTGGTTCGGCGACGAGGTGCGGGACGGCACCTACGGCTATGACCTCGAGGGGCTCCTGGCGGTCGAACCGGTCGTGCCGCCGGCTGGATTCGAGGAGCTGTGGCGCGGGTGGTACGTGGCGGCACGTGAGGTGTCTCCGGATCCCGTCTTGACCCCGATCGGCCGACAGGGTGCGCACGAGGTCTTCGTCGTCGAGCACACGGTCGCCGACGGCCTCCGCCTCCGTGGATGGCTCGCGACGCCGGCGGACGGGCAGGCGCGCTTCGGGATGGTGCACGGGCACGGCTACGGCGGACGCGACGCACCGGACTGGTCCCGTGTCCCCGATGACGCCGCCGTCATCTTCCCGATCGCCCGCGGTCAGGGCGTCTTCAACACCGGACTCGGGGCACCGACGCCGGAGGACGGACACGTCCTGTTCGGCATCGACAGCGTCGAGCGGTACGCGCTCGGCCGCTGTGCCGTCGACCTCTGGCACGCGGCGTCGGCGCTGCTCGACGTCGTCGGACCGCTCCCGCTCTACTTCGTCGGTGAGAGCTTCGGCGGTGGGATCGGCGCGCTCGCCCTGCCGTGGGACGACCGCTTCGTCGGAGCGACGCTCGTGGTGCCGAGCTTCGGTCAGTACGACGTGCGCCTGCGCCTGCCGTGCGAGGGGAGCGGGGAGCGGGTGCGACACCACGTCGCCGAGCACCCCGAGGCGCGCGAGGTCCTGCGGTTCTTCGACGCGTCGACGGCCGCGGGGTTCGTCCACGTGCCGGTGCGGGTGGAGGCCGCGCTCTGGGACGGACACGTGCCACCACCCGGGCAGTTCGCCGTCGCCAACGCGCTCGAGGACCTCGAGCTGAGTGTCCTCCCCGCCGGGCACACCGAGTACCCGGGGCTCGAAGCCGTGCTGGAGGAGTCGTACGCGGCGACGAGGGCGCACGCACTCCGGTCGGTCGCGCGGGCGGTGGACGGATCGACGATCCAGAGGTGAGAGGGTGGACGGATGATCGCTGCGCTCACGCTCCCCGCCACCCTCACCACGCCAGGACAGGAGCTACTGCTGCGCCGGGCCACCCTCGCCGACCTCGATGCGCTGATGGCGCTCCTCGCAGACGACCCGATCAGCGCGTCCCGTGGTGACCAGGCCCAGGAGAGCGACCTCCCTGCCTACGAGCGTGCGCTCGCGGACCTCATCGACGACCCGGCGAACGAGATCCTGCTGGTCGTCGACGCGGCGAACGCCGTCATCGCGACGATGCAGCTGACCCGCATCCCCGGGATGGCCCGTCGCGGCTCGACACGGCTGCTGGTCGAAGCGGTGCGTGTGTCCTCGAGCCTGCGATCCGGCGGCGTCGGAACGGCCATGATGCGCTGGGTGACGGACATCGCCGCTCCGACGACCGGTTCGTCGATCGTGCAGTTGACCTCCGACGAGGCCCGGGTCGACGCCCACCGCTTCTACGAACGCCTCGGCTTCGTCGGCTCGCACCGCGGCTTCAAGTACGCCGTGACGGCCGTGAGCTGACATGGAGTTCGTCCGCACATTCGCCCGCTGGCTCCTCGGAGCCGTCCTCACCTTCGCCGGCGTCGGCCACCTCACCTTCGCGCGGCAGTCGTTCGTCGCCCAGGTGCCGCAGTGGTTGCCCCTGCCGGTCGACGTGGTCGTCGTTGCGTCGGGGGTCGTCGAGATCCTGCTCGGCCTCTCGCTGATCCTGCTCGCCCGGTACCGCGTCGCCGTCGGCTGGATCGTCGCCGCCTTCTTCGTCGCCGTCTTCCCCGGCAACCTCGAGCAGTTCGTGCGCGGAACCGACGCCTTCGGGTTGGACAGCGACATCGCCCGTGCCGTCCGCCTGGTCTTCCAGCCCGTCCTCGTCCTCTGGGCCCTGTGGTCCACTGGTGCCTGGCGCGCGTGGCGGTCGCGGCGCCGCCGGAACACGACGCGCTGAGCGCGATCGCTAGGACACCCAGTCATCTCGCCCGGGTGCCTGTCAAGGGGCCCTGGTTCGCAGCATCCGTCCGGCAGAGTTGATCCATGCGATGCATTACCTACGCCGGCGAGAACGTCGTGACGACCGACGAGGTCGCGCAGCTCCTGGTCGAACTGACGGCAGAACTGGCCAAGCGCGGCCGTGCCGAGGCCGTCACCATCCCGATCGTGGTCGAGTCCGACGGCGATGAGGACGGGCCGGCGTCCGCGCAGCTCGTCATCGGCCTCGGCAACGACGTCCTCTCGGTGCCCCACAGCTGGACCGACGAGGTCCCCGACTTCAGCGAGGGACGAGACCGCCTGCAGGGCTACCTCGACGACATCCGCCCGTCAACGACGGCCTACGAGCCGCGCGACTCCATCGAGACCACGGACGTGCTCGAAGACCCCGACCTCGACCTGCGCGACTTCACCCGCTGAGTCGTCCCTGAACGACAACGCCGGCGTCGACCCGTCGGGTCGACGCCGGCGTTCGTTCGGGTCCGCTCAGCGCGGGAGCGGCAGCTTGGCCGTCTCGCGGGCCCGCAGCACGACGATCAACGTGATGAGCGCCGCCGCCATCACGTAGAACGCGGGCGCGAACCGGTTGCCCGTCGAGGCGATCAGGAACGTCGCGAAGTAGGGTGTGATCCCACCGAACACGGCGACCGACAGGTTGTACGCGATCGCCATCGAGCCGTAACGGATACTGGTCGGGAACAGCTCGGCCATCGCAGCACTCGACGCACCGTCGTACGCCGCCATGAAGACGCCGAGGATCACCATCGCGACAGCCGCGGCGGCGAAGTTGCCCGCACTCATGAGCATGAGCGTCGGATACGTCAACACCAGGAACCCGACGCAACCGGCGATCATCACGGGCTTCCGTCCGATGCGGTCGCTCAGCAGACCCATGAAGGGTACGAGGATCGCGATCGCGAGCAGCCCGAGCACCGTGACCCCGTAGCTGAGCGGCTGCGAGTAGCCGAGGTCGGTCTGCAGGTACGACGGCATGAAGGTCTGCAGGATCCAGTGGCCGACCGCCTTGATCACGACGAAGCCGACGCAGAAGAGCAGCGCCTTCCACGAGGTCCGCAACGACGTGCGCAGCGGTGACTTCGAGACGGCCCCCTTCGCTTGGATCGCCTGGAACTCCGGGGTGTCCTCGAGCTTGTTCCGCAGGTAGAGGCCGGCGAGGCCGAGTGGCAGGGCGAGGAAGAAGAGGGCGCGCCAACCCCACTCGTTGAGGGCGTCCGTGCCGAGTGTGGAGGTGAAGAGGAGGACGAGACCTGCCCCGACCACGAAGGCCGCGAAGCCGAATACGTCGATGAAGCTCGTCACGAAGCCGCGTCGGTTGGACGGGGCGTACTCGGCGAGGAGCGTCGTGGCGCCGGAGCTCTCGCCGCCGGCGGCGAAGCCCTGCACGAGCCGCACGATGACGAGCAGGATCGGCGCCCAGAGGCCGATGAGGTCGAACGTCGGCAGGAGACCCATGACGACCGTCGCCCCGGAGGTCACGAGGATCACCGTCGCGAGGACCGTCTTGCGCCCGATGCGGTCGCCGAGCGAGCCCCAGAAGAGGCCACCGAGGGGGCGCATCACGAAGCCGGCGCCGAACACCGCGAACGCGGACAGGAGGGCCGCCTGCGTGTTGCCCTGCTGGAAGAAGTTGAGGCTGATGACCGTCGCGAGCGTGCCGTACAGACCGAAGTCGAACCATTCGACGAAGTGTCCGGCCCCCGCGGCCCAGATGACCTTCCGCATCCGGCGTGATCGCTCAGCGTCGTCGTAGGGGGTCTGCGCACTGTGCGCGGCGGCTTCGGCCAGGGCTGCGGCCTGGGTCCTGCTCTCGTCCATCGGTCCTCACATCGTTGTCGGGGTGCTTCGAGGTTCACCTGCCGAAGAATCTTACCCACTGAATGGGAAAGTCGTACCGCTGAATGGTAGCGTGGCAACCGTCCGGTGGTCGACACGTGTCCGACGGCTTCCAGGATCACGCATCACGAAGGAGTGTCTCCCATGCAGCACCGCACCCAGTCCGCCGACGTCGTCGTCATCGGCGGTGGTCTCGCGGGGGTCTCGGCCGCCGTCGCGGCCGCCCGTCTCGGCTCCCGGGTCTCGCTCGTCACGAACCGGCCGGTGCTCGGTGGCAACTCGTCGAGCGAGGTGCGGGTGTGGGTCGTCGGAGCGACCGCGCACGGGCACCAGCGGTTCGCGCGGGAGACCGGCATCATGGGGGAGCTCTTCCTCGAGAACCAGTACCGCAACCCGGAGGGCAACCCGTTCTACTGGGACCAGACGGTCCTCGACCTCGTGCGGGCCGAGCCGAACCTGCAGCTGCACCTCAACACCGACGTCCGCATCGTCACGATGGCGGAGGGCGCTGAGGGCGTGGCGTCGCCGACACCGAGGATCGCGTCCGTCACCGGATGGACGATGGGCAGCGAGATCGAGACGGAGTTCGTCGCACCCGTCTTCATCGACTGCACCGGAGACGGGCTGGTGGGGCATCTCGCGGGCGCGACCTCCCGCATCGGGCGCGAGGGCCGCGCCGAGCTCGGCGAGCCGTGGGCGCCCGAGGTCGCGGACGACGAGCTCCTCGGCAGTTCGATCTTCTTCTACACGAAGGACACGGGACGCCCCGAGCGGTTCGTCGCCCCCGACATCGCGCGCGACATCCGCGACACCCCGATCCTCACCAACCGGATCATCCGGACCGGCGACAACGGCTGCAACTACTGGTGGATCGAGTGGGGCGGCGAGCTCGACACCGTCGCCGAGAACGAGCAGATCCGCGACGAGCTGTGGAGCGTCGTCTTCGGGATCTGGGACTACATCAAGAACTCCGGCGAGTTCGACGCCGACACCCTGACGCTCGAGTGGGTCGGATCGATCCCGGGGAAGCGCGAGTACCGGCGGCTGCTGGGTGACCACACCCTCACGCAGAACGACCTGCTCGACCAGGTCGACTTCGAGGACACGGTCGCCTTCGGTGGCTGGTCGATCGACCTGCACCCGGTTGAGGGCGTCTACGCCGAGACCGCCGGCGCGCAGCAGCGGTTCAGCAACGGCACCTACGGGATCCCCTTCCGCAGCCTGTACTCGCACGACGTCGACAACCTGCTGTTCGCCGGACGCAACATCTCCGCCTCCCACGTCGCGTTCGGGTCCACCCGCGTCATGGCGACCTGCGCGACGCAGGGTCAGGCGGTGGGGACGGCTGCGGCGCTCATCGCCCGCCATGGACTGACGCCGCGGGAGCTCGCCGGGCAGGCGCTCCCGCTCCTGCAGCGCACGCTCCTGCGCGAGGACGCCCCGGTCATCGGCATCACCACGGACGACCCCGACGATCTGGCCGGGCGGGCGACGGTCTCCGCTTCGAGCGCGCTCGACACCATCTCCACGCTGGAGCACCTCGGCTCCGGCGAGCGGTTCGCCCTCGACCGCGACGTCGCGATCCTCGTGCCCGTCGCCCCGACACTCGACCGGATAACCCTGCTCGTCGACGCCGCGAGCGACACCACCCTCCGGGTCGAACTGTGGAGCGCGGGCAAGCGGCAGAACGCCGTCCCCGTCGAGCACCTCCTCGACGGCACGGCCGACGTCACCGCCGGGGTGGGCGTGCCCGCCACCGTCCGCTTCGGATGGACGCCCGAGATCGAACAGAACGCCGTGCTCGTCGTCCGCGCCAACGCGGACGTCAGCCTGCTCCTCACCGAGGGCCACCCTTACGGGCTCCTCATCCTGACGGCCAAGCACGCGTCCGACGAGGTGTTCGACGACCACATCCCCGAGGAGCAGGACCAGGCGATCCTCGACTGGAACGCTCGGAAGCTCCGCGGCCGGGGCGTCGCGCTGACCGTCGGCGGGGAGACCACGGCGTACCGGCCTGAGCGGATCGTCGACGGGTACCAGCGCCCCTACGGCGGACCGCACCTGTGGTCCTCGGCGCGGCTCCAGGACAACCGCGACCTGGTCACCGAGCCCGAGGTCCTCACCCTGCACTGGGATGAGCCGGTCGATGTCGCGTCCGTCCGGATCGTGTTCAACGACGACGTCGACGTGGACCTCATCAACCTGCACCACCACCGCACGGACTTCGAGGCGGTGCCGGAGCTCGTCGCCGCGTACCGCGTCGAGGCACGACCGGCGGGTGCTCCTGAGGGGACGTGGACGGTGTTGGCCGAGGTCGAGGGGAACCGGCACCGGCATCGGATCCACGACGTCGAACCCGTGCGGGTCGACGCCCTCCGTGTCGTCGTCACGGCCACGAACGGGTCGCCCTACGTGAGCGTCGCGAGTGTGAAGGTCTTCGAGCAGCCGAGCGGGCGCACCACCCGGCCGCGCCGAGCCCGACCGCTACGCTGAACACGGCCTCCGAGGCCGGACATCCGAACCGACACCGACACCGTGGAGGACCCGTGGCAGGTGAGATCCAGCAGGGCATCGGCCGTGCAGCATCCGTGCTCGCCGTTCTCGGCGCATCGACCACCGGACCGTTGCGGGCCTCCGACATCGCCCGTGCGACCGGTCTCGGCACCTCGACGACCGCACGCCTCCTCGGCACGCTCGAGGAGCTCGGCTATGTGACGAAGGCGGCCGACAGTCCGTCCTACGCCATCGGCGCGACCATCCTGGCGCTCGCGAGCGAGGGGCTCAACCAGAACCCGGTGCACCGGGAGTCGCGTGCTCCCGCTCAGGAACTCGCACAGCGGATCGGCCTCAGCGTGAACGTCGGCGTGCTCGACGGCTCGAGCCTCATCTACCTCTGCCACTTCGAGGGAGCCCTCGCCCCGAAGTCGCACTCGATGATCGGGCTGCGCCAGCCGTTGCACGCCTCCGCGCTCGGCAAGTGTCTGCTCCTCGACCTCGACGCCGACGGCCTCCGTGCGCTGCTCGGAGATGAGCCGCTCCCGCGCTACACGGCCAACACCGTCACGGAGCACGCGGCTCTCGCCGCCGAGCTCGCGACGGCGCGGGAACGCGGCGTCTGCATGGAAGACCAGGAGCTCGCGTTGGGTCGTCTCGGGATCGCGGCGCCGATCCGCGACGCGAACGCCAGAGTCGTGGCGGCGATCTCCATCTCGGGTCGGCTGAGCCTGATGCGAGAGCGCAACCTCGACGTCCTCACCGAGGACCTCATCGAGGTGGCCGACCGCATCAGCGTCGGTCTCGGCCTCATCTCCGCGATCCCCTCCTCCTGACCCCTTCCCCACCCGTATCCGATCTCACGAACCGAAGGTGACCCGTGGCGCAATTCGACCTGCCCCTCGCCCAGCTCCAGCAGTACCTGCCCGACCGCGAGGAGGCGCCGGACTTCGACGCGTTCTGGACGGACACCCTCGCCGAAGCCCACGCCCTCGCGCAGCCGACGGTGCGTGAACGATCCAACCCTGAGCTGACGGGTCTCGTCGTCGAGGACGTCACGTTCTCCGGGTTCGGTGGCGACCCGATCAAGGGGTGGTTCATCCGACCGGCCGGCGCGACCGAGCCGCTCCCGTGCATCGTGCACTACATCGGCTACAGCGGCGGTCGTGGGCTCGCCCACCAGTGGACGATGCACCCGTCCGCGGGCTACGCGGTGTTCGTCATGGACACGCGCGGCCAGGGGAGCGCGAACCTGCCGGGCGCGACGGCCGACCCGTTCGGGAGCGGTCCGCAGGTCGCCGGGAAGATGAGCGCCGGGCTCGGCAGCCCCGAGACCTACTACTACCGTCGGGTCTTCACGGATGCGGCACTCGCCGTCGACGTGGTGCGCAGCTTCCCGGAGGTCGACCCCGCCCGGGTCGTCGTCGCCGGTGGCAGCCAGGGTGGTGGCATCGCCCTCGCCGCGGCCGGGCTCTGCGAGGGACTCGCGGCGGCGCTCGTCGACGTCCCGTTCCTGTCGCACTTCCGTCGTGCCCTGCAGATCACCGACGCGAGCCCCTTCGCGGAGCTGAAGACGTACCTCATCAGCCGACGCGGCCACGAGGAGGAGGTGTTCCGGACGCTCTCGTACTTCGACGCGACGAACTTCGCCGCCCGCGCGACCGCCCCCGCACTGTTCTCCGTCGCGCTCTGCGACGCGGTGTGTCCGCCCTCGACGGTGTACGCGGCGTTCAACCACTACGCGGGCACGCAGAAGGACATCGCCGTCTATCCGTACAATGGGCACGAGGGTGGCGGGCCGGTGCAGCAGCAGGCGCAGCTGAACTTCCTCGCGGACCTCCTCGCCTGACGCGTCGTTCGCCCGAACGTGGGCGAACGGGCGTGGGACGATGTGCACGTGACTGAGACCGGCGGCACCGACCCGACCCTGACGACCACCCGGCGTCGGACGCGTGCCGGCATGATCGCGGCGATGGCGCTCGTGCTGTCGTTCGCGGCCGGGGCGACCGACGCCTTCGCGTTCCTGCAGCTCGGCGGCGTCTTCACCGCGAACATGACCGGCAACTTCGTGCTGGCCGGACTCACGAGCCGGCCCGACTTCGGCGAGGTGCTGCTCGGGGCGACCGTCGCCGTGCTGCTGTTCTCCGTCGGGACGTTCCTCGCCTTCCGCTTCACGAGGCTCGTCGCCACCGCTGACAGACCGACCCCGGAGGCGCCGCAGCACCGGCTCGTCCTCGTGCTCGGCGGTGCGGTGATCGCGCAGGCGTGCGTCCTCATCGGATGGATCGTGTCTCCCGAGACGCGCACGACGCCCGTGATCTGTGTCCTCATCGCGCTCTCCACGCTCGCGATGGCGGGGCAGACGGCCGTCGCCCGTCGCATCGAACGCTCAGGCGTGACCACCACCTTCGTGACCGGCACCCTCACGAGTCTCATGCAGAGCCTCGCCGACGGCGTCCACGACCACCACCTCATCCGGATCGGCGCGATCGTGCTGCTCGTGGCGGGCGCCCTCTGCGGCGCGCTCCTCACCGGCGTGGACCCGGTGTTCGGTGCGGCGCTGCCCCTCCTCCCGTCGATCGTCGGGCTGGTCCTCCTCCGGCTCGCGCCGACGGCCTCCAACGCCTGATCCACCGAACTTCGAGCGCGTGTCCGAGACGCGCCGCCGTCAGTGGGTGAGCTGCGCCCGGATGAGGATGGGGAAGTGGTCGCTCGCCTCCGAGGTGGGTCCTGTTCGTCGACGAGGGCTTCGATCGGTTCCAGTCGGGTGTGCGGAGCGACGCTGCCTGAGCGACCGAGCACCCAGTCGATGCGTGCGTTCCCGGGACGCTGGGGACCGTAGCCCTGGAACGTGCCGATACCGTCGCTCTCGACCGGCGAGAGGTCGACGAACCCGGCGTCCGCCAGGGAGTCGTGCGCCGCCGATCCGCGTTCGGTGTTGAAGTCGCCGGTGAGGAGGACGGGGACGTCGACGCCGGAGAATCGGTCGGCGATCAGCTTCGCGCTGCGCGTGCGGACGTCGTCGCCGTGCGGTGAGCTCTCGTGGTCGAGGTGGGTGTTGGCGAAGACGAGCTCGTCGCCGGTGCGACGCTCGCGGAGCCTGACCCAGGTGACGAACCGTGCGTGCAGCGACGGCCAGGTGTTCGAGCCCGGTTCGTCTGGGGTGTCCGACAGCCAGAATTCGCCGGCGTCGAGCTGTTCGAACCGCGAGCGGCGGAAGCACACCGGCCCGTACTCGCCGGCCGAACCGCCGTCACGGCCCTGCCCGAACCAGTCGTACTCGGCGAGGCCCGGGAGCAGGTCGTGCAGCTGGTGCTCGCGGACCTCCTGCAGCCCGAGGAGGTCTGGGGCGTTGCGGGCGATGACCTGTGAGACGAGCGGTGCACGGTCCACCCACTCGTGACCGGGCTGGGCGACGGCGGTGCGGATGTTGTAGCTCATGACGGTCAGGACGTTCTGGGTCAGGATGGATTCGCTCACCCGGCCAGCGTAGGGGAGCCGGGTGACGGGGAGCTGTCCCCATGTCGCTGGGCGGCCCGGCTGCCTAGACTCGCCCCATGACCTTCGACCTCGCCGACGCCCAGGCCCGGGTCCTCGCTCTGAACAGCGAGGACCTCCCGTTCATCTACGACCCGACTCCCGACGGCGTCGTCGCGCACTGGCGGTACGCCGACCAGCGCTGGCTCGGCTTCATCGGCGCCGGGATGTTCAGTGCCGAGTACGAGCTGCGGGTCGAGCTGCACCCCGAGGACGGCGAGTGGGAGTTCCACGAGCACTCCTCCTCCTCGAAGACCACCGTCGGCCTCGACGGGCTCTCGACGAAGCGCACGTGGCAGTCCGGCCCCCAGAAGACCTTCACCTTCGGTGGGCGCGCCGCGCCGATCGCACAGTCGACCGACCGGAACGGCACCACGACCGGCCACCTCATGGGCTACCAGTTCACGACGGACGAGGTGAAGCAACCCGTCATCGACGCCCTGACCGCCGCCGGCTGGAAGCCGCGAAAAGGGTTCTTCGGCAAGCTGTTCGGGGGCTGATCAGCCGGCCTGAGTCGCCCGGAACTGCACGGAAATCGCCGAAATCCGTGCAGATTCGGGCGACTCACGCACGCGCGACGACCGCCGCTAGGCTTTCAGGAACCTCGACGCCGACCGGACGGATGGACCTGTGCTCGTCACCATCACCTCGACCGCGCCGTCGGCCGCCGACCTGGGGCACCTCGTCCGCAAGCATCCCGCGCGGGCGCAGAGCTTCGACCTCAGTGTCGGGCGCGCCCACGTGTTCTACCCGGAGGCGACCGACGAGCGGTGCACCATCGCCCTGCTGCTCGAGGTCGACGCGATCGCGCTCGTCCGTCAGAAGCGTTTCGGCGGCGGTGACAGCGCGTCGCTCTCGCAGTACGTGAACGACCGACCGTACGCGTCGTCGTCGATGGTCGCCGTCGCGATCGGGCAGGTGTTCCGCAGCGCCATGACCGGCCGCAGCGACTCCCACCCGGAGCTCGCCGCGGCAGCGCTCCCGCTGACGATCACGGTCGCGGCGGTGCCGTCGCGAGGCCTGGAGCAGCTGGCGACCCGACTCTTCGGTCCACTCGGCTGGACCGTCGTCGAACGGGCGATCCCGCTCGACCCGACCGTCCCCGCGTGGGGCGACTCGCGATACGTCGACCTCGAGCTGACCGGAGATCTCCGCCTCGCGGACGCGCTCCGCCAGCTCTACGTCCTGCTGCCCGTCCTCGACGACGCCAAGCACTACTGGGTCTCCGACGACGAGGTCGGCAAACTCCTGCGCGCCGGCGAGGGGTGGCTGGCCGACCACCCCGACCGGGACCTGATCACCAAGCGGTATCTCGCGCACCAGTCGCGGATGGTCACCGATGCGCAGTCGCAGCTGGACCCGGAAGCGCGGACCGGCGCTGCCGACGGTGCCGACGCGGTCACACCGTCACAGACGAAGCGCGCCCCGGCCCTCGCCGGCCTGCGCGCCGAGGCGGTCCTGCAGGCGCTCGCCGACGTGCGGGCGCGGTCGGTCGCCGACGTCGGGTGCGGCGAGGGCGCCCTCCTCACGCGATTGCTGGCGGATCCTCTCGTCACCTCGGTGATCGGTACCGACGTCTCCGCACGCGCGCTCGCAGCCGCATCGCAGCGGCTCGGGCTCCGCGACGCGAGCGATCGCGTCCGAGAGCGTGTCCAGCTGCTGCAGTCCTCGGCGACCTACGCGGACACCCGGCTGCGCGGACTCGATGCGATCGTGCTCATGGAGGTCGTCGAGCACATCGACGCTGAGCGCCTCGATGCACTCGAGGCCTCGATCTTCGGTGCTGCGGCTCCCGAAGCCGTGATCGTCACGACGCCGAACCGCGAATACAACGCGTTGTACCCCTCGTTGCCGGCGGGCTCGTTCCGACACCCGGACCACCGCTTCGAGTGGGACCGTCAGGAGTTCGCGACCTGGTGCACCACCGCGGCCGAGCGGTACGGCTACGGCGTCGAGCACCGCACGGTCGGCGACGTCGACCCGCAGCTCGGTTCGCCGACGCAGCTCGCCATCTTCCGGAAGGCCATCTCATGAGCGACCTCGAGCAGACCCCCGCCGCACTGCCGATCCCCGAACTGTCGCTCGTGGTCCTCATCGGGGTGAGCGGGTCCGGCAAGTCGACCTTCGCCGCCACGCACTTCGGCCGGTTCGAGACCCTGTCGAGCGACTTCTTCCGCGGGCTCGTCTCCAACGACGAGAACAACCAGGCCGCCAGCGCCGAGGCCTTCGCCGCGCTCCGCGATGTGGCTGCTCGCCGCCTGGACGCCGGGCTCCTCACGGTCATCGACGCGACCAACGTCCAACCGGCCTCGCGCAAGTCGCTGATCGACCTGGCACGCAACCACGACGTCCTCCCTGTCGCCGTGGTGCTCGACGTCCCGGAGCGCGTCTGCATCGAGCGCAACGAGGCCCGCGAGGACCGCTCGTTCGGCGCGGCCGTCATCAAGCGTCAGCAGGACCAACTGCGCCGGTCGATGCGGCACCTCAGCAAGGAGGGCTTCCGGAAGGTCCACGTCCTCTCCGGCGTCGAGGCGATCGCGCAGGCGTCGTTCGTCCGTGAGCCGCTGCTCAACGACCGTCGTCAGGAGCGCGGTCCCTTCGACGCGATCGGCGACGTGCACGGGTGCCGGAGCGAGCTCGAGACGCTGCTCACGAAGCTCGGGTATGTCATCGAGCGCGATGTCGAGGGTCGGCCGATCGACGCCGCCCACCCCGAGGGCCGCCGCGCGATCTTCCTCGGCGACCTCGTCGACCGTGGGCCGGACACCCCTGGCGTGCTGCGGTTGGCGATGGGGATGGTGGGCGCGGGACACGCGTTGGCCGTGCCCGGCAACCACGAGTCGAAGCTCGTCCGCGCGCTGCAGGGCAAGCGGGTGCAGACCAGCCATGGGCTCGCCGAGTCGCTCGCCCAACTGGCCGAGGAGCCGGAGGAGTTCCGAGCAGAGGTCGAGCGGTTCTGTCGCGAGCTCGTCGCGCACCTCGTCCTCGACGACGGGAAGCTCGTCGTCGCGCACGCCGGGCTGATCGAGCAGTATCACGGACGCGCCTCCGGGCGGGTGCGGTCGTTCGCGCTCTATGGCGACACCACGGGGGAGACCGACGAGTACGGCCTGCCCGTGCGGCTGCCGTGGGCGGAGGACTACCGCGGCAAGGCGACCGTCCTCTACGGCCACGTGCCGACCCTCGACGCCGAGTGGGTCAACAACACGATGTGCCTCGACACCGGCTGCGTCTTCGGCGGCAAGCTGAGTGCCCTGCGGTGGCCGGAGCGCGAGGTCGTCGACGTGCCGGCCGAGCAGGTCTGGTACGAACCCGTCGTGCCGCTCGGCCGCCCGACCGGTCCCGCGGGCGAGCAGCGGGATCCCGGGCTGCTGCGCATCGACGACGTCCTCGGCAAGCAGGTCGTCGAGACCCGTGTCTCGGGCCGGGTCGGCATCCGCGAAGATGCGGCGGCCGGCGCACTCGAGGTCATGAGCCGGTTCGCGATCGACCCGCGGCGTCTGGTCTACCTGCCGCCGACGATGAGTCCGCCGAGCACCTCGCAGCGGAAGGACCTCCTGGAGCACCCCGCTGAGGCGTTCGAGGCGTATCGCCGGGATGGGCTCGACCGGGTGGTCTGCGAGGAGAAGCACATGGGCTCGCGTGCCGTCGTGCTGCTCACGCGTGATCCGGCACCCTTCGGTGCGTCTGCCGGGTGGCGCGGGACCGTCCACACCCGAACCGGACGCCCGTTCTTCGACGAGGAGACGACGCAGACGCTCCTGACCCGGCTCGACGCCGCTGTGGAGCGAGCCGGTCTCTGGGAGGAATTCGACGCCTCCTGGTTGCTCTTCGACAGCGAGCTGCTGCCATGGTCGGTGAAGGCGGAGAGCTTGATCCGCGACCAGTACGCCTCGGTCGGAGCTGCCGCGACCGCTGCACTCCCGGCGGCCGTGCACGTGCTGGAGCAGGCGGCGGCGACGGGTGTCGACGTCTCGGACCTGCTTGAGCGGACGCGTCGACGGGCCGAGGCCGCCGACGCCTACGTTGCGGCCTACCGCCCGTACACCGCGCCCTCGAACGGTCTGGAGGGCGTGCAGATCGCTCCGTTCCAGCTCCTCGCCTCGACGGGGACGAGCCACCTGGGCCGCGACCACGCTTGGCACCTCTCGGTCGCCGACCGCCTCGCGGACGCCGACCCGGAGCTCATCCGTCGGACCCGCTCGATCGAGGTCGACCTCACCTCGTCGGCCTCCGAGAATGCCGCGACCACGTGGTGGGAGGAGCTGACCGGTGCGGGCGGTGAGGGCATGGTGGTGAAGCCTGTGGCCGGCCTCGTCCGCGGTGAGAAGTCGCTCGCGCAGCCCGGCATCAAGGTGCGGGGTCGTGAGTACCTGCGCATCATCTACGGTCCCGACTACACCGAGCCGCACAACCTCGAGCGCCTGCGCGATCGGGACATCGGCCACAAGCGGTCGATGGCGCTGCGCGAGTACGCGCTCGGTGTGGAGGCCGTCGAACGGTTCGTCGCCGGTGAACCGACCTGGCGGGTGCATCAGGCCGTCTTCGGCGTGCTCGCCATGGAGTCCGAGCCGATCGACCCGCGCCTCTAGCGTCGGCTCGTCGCACTCGTCCGTTCCCTGCGCTCCCCGTCCGGTCCCTGAGCCTGTCGAAGGGCGGGGTCAGGCCGTGTGCCCTTCGACAAGCTCAGGGGCCGGGGCTGAAGCGCCGCGACCGGGTCGTCAGCGGAGGACGGAACTCAGCAGGAGGCTCGTCTCGCTGTTGACGACGCCCTCGATGCGCCGGATGCCACCGAGCACGCGGTCGAAGTCGGTGAGGGTCTCGGTGCGGAGTTCCGCGACCAGGTCCCACCCGCCGTTGGTGGTGTGAAGTGCGCTGATCTCGGGGAAGCCGCGCAGTTGGCGGATGACGTGGTCCGTGGAGCGGCCCTCGACCTCGATGAAGGCGATCGCGCGAATGGTCCCCGGGTCCAGTTCGTCGCGCACCCGGACCGAGAACCCGACGACGGTGCCCGAGGAGACGAGGCGCTCCAGGCGGCTGGTGACCGTGGCCCGGGTGACGTCGAGCGACCGCGCGAGGCTCGCGACCGATGCCCGGCCGTCGGCTCGGAGCGCAGCCAGCAGCCTTCGGTCGAGATCGTCGAGCGCTGCCATGCTCACAATGTACAACCGACTTACTCACATTGTGCATAACCTGTGCACAAATCGCGCATCTCTGGAATAGAAAGTGCAGATCGTCGAAATCTAGGCTCGAAGCACCGGGTGCGATCTGCGCACGGTGGCTCTCACACCCCGACCCGTCTGGAGGGAACGTCATGACGCGTTTCGTCGATGTCCGCAACATGATCCGTTGGACGGCCGACCGAGGTCCCGAGCGCATCATCGCCGGCATGATCGACTACCTCGAGGCCGACTTCCGCCGCTGGCCGTCGTTCGACAAGAGCCCGCGCGTCGCGAGTCACACGCCCTTCGGCGTCATCGAGCTCATGCCGACGAGCGACCACGAGACCTACGCCTTCAAGTACGTGAACGGCCATCCCTCCAACCCGGCACGCGGCTACCAGACAGTGACCGCCTTCGGTGTCCTCGCCGACGTCCACAACGGCTACCCGACGTTCCTCGCTGAGATGACGCTCCTCACGGCCCTCCGGACCGCCGCGACCTCGGGCATGGTCGCCAAGCACCTCGCTCGTCCCGACTCGAGTGTCCACGCGCTCATCGGCGCCGGCAGCCAGGCCGAGTTCCAGGCCCTCGGCATGCGCGCCGCCCTCGGCATCAGCACCGTTCGGATCTGGGACGTCGACCCGCTCGCGATGGACAAGTTCGCGCGCAACCTGGAGCCGCTCGGATTCGAGGTCGTCATCGGGACGAGTGCCGCCGACGCCGTGGCGGGCGCGGACGTCGTCACGACCTGCACGGCCGACAAGGCGCTCGCGACCGTCCTCACGAACGACCTGGTCGAGCCCGGCATGCACCTGAACGCCATCGGTGGCGACTGCCCCGGCAAGACGGAGCTCGAGGCATCGATCCTCGATCGCGCCGAGGTGTTCGTCGAATTCCCGCCGCAGACCCGCATCGAGGGCGAGATCCAGCAGATGGCCCCCGACTTCCCGGTCATCGAGTTCTGGCAGGTGCTCACCGGCGCCGTCCCCGGCCGCACCTCGCGCGACCAGATCACGCTCTTCGACTCCGTCGGCTTCGCCATCGAGGACTTCACGGCGCTGCGGTTCCTCCGCGACTCCGTCGACGGCAGCGAGTACTTCGAAGAGATCGACCTCGTCGCCGCCCCCGATGACCCGAAGGACCTCTTCGGACTCGTCGGCGCTCTCTCTCCCGTCGGCTGAGTCCGACATGTCCGTGCAGGCGCCGTCGGCCGTGGTGCTCATCCGGCCGCACCGGTTCACGCCGAACCCGCTGACCGCGGCCGACAACGTCTTCCAGGTCGCGGACGGTGTCCCGTCGGCGTCCGCGGCCGGGGTGGCTCACGCGGCGTTCGACGAGGTCACCGCCGTGGCGCAGGCACTCGATGCGGCGGGCGTCCGCGTCCACCTGTTCGACGACGAGGACCCGGATCGCCCCGACAGCGTCTTCCCCAACAACTGGCTGTCCACGCATGCGGGCGGTCACCTGGCGGTCTACCCGATGTACGCGGTGAACCGCCGACGCGAGCGCCGCTGGGACATCGTCGAGATGCTGAAGCGCGAGTACCGCGTGCAGGACGTCATCGACTACTCGGGGCTGGAGCTCGACGACGTGTTCCTCGAGGGCACCGGTGCGATGGTGCTCGACCACGCGGCACGGGTGGCGTTCGTCGCACGATCCCACCGCGCCGACCCGATCGCCCTCGAGCGGTTCTGCACCAACTTCGGGTACGAGCCGCTCGTCTTCGACGCGGTCGACCCGCACGGGGTCCCGATCTACCACACCAACGTCATGATGGGCGTGGCGACCGAGTTCGCGCTCGTCGGTCTCGACCTGATCGCCTCGCCGGCGCGCCGCGAGCAGGTGGTCGAGCGGCTCACCGCCCACGGGCGGACGATCGTCGACCTCGACTACGGGCAGGTCTGCGACTTCGCCGGCAACGCGATCGAGCTGCGGTCGGCGACGGGGGAGCGCCTCCTCGCGATCTCCAGTCGCGCCGTCCAGAGCCTGCGGTCGGACCAGTTGGCGGTCATCGAGCGCAGCTGCCGGATCCTGGCGCTGGACGTCCCGACCATCGAGCTCGCCGGGGGCTCCGTCCGCTGCATGATCGCCGGGATCCATCTGGACCGCCGGCCGTCCGCACCGGAGCCTGCGCCGAACGCCGATCCACGGCTCGCGAGGGCTTGATCTGCGCCGCTCGATCGTCCGATTAACGCGAATCGCCGCCCGCTGCGCTCTCAAGCAGCTCGCCGACGGACGATCGCGCGCTGATCGGCTAGATTGACGATCGATCAGCTGATCGACGTGGAATCCGGCCGACGACCCCTCGGCCAGCGCTGGAGAGAGTGGGCGATCGTGCCGCTGTTGGAACCCGAAGCCTCGCGACACGGCCGCCTCCGGGTCTTCGCCCGCGCCCAGTTGCCGTTCGCGATCGCCTTCGCCATCGTCGCGATCCTCGTGGCGGTCGTCCTGCCGGAGCGGTTCTTCACCCTCGCCGTGCTCGGGGGCACGGCGATCGCGGTGGTCAGCACCGTCCTCGCCGCGGTCCTCCCGTGGGAGCGCTGGCCGACGTCCGCCATGGCCGCGATCGCCGTCCTCGACCTGCTGGCCGTCGCCTGCGTCCGCATGGAGCTCATCAGCGTGGCCCCGGGGGCGAGCCTGCTCTGCATCTTCCCCGTCCTCTGGCTGGCGTTCGGCTTCACCCCGCGGATGATCATCCTGGCTGTCGTGGGGACCCTGTTCATCAGCAGTGCCCCCTACCTGCTCCGTGCGCGCACGCCGACCAGCGCCGTGGACTGGCTGAACGTAGCCCTGCTGCCGTTGCTCACGATCGGCATCGCCGTTGCGGTCAACATCGGCGCCCGCCAGTTGCGACGGGGCCAGCGGGCGATCCGGGAGCAGGCGGCGGAGCTCGAAGTCTCGCTCGCGAGGGCTCTCGATGCTGAGGCGCTCGCCGAGTCGATCCTTGAGACGGTCGACGCCGGCGTCGCCTTCTACACCGCCGACGGCACCCTGCGTCTGGCCAACGCGCACGCCGTCGACATGGTCAGCGCCGTCGGGTTCCGACTCGACACCCCGCCCTACGCCGGTCCGCACGTGCTCCAGGCCGACCGGCGGACGCCCATCCCGTTCGACGAGCAGATCATCCCGAGAGCGCTCCGCGGTGAGCTGCTGTCGAACCACCTCGAATGGGTGGGGGAGGCCGGCCGCCAGCGGGCGATCCTGGCGAGTTCCACCCGGGTGGTCCGGAACGGCGACACGCACCTGGGGACGGTCATCGTGGCGCACGACGTCACCGAACTCGCGAACGCGATCAACGTCCGTGAGGCGTTCCTCACGACGGTGTCGCACGAGCTGCGGACACCGCTCACCTCCATCCACGGTTACCTCGAACTGATCATGGACGACGCCGAGGTCGACGCCCCCGGTCTCCTTCCGGCCCTGCGGGTGGTCCAGCGCAACGCGGTCGCGCTCGAGCAGCGCGTGCAGGAGCTGCTGGCCGCGTCGGACTCCACGGTCCAGATCGAGCCGAGCCGTATCGACCTCACTGACGTCGCCGCGCGTGCGATCGAGACGGCGACCGCGGGAGTCTCCGGTCCGGTCGTCCGACTGCACGCCGATGCGGCGGCGGTCGTCTCTGCGGACCCCGAGCAGGTCCACCGCGCGGTCACCGAGCTCGTCGCCAACGCCGTGAAGTTCACGCCGGGCGATGGGACGGTCGACGTGGTCGTCGAGCCGGGTGCCGGGCACGTCGAGGTGACCGTCAGCGACACGGGCGTCGGGATGAGCGCCGACGAACTCCGTCAGGCCTTCGACAAGTTCTACCGGGCCGACTACGCCCGGGACCAGGCGGTGCAGGGCGTCGGGCTCGGCCTGCCGGCGGCGCGGGCGATCGCCGACGCGCACGGCGGTTCCGTGACCCTGCGGAGTTGTCCCGCTACGGCCAGCGCCCCCGGTGCGACCGTTGCGACCCTCGTACTGCCGCTGGAGCCGTCGGTCATCCCGTCACGATGACGCGGACACTGGCGCCCTCATTCTGCTGACGGCTCGCCGAGGAGCGCCGACCGCGCCGCATCGAGTCCGGTGACCTCGGCGGTCCAGTCGGGTCGCACGAACTCGTCGCGGTGCAGTCGGAGGCCCTGCGACTCGACAAGTTCGCCCGGACGGCCGATGAAGCGTTGGAGGCCGTTGTCCCGATAGCCGAGTCGTCGCGAGACGCCCAGCGATGCGCCGTTCCAGACGGCCGCGTCCGACACCGCGACCTCCGCGTCGAGGTGGTCGAACGCGAACTGCAGCATGCCCGCCCGCATCTCGATGCCGAGCCCCTTGCCCTGCTGTGCCTGCGTCAACCATGAACCGCTCCCGACCGTCCGGGTGACGGCGAAGTCGCGGGCGCCGATGTCCTGCAGACCGATCGGCGTCCCGTCCAGGAGGATCGCGAGGTTGAGCGTCCAGGACGACGGCGTCGCGCCTGCACGCTGGGTCCAGAGGTGCCGCGCGGTCTCGCGGATGAGTTGTTCGCGCGGCTGGTCGGTCCACGGCGTGGAGAACGGCATGACGGCGGGATCGTGGACGCCAGCGAGGGCGGCCTCGATCAATCCGGGGAGGTCCTCGTCGCGTACGAGGCGCAGGACGAGTCTCGGCGTGCGGATCTCCAGGCCGAAGAGTGGCCAGACGTCGGTGAGGCTGAGCATCAGGCCACGGTATCGCCTCGGGCTGTAGCCGGTCGAGGCCGCCCTGTCGAGCCGGGGGTGCCGGGGGCGGCTTCCGTGACACACTCGACGCGCCGCGGGATCGCGGCCCGGTTCGACGATGAGAAGGGCTCAACGATGAAGTACACGCACCTCGGCCGCACGGGGACGGCGGTCTCCCGGATCGTGCTCGGCACGATGAACTTCGGCGACCGGACCAGCGAGGAGGACTCGTTCGCGATCATGGACCGGGCGTTCGACCTCGGCGTCAACTTCTTCGACACTGCCAACGCCTACGGCGGCAGCGCCGGTCGTGGGGCGACGGAGGAGATCATCGGCCGGTGGTTCGCAGCCCGTCCCGGCGTCCGTGACGACATCGTCCTGGCGACGAAGGTCCACTCGCCCATGGTCGCCCCGAACGACGACGGCTCGGACGTCGTGAACGCGCGTGGCGCGTCGGCCTGGCAGGTCCGTCGTGAGGCGATCGCGTCGCTCGAGCGCCTGCAGACGGACCGGATCGACCTGTACCAGTTCCACCACATCGACCGGCACATCTCCTGGCAGGAGCTGTGGCAGGCGATGGAGGTGCTCGTCGCGCGCGGCGAGGTCGTCTACACCGGTAGCTCGAACTTCGCGGCGTGGAACATCGCGCAGGCGAACGAGGTCGCATCACAGCGGCACTTCCTCGGCCTCGTCAGCGAGCAGTCGCTCTACAACCTCGCGCAGCGCTCGATCGAACTCGAGGTCATCCCCGCCGCGCAGCACTACGGGCTCGGCATCCTGCCCTGGTCGCCGTTGTCGGGCGGGCTGCTGAGCGGCGGCTCCTCCGACAAGCGCGCTCGATCGGGCGAGTCCCGCATCACCGAGGCCCGAGCCAAGCAGCAGGACCAGCTCGACGCCTACGACCGTTTCGCGGCCGAGCGTGGCTGGACCTCGGCGTCCCTCGGTCTCGCGTGGCTCCTGCATCAGCCCGGCGTCACCGGCCCGATCATCGGACCGCGCACGATCGAGCAGCTCGAGTCCGCCGTCGCAGCAGTCGACATCGAGCTGAGCGCCGACGATCTCACCGCCCTCGACGAGCTCTTCCCCGGTCCCGGTGGCCAGGCCCCGGAGGCCTACGCCTGGTAGGCGTGTGCGATGCGGCCGACCGCCTCGGTGATGGCGGTCGGCCCGGTGTTCAGTTCGAGGATCTGTCGGCTGATGTTCGGCTCGAGGATGAGTGCCTCGAGGACCGCAGCCACGTCTGCGCGCGTGATCTCGTCGTGGAGTTCGGCGGGCCCCAGGGCGACCGTTCCCCGGGCCGGGTCATCGGTCAGCAGCGACGGGCGGAGGATGACCCAGTCGATCGGCTGGCGGGTCAGCGCGACCTCCGCCCGCTTCTTGACGGCGAAGTAATGTTCTTCGTCGTCGCTCAGTTGCCGTTCGCGCCAGGCCTCCGGCATCACGGAGAGCAGGATGAGGCGCTTCCCCGGTGACGCAGTGACCGCTTCCGACACGCGCTGGAGCGCCGCGTCGTCGATGTCGTCCGTCACGCTCTGGGGTCCGGCGTTCGACCCTGCCGCGAAGACGATGACGTCCCAGTCCGAGATCATCGCCGTGATCTCCTCCGTGGTGGCGACCCCGAGCTCGCCGGTGACGGTCGTCACTCCATTGGCGAGGGCGGGAGCCGGCAGCGACGACCTCGTGAGGCCTGAGACGACGACACCTCTGGCGCGGAGCCGGGTCGCCAGGAGGCGACCGACTCTGCCCGTGATCCCGAAGATGAACACGCGCGTAGTGGGTGCGGCTGAATCGTCGTGGGATGCGTTCTCGGTCGCGGCGGTGGTGTCTCGTGACGTCATGGGTGATCCTCTCGATCCATTACCTACCGATAGTAACTTACTAATAGTAGATAGGATTGAGGGATGGACAACACCGCGGACGATAGCTTCAGCTCTGGGCCGAGACGTCGCCTCTCGTGGGACGCGCGCCACGCGCAGTTGCTTGATGCGTTCCGCGACCTCATCCGTACGCATGACCTCGCGGACGTCACGCTGGCGCGGGTGGCTGCGCACGCCGGCGTGACGAAGCCCGTGGCCTATGACCATTTCGGCGATCTGTCGGGCTTGCTGTCCGAGGTCTACCGGGCCTTCGAATCCCATCAGCGAGACGCCCTGGTCGCGGCGCTCGCGCGTGCACCGCAGGATCTCACTGCCGTCGCGGACCTGGTCGCCGAGGCCTACATCGGCTGCTGCATCGCGGAAGGGATTGAGCTTGCAGCCGTCGTGTCCGCACTTCGCGGATCGACGACGTTGAGTGCCCTGCGGTCGGAGGCAGAGCTGGCGTATCTCGAGATCTGCCGCGAGGCGCTGGAACCATGGACCGGCGCAATCGACCCGGTGCCGTTGAGTGCCATCCCCGGCGCCGGGGATGCCCTCGCCCGAAGCATCCTGTCCGGGGCCCTCTCAACCGCCCAGGGCTCCTCGACCCTCGCCGCGGTGGTTCGGGCCGTCGCGTCGGCCTCGGCCGTTCCCGATGCGACTCGAGAGCTCGGCACCTGAGCGGCGGCTTGCTCAGCGTGGGCCGCCCCCCGTTATGGTTGCTCCATGGCTCGCGCACCCTGGAATCGACCCGGCGAATCTCCACAGACGCGGCGGCTTCGCATCGCGATGTTCTGGACCGCTGTCGTCCTCGTCGTGGCATTCGTCGCCATCCTCGTGTACTTCGTCGTGCGATCGGCTGAAATCGCCGGTCTGTAAGGGCGGCTCGCGGCGAGCCGCTCGGGCTCGATACGACAACAGCCTCTTCGCTGTCGCGGCCTTCGGATGCCTTCCCGCGGCGGGGTCGGTCACCGACCCTTGGGGAAGCCGATCGGGCGCAGCTTGGGTGCCAGTTCCTCCCACTGCCAGGCGCGCTCAGCTTCTTCGGCGGTCCTACCGTCTCCGTTGAGGCCCACGGCATTCGCGGCGTAGGTCGCAGCGTGCGGAGCGTGGTCGAACATGTGGGCTACCGCGCACGCCTGACCGGCTGCACGAGCAGCGGCGACGGCGGCGGCCGCTCCTGCTTCGGTCGCGTCGCGTGCGGCCGCATGTGCTGCGAACGCAGCGGTGCGGCACGCCGTCATCGGAAGTTCACCGCGTTCCCAAGCTCGGAGTGCCGCGATCGCTGCGCGTGGTCGATCGTCACCGGGGCGCTGTTGCTCGAAGATCGGCAAAGCGCGTTCTGCGCAGCTCGCCGCCCACAGTGCGATCGCGTGATGGATCGCCGGCTCAGGGTTCGCCCACTTCGGTTTCGTCTCTTCGCTCACGCCTCGATCGTCTCAGGGATCAAGCGTGGAAAGATCGGCCCGCCGCAGGTTGTGTCGAGAGGGCACGCGCTTACGTAATGGAAGTGGCCCGGAAATCATGGTGGTCTCAACCGTTCAACGCACCACTGTTTGACACGTTATGAAACAGGTGGAAGGCCGGACAGTCGCGCTGACGGGTGGTCAGAACCCGAACGTGAGGACCGCTGACCCGCGCCCCTCGCGCAAGGCGTCCAGTGCGAGCCGCTCGTGAGCGGGCAGGTTGAGCGGTAGATCGTCGAGGCGAAACCACGACAGTTCTGCGCACTTGATTGGTTCTCGGATCAGTGGTTCGCCACCCCAGACGTCGCAGACGAAGAACCAGTCGACGCGCTGTTCCATCGGGTTCGCTGTGCCATCGGTTCTCTGCATGACAGCCACGGCCGATAGCGCCTCAGGTGCCACCTGGACGCCAAGTTCTTCTCTCGCCTCGCGGATTGCGGCAGACGCCGCAGTTTCACCAAACTCCACATGGCCGGCGGCACCCGCTGACCAACAGTCGTCCATGTAGCCGGTGTTCTGCCGTCGTTGCAACAGGACTGATTGATCGCGGCGCAGGAAGACATACGACGCGGGAATAACGGAGAAGTGGCTCATGGTCGTCAAACCCTATGCCGCTGAGCGGAGATCAACATGCTCGCCCGTAGACGATTCCGGGTATCACTTGGTTCGAGCCGCGATCGACCATCACGGACGACAGCGGACGTGCACCGTATGTCCTGATGTCCCGCAGCACCGATCTCGAATCTGCGTCGGGGTCGCGGAGTTCCTCGCGTCGATAAGCTCACCCCATGGGCGTTCTCGGCATCGGCGGGTTGTTCTTCCGCAGTCATGACCCGTCGGCGCGCGCGGCGTGGTACCGCGAGCATCTCGGCATCGAAGTCGGCGCAGAGGGCGAAGACGCCGTCTGGATGCAGGAGGCCGGCATGACCGTCTTCGCGCCTGTTGCGGGGACGAGCGAGTCGTTCGCTCACGACCAGCCCTTCATGCTCAACCTTCGCGTGAGCGACTTGGACGCCCTGACGGCGCATCTCGAGGGAGCCGGGATCGCCGTCGAGCGTCGAACTGAGTGGGAGACGGAATACGGCCGATTCGTCCGCATCCACGACCCCGAGGGACTCCCGATCGAACTCTGGGAAGTCCCCGAATAGAGGCCTCGTCTCCCTCACCCCCCCCGCGAATGCGCGCCCATATCCGCGGCGACGAGCGCCTAGCTGCCGCTGACGACGCTCACGGCCTGGAGGCCCACCACCACGGCGTTGATCGGCACGGCGATGATGAGCACGACGACTGCGCCGATGACGGCGACGATCGAGTGTCGAGGTGTCCGCTTGTGGACCCGCGCCTGCAGGATGAGCACGACGATGGGCGAACCGATCGCGATCGCGGCGCCGAGCACGAACCCGGCGAGCGTCCCGCCGCCACTGAGCCGGTCCTCGGACGGACCGAACTCGCCCTGCAGTGCGAAGGAGAGTTGGACGAGCCAGCTCACGACCAGCAGCCCGAACAGGAGCAGCGTGATGCCGACGCCGGACGCTCGTCCGGTGACCGGCCCGTCCTGGTCGGCTGCTCCAGGGTCGGCGGCTGACACGGATCCAGCGGCCGACGCGGCAGGCTCCCTGGCTGAGCTCGGCCCTGACAGCGGTTCGGCCGGCGGCCGCAGTCCGTCGCCAGCGCTCGGTTCATCGCTCACGACGTGCCCCTCGTCCCTTCGATCAGACGCCGGCGTGCCGGCATCCTCATCAGCCTATTCGTCACGCCGTGAGCGCCGCCCGCACCTGCGCGGCCAGCAGGGGAACCGTCTCCTCCTGGAACCAGGGGTTCTTGCTGCGCCAGCCGCGCGCGAGCGGCGACGGGTGCACGATCGGGAAGAGCGGGAGGTGGGTCTCCGCGGCGCGGACGTTCTCCGTCAGGGTGCGACCGGCCCGCGGTCCGAGGTAGGCGCGCTGGGCGTAGGCGCCGATGAGGATCGTCAGGCGCACCTCGGTCAGCTGCTCGAGCAGGCGCGGATGCCAGCGCGGCGCGAAGTCCCGGCGGGGCGGCAGGTCGCCGCTCGTCCCCTTGCCCGGGAAGTAGAAGTCCATCGGGATGATCGCGACGTTCGCCGGGTCGTAGAACTCCTCAGGTGTCACGCCCATCCAGGAGCGGAGGAGGACACCACTCGGGTCGTTCCAGGGGATGCCCGACTCCTGCGCCAGACGACCAGGCGCCTGACTGATGATGAGCACGCGGGCCTCCGGGGAGGCGACGAAGAGCGGTTTCCAGCCGAGCTCGTGGGCCCACTCGTTCGACTCGTGCGCGGCGACCTCGGCTCGGAGACGGTCGATCGGATGCATCCCTGCAGTCTCCCACCGCGAGCGCAATACAGTGAGGGGATGGACGACGACCAGCGGCGACGGCGCCTCATCCCCGAGCCGGTGGACCGGTTCGCGACCGGCGAGGAGTACCCCGAGTACCGGGTCGACCTCGAGCGCATCCGGTTCTCCCCGTACTTCGCGCGGTTGTCCGCGGTGACGCAGGTCGTCTCGCCCTCCGGCGTCGGTCAGGTCGTCCACAACCGCCTCACGCACTCGATCAAGGTGACCGCTGTCGCGCGCGCGATCGCCATGCAGCTCACCACGACCGATCCTGAGCAGAACGCCATCGTCGAGCGGCTCGGCGGTTGCGACCCGGTCGTCGTGCAGGCAGCGGCCTCAGCCCACGACCTCGGCCACCCGCCGTTCGGCCACCTCGGCGAGCAGGTCCTCGACCGCCTGGCCCGAGAGCGACTCGGCCTCGCGGAAGGCTTCGAGGGCAACGCGCAGTCGTTCCGCATCCTCTCCGCGCTCGACGTGTGCGAGACGGTGAAGGAGGGCCTCAACCTCACGGCGGCCTCCCGCGCCGCCGTGCTCAAGTACCCCTGGGGCCGCACCATCCACCGTCCCGACCTCGACCCCACCGACCCGACGAGGATGCCACGCGGGTCCACCGCAAGCCGCTGGGAGACCGCGCCGCCGAAGTTCTCCGCGTACACCCTCGATCTCGACGACATGCTCGACGCACGCAGTGCGTTCACCGCGATCGCCGCCTGGCAGCAGACCGTCGAGTGCTCCGTGATGGACGTCGCCGACGACATCGCCTACTCCCTGCACGACCTCGACGACTTCTACCGGGCCGGTGTCCTGCAGCAGGCGGCGGTGGCGGTCGAGTTCCGCACCTTCCTCCGCGACCAGCACACCCTCGCCGCGCTCGACGCCGAGGAACTCTGGAACCGCGCACCCGGCCACTCGCTCGAACTGTTGCGCCGGCGGATCGTCTCGCGCGACCCGTGGATCGCCAGCGACGAGCACTTCCGGGCGTCGGTCCAGCGGGTCGCGACCGAGCTCGTCGAAGGACTCCTCGCGGTCCCCTTCGACGGTTCCAGCCGCACCGAGCGCGCCATCGAATCCTTCGTGTCGTCCTGGATCGGCCGCCTCCAGCGCTCCGTCCTCGTCGTCGAGGAGCCGAACGTGCGCTCCGGGCACGTGTCGCTCCTCCCCGAGGCGTGGCACGACGTCACCGTACTGAAATTCGTCCACACCCGGTTCGTCATCGACCGGCCGGACTTCGCCACCTACCAGCGAGGCCAGTCCCGGGTGCTCGACGTGCTCGTCACCGAACTGGACAGCTGGCTCGACGACCCCCGCGACGGCCCGCGTGCGCCGCAGAAGCTCCTCGACTTCGTCGAACTCGCCACCGACGGCTACTTCCGACTCCGGGCGGACAACCCCGACTGGCTCCCGGCAGACCCCGAGTCCGACAGTGGCCGCCCGCAGAGCGACCCACGCGCCCTGGGGCGCCTCGGTCGGGCGCGCGGCATCCTCGACTACGTCGCCTCGCTGACCGACGAACAGGCGACGGCGCTCGCCGCCAGACTGCGCGGAGACCGCGAGGCATGGGCCTTCGGCAGCTGAGTGCAGCCTGAACGCCGCCCCGGTTCCGAGCAATACCCGACGCATTTCGGATAGGTCAGAGCGGGGGATCGCTAGAAGATCTAGCGTTAGCAACGGCGCCGGGAACCAGCCCGGCACCGAAACAGAACGGATGGCGCGCCTCATGGGAAACCTCCTCTACGGAACCCCTCCGACCCCGCACGAGATCGAAGACCGACTGCTCGCACACCTGCAGACGGTCATCTTCACGAAGTTCCGCCGCAACGAGAGCTTCGCCTTCCACCTCGAAGCCGTTCCCGGCCGCGGGACCGGACGTCAGTCGCTCTGGCTGAACCCGATGATCCCCCTCCAGTTCTCCTTCTACGGCAGCCGTGCCCCCGAGCTCAACCGTGAGTGGTTGGCCGCGCTCCTCGAGCAGGCCAACAGTGCCAAGGGCATGCGCGTCGTCCCCGAGCCGGCAGCCGGCGCCGCGAAGCGCGTCGAGTCCGCAGCGTAGATCCGAACGGTCGGCGACAACTGACCGACCATCGTCTCGACGCGCTCCGGCCGTCGGACGTCTCTGAAACACCAGTTGGGGGTGCCACCGTGACCACCGGTCTCCAGAGCGCGCCCGACTTCCTCGACCTGGACGACGCGCGAGCCTCACGTCGCCTGATCGACCGCACGGACATCGTGTTCCAGACCTCGCACGCCAGCTTGGACGCGGAGGGCGGGCTGTCCCTCAGTCGGACGTCCCTCAGCCTCGACGTCGACGGCGACACCGTCCGGGTTCCGGCGAACCGCATCGTCGCCTGGTCGCTCCGTACCGAAGGCGGCCTCATCGTGGTGACCGTCTGGTCCGAGCGCCCGACCGCCGTCCACGAGACCACGGTCCTCCCGCGGTTCGCCCGCATGGCGTCGTCCGCGCTCACCGAGGTCCTGGGTGCGGAACACGGCTTCCTGCAAGGGACCGCCTGACATCGAGTGGTCTGCTCGGGCCGGAAACGACCCGCTACGGGATGACAGCCGGGCTCCCCCGTGAGATTCTATGAGCGATGAGCGAAGAGACGGGACCCGCAGAGCGGTCCGAAGTCGCAGGCCGCGACGTCGATGAGGCTCGCGATCTGTTCGCCGGCGCGTACAACGCCGGCTCGATGATCATCGAACCCACCGAATCGGCGTTCACCTTCCGGTACACCGCGATCGGCGACGACGAGCTGACCCTGCGCGCCACCCAGTTCACCGGACGCGTCACCGGAACGGTGCTCACCGAGGGCGAGTACATCGTCTCCTGGCTGACGGCGGGCAGTGGGGCCACCGACCTCGCCGGCGCACCGATGCAGCTCGTGCACGGGCAGCCGGCGATGTTCGCGAACGACCGACTCGCCGAGTTCGACTTCACCGACTACCGGCAGAACCTCATGCACTTCGACGGGACGTTCCTCGAGCGGGTGGCCGGCGAGGTGGAGGGTACGAGCGGCCCGATCCTCTTCGACACGACAGCCCGACCGACCGGTGAGCAGCTCCGCCGATGGGCCGCTTCGGTGACATCCGTCGCCCGGGTCATCTATGACGACACCAGTCCGGCCGTCCTCCGCGCCGAGGCGAACCGGTCGGCGGCGATCGCGCTCCTCGAGACGTTCCCGCACACGGCCCTGCACGCGCCGGTGGAGATCGGCCTGCCGGACGCCGGAAAGACCCGCGCGGCCATCGAGTTCATGATCGCCAACGCGCACCTCCCGATCCGCACGGAGGACGTCGCCGAAGCGGTCGGCATGAGCCAGCGCAGCCTCCAGAGCGCGTTCCGTCGGGAGCACGACATCACCGCGATCGACTACCTGCGACGGGTCAGACTCGACCGGGTGCAAGAGGAACTGCAGAAGGCCGACCCCGGGCTGGCCACGGTCGCGGAGGTCGCCAGCCGGTGGGGGTTCGCGCACCTCGGGCGGTTCTCCGCCTCGTACACCAACCGCTTCGGCGAGTATCCGAGCACGACGCTCGGTTCCTAGCCGCCGGCCGTTCGGCTCAGAAGTCGCCGAACTCGTCGTACTCGTCGAGACCCGACAGCTTCTCCGTCTCGATGGCGGGAACGATCTCCAGCGCCCGGTTCGCGAAGGATTCCACGATCACCTGCAGGCCCGGGCTGACCAGGACGTCCAGGTTGCGATCTGCGGAGAGCGGGACGTGGACGAAGCGACCACCGGCTTGGACGGCGGACTCGATCTCGCTCATCAGTGCCGAGATGTCGACACCCGACTCGATGTCGTACGAAACGCGGCCGATGGCGATGCTGTACTGCATGACCATCACCTCCGGGATCGGGTTGTTGCTGCAAGCGTATGGAACGTGCCTGTGGATCACGGTGGGTTGACCAAGGTCGCCACACGTGCAGGGGGGTGTCGCCTCAGTCGTCCTCCTGGACGGTGACACTGCGGCGACACCCGCTATCGCGCGCGGTCGACGCGGGTCTCCTCCCAGACGGGCTCGTCGGAGGCCTGCACCCGGCCGTCGGAGCCGAAGACGAGGAAGCGGTCGAAGCCGCGCGCGAACCAGCGGTCGTGGGTGACCGCGATCACCGTGCCCTCGAAACCCGCCAGACCCTGCTCGAGCGCCTCCGCCGAGACGAGGTCCAGGTTGTCGGTCGGCTCGTCGAGCAGGAGCAGCGTGGCACCGGAGAGTTCGAGTAGGAGGATCTGCAGGCGCGCCTGCTGTCCGCCCGAGAGGGATTCGAACGGCTGCTCGGCCGCGCCCGCCAGACCGTAGCGGTCGAGCACGCGGCTGGCGGCCTCGCGGGGGAGCCCCGACCGGTGCTCGTCGCCGCGGTGCAGGATGTCCAGCAGGGTCCGGCCGACGAGTTCGGGGTGCCGGTGCGACTGTGCGAACCACCCCGGCTGCACGCGCGCGCCGAGCTTGGCGTCGCCGTCGTGCTCGACCGGGACGAGCGCGTCGCCCGCTGCGGCGAGGTGCCCGGCGCCCGGATCGGGATCCGTCCCACCGCCGGCGAGCAGCCGGAGGAAGTGCGACTTGCCCGAACCGTTCGAACCGAGGACGCCGATGCGCTCGCCGAACCAGATCTCCGCGTCGAACGGCTGCATCAGGCCGGTCAGTTCCAGCCCCGTGCAGACGATCGCGCGGCGGCCCGTGCGTGCGCCGCGGAGGCGCATCGTGACCTGCTGGTCCTTCGGTCGCTCCTCAGGTGGACCGGCGTCCTCGAACTTGGCGAGTCGGGTCTGCGCGGCGCGGTAGCGGGAGGCCATGGAGTCGTTGAACTTGGCCTGCTCGCGCAGACGCAGCACGAGTGCGCGCAGCTTCACGCGGTCCTCGTCCCAGCGCCGGCGGAGTTCGTCGAGTCGGTCGAGTCGGGCGTCGCGGGCCTCGTGGTAGCTGCGGAAGCTCGCGCCATGGGTCCACGTCGTACTGCCGGCCGCGCCGACCTCGAGCGTGATGATGCGGGTCGCCGCCTGTGCCAGGAGCTCGCGGTCGTGCGAGACGAGGAGGACCGTCTTGCGGGTTTCGGCGAGCATCCCCTCGAGCCAGCGCTTCGTCGGGACGTCGAGGGAGTTGTCGGGCTCGTCGAGGAGGAGGACCTGCTCAGGGCCGCGGAACAGGGCCTCCAGGACGAGCCGCTTCTGCTCGCCGCCGGACAGCGTGCCGAGCGTCCGCCACTGCGCGCGGTCGTAGGGCACCCCGAGTGCCGCCTCGCAGCAGCTGTCCCAGAGCACCTCCTGGTCGTACCCGCCGGCGTCGGCGTACTCGGCGAGCGTCGTCGCGTAGGCCATCTGGGTCGCCTCGACGTCGTCCTCCATGAGGGCGAGCTCGGCGCGGTCGACCGCCTCTGCCGCGGCACGGACCCGCGGAGGCGCGACCTGGACGAGGAGGTCACGGACCGTCCGGTCATCGTCACCGCGACCGACGAACTGGTCCATCACGCCGAGGCCGCCGTCGATGGAGACGACCCCGGAGTCGGGCTGGAGCTCGCCGCGGATGATCCGCAGCAGCGTCGTCTTGCCGGCGCCGTTCGCTCCGATGAGCGCGGCGATCGCCCCTTCGCCGACGCGGAACGAGACCTCGTCCAGCAGGGTCCGTCCGTCGCTCAGCGTGTAGCTGAGGTCGCTGACGTCGATGTAGCCCATGGTGCGCACTCCCCAGGGAGCCGATCGCTCCCGAACGGGCCCGCGCTGGTTCGCGCCGGGCCGCCCACCGCCTGGCGAGCCGACCAGTTTAGCCGCGCCGGTCCGGCCTCGCGCAACTGCCGCTGCGCACGACTCCCGGTCACTGAGCTTGCCCTTTCACTGAGCCCGACCCCGGTCACTGAGCCCGACCCCGGTCACTGAGCCCCCACCCCGGTCACTGAGCTTGTCGAAGTGCCCCGACCGCCCTTCGACAAGCTCAGGGACCGGAGGAGGTCAGCTCAGGGACCGGAGGAGGTCAGCTCAGGGACCGGAGGAGGTCAGCTCAGGGACCGGAGGAGGTCAGCTCAGGGACCGGAGAGTCGCGCGGCTCAGGCGAGCGAGGCCGCGATGTCACCGATCCACGTGCGCACCGACGCGTCGTGCTCGTCGAACCAGCCGCCCTCGTAGCCACGCGGGACACCTTCGACCACCATGACGAGCGCGAGGTACAGCGACCACAGGCGCGCGCGGGTCCGGGCGTCCTCATCGGGCAGGAGCTCGCGGCCGGACGTCTCGCGGTAGGCGCGGAGGAGTTCCGAGTCGGCGGCGACCGTCTCCGGCACGTCGGTGAAGAGCGCCAGGGAGACGAGGTCGGCGGTGGGGTCAGCCCAGTGCGCGCGCTCATGGTCGATGACGCCGGTCAGTTGGGCGGCCTCCGCCCCGTGTTCGGGCATGACGAGGAGGTTGCCCTCCCAGAGGTCGAAGTGGACGAGCGTCGGCTCCGTCACGCTGTCGAAGGCCGGCAGCGCGGTGTCGATCAGGTGTCGGATCTCGTCCGCCGCGACCGGGAGGTCGACCTCGAACCGCAGGGCGTCGGCGAGGACGGCCTCCACGACGAGCCGGTAGGCGTCCGCGGCACTGGCCGCCTGAAGCTCCGGACGGAAGGGGTAGCCGAATCGGTTCCCCTCGGCGAGGCCGGTCGCCGAATCGATGGACGCGGCCTCCGCCGGGATGTCGACGTCGTCTGGTTCCACGTGGAACGGCGTGCGACCCGCCTCGTGCAGACGGGCGAGCGTGCGGCCGAGGACGTCGCGGGCGAGGGGGACGGTCTCGGTGCTGTTCGCCGGTCGGCCGGTGAGCTCGGTCATCACGAGCGCGTCGCGTCCGTCGAGCGTCGCCTCGAAGACGATCTCCGGCTGCGGCACCTCCGCACGGCCGAGGATGCGGAGGGCGAGCGCCTCGGTCGCCATGAGGGACCGCTCGTAGGTGAGGCCGGCCGCGTCCGCGGGGGAGAGCTTCACGATGACGCGCTCGCCGCCGTCGAGTTCGACCGCTGCGACCTCGTTCGCCGTGCCCGCTCCGAGCATCGTGATGGTCGGGCTGCCGGGCTGCATCGCCGGTCGCTCGGCCGCCCAGTGCTCGGCGACCGCGATCATGGTGTCACTGGGGCGAGGGGTTCGGCTCATCCGCCCACGGTAGCGCGCCCTTCGCCCTTCGCTCGCCGCTCGCCGCTGGCCCGCTCGCCGACTGCCCCTACCCCGGTCACCGAGCGCCCTACCCCGGTCACCGAGCCCCCCCGCCCCGTTGCCGAGCCTCCCATCCGGTCACCGAGCTTGTCGAGGTGCGAAGCCCAGAGCGTTCACAACTCCTGCTGGAGTCGCGCGCGGCTCACACGGGGTGCGGGACCTCCTGGCGGGCGGCGTCGGTGGGCTCATCCTGCAGGAGTTGTGGACGACGGCGGGAGCGCTTCGCAGCGGTGGACGCACCGATGATGACGATCAGGCCGAGCAGGGTGATGGCCGCTCCGGCCCAGATCGGAGAGGTGTAGCCGAGGCCGGCGGTGATCGTGACGCCGCCGAGCCAGGCGCCGAGCGCGTTGCCGAGGTTGAACGCGGCGATGTTCGCTCCCGAGGCGAGCGTGGGAGCGGCCGACGCGTACCGCATGACCCGCATCTGCAACGCGGGGACGGTCGCGAATCCGAAGCCGCCCATGAGGACGAGGGCGATCACGGTGGCGACGGGCGACTGTGCGGTCGCGGCGAAGGCGACCAGGATCACGGTCAGCACCGCGATGACGACGATGAGCGTCCGGTCGATGTTCCGGTCGGCCGCCTTGCCACCCACGATGTTGCCGACCAGGAGTCCGACGCCGAAGAGGATGAGGAGCCACGGCACCGTGGTCGAGGCGAAGCCGCTGACCTCCGTGAGTGTGTACGCGATGTAGGTGAACGCACCGAACATGCCGCCGTAGCCGAGGACCGTGACAGCGATCGAGAGCCAGACCTGGCCGGAGCGGAACGCGCGCAGCTCGGCGAGGAGCGACGCCGGGGCTTCGTCACGCTTCGGCTTCGGCACGAGTGCCAGGATGCCGATGAAGGCGACGACCCCGATCACCGTGATGGCCCAGAAGGTCGAGCGCCAGCCGAAGTGCTGGCCGAGCAGCGTGCCGAACGGGACGCCGAGCACGTTCGCCGCGGTGAGGCCAGTGAACATGATCGCGATCGCGCCGGCCTGTTTGTGGGCGGGGACCATCGCCGCCGCCAGGACCGAGCCGATACCGAAGAACGCTCCGTGGCTGAGGGCGGCGAGGATGCGGCCGGCGAGCATGATCTGGTAGTCGCCGGCGAGTGCGGAGACGAGGTTGCCGACGATGAAGAGCACCATCAGGGCCAGCAGGACGGGCTTCTTCGGCAGTCGGGTGACCGCCGCGGTGAGGGCGAGCGCCCCGACGACGACGGCCAGGGCGTAGCCGGAGATGAGCCAGCCGGCTGCGGCTTCCGAGACGCCGAAGTCGGCCGCCACCTCGGGCAACAGCCCCATGATGACGAACTCCGTGAGGCCGATGCCGAAGCCGCCGAGGGCGAGGGCGATGAGACCGAGTGGCATGACGATTCCTGCGATTCCTGGGGGTCGTGGGGAGAGTGCTGGTGGCCTGCAGCCGGGACGCGTACGCTGATAGTTGCAGACGCGCGATAGATATCGTTGCACGCGCTAGGTAATAGCGCAAGCAACTATGTGCGTCTGCAATCAATTGATCGATGTTCGAACCGAGGAGTCCCGATGGGCATCGCCGACGACGCTGTTGAGATCCGCGCGCAGGGGTGGCGGACGCTCGCCGCCCTGTACGGATCGATCGAGTCCGATTTGGAACGCGCGCTGCAGGCCGAGGCCCGGCTCTCCGTGGTCGAGTACACCGTGCTCGACGCCCTGGGACGCCAGGACGGCTGGCACATGCGCATGCAGCAGCTCGCCCGCGCGACGGCCCTGTCGCCGAGCGCCACCACCCGGCTCGTCAACCGCCTCGAGGACCGCGCGCTCCTCACCCGCGTGCTGTGCGCCGACGATCGCCGAGGGGTCTACACCGAGCTCACGGCGGCCGGGAAGGCGCTGCTCGAGGAGGCCCGACCGGTGCACGACCGCGCCCTCGAGGAGTCGCTCACCACCGCGGAGTCGCTCCCGGAACTCGCACCGCTCGTGGAGGCGATCCACCGGCTGGAGCCCGTCGCCACCACCGTCTGACCGACCGGACCGTTCTCAGGAGAACTCCGGCGCGTCGCCCGGGGAGCAGGGCGGCGTGCCGGAGGAGTCCTGAGACAAGGACGTCCGGGTCGCAGGACAGTGCACGCGGCCGTCGGTGGGTGATGCCAAGCTGAGTCGTCCGACTCGAGGGAGCACGATGAGCACCGCAGCACCGAACACCCGTGTCACCGCGCTCGTCGCACCAGGGTCCCGCAGGGTGCTGGGCGCCTATCTCGGCGCCGCGCTCATCTGGGGTGCCAGCTTCCTCTTCATGAAGACCGGCCTGACCGGGCTCGCTCCGGCGCAGGTCGCCCTGTCCCGCGTGGTGCTCGGTGCCCTGACGCTCTGCATCATCATGCTCGTCACCCGACGCCGCTGGCCGCGAGAGCGTCGGCTCTGGGCGCACCTCGCCGTCGTCTCCGTCTTCCTCTGCGTCGCCCCGTTCCTCCTGTTCTCCTGGGCGGGACAGTTCCTGCCGTCCGGCCTGTCGAGCATCCTCAACGCGACCACGCCGATCATGACGCTCGCCGTCGGCGCCGTGTTCCTCCCGAAGGAACGGCTGAACGGCCTGCAGGTGTTCGGCATCTTCGTCGGTGCCCTCGGCGTCGCGATCGTCGTCGGCCCCTGGCGCGTCCTGGCCGACCCGGCGATCCTCGAGTCCATCCCGGCTCAGCTCGCCTGCCTCGGAGCGACCCTCTGCTACGGCATCGCCTTCGTCTACCTCCGGAAGTTCGTCCTCGGCACCCACAGCTACGACGCGGTGGTCATCTCGGCCGTGGAGATCTCGCTCGCCGCCGTCATCATGCTCGTGCTCTCGCCGTTCATCGCGATGCAGCCGGTGTCGCTCGACGCCCCGGTCGTCCTCAGTATGCTCGCCCTCGGAGCACTCGGTACCGGCGTCGCCTACATCTGGATGACGACGATCGTCGACTCCTGGGGCCCGACGGCTGCGTCCACCGTCACGTACCTCACGCCCCTCGTCGGTGTCGTCCTCGGCATCCTCGTGCTCGGTGAGATCCTGCACTGGAACGAGCCGGTGGGTGGCGTGATCGTCGTGCTCGGCATCCTCGTGAGCCAGGGGCGGCTCCGGCTCCGGCGGCGCACGCCCCCACTCTCGGCATAGGGTGGCTGGACGGCCGCGCGCTGACGGTCGCGGCCCTTCCCACGGAACGAGGTTTCACATGCGCATCGCATCCGGGCAGTTCTCCGCCGGAACGGACATCGACGAGAACCTCGCCAGCGTGGTCGCCCTGCTCGGTGAGGCCGCGGCGGGTGGCGCCGAACTGCTCGTGCTGCCGGAGATGAGCAGCTACGCCACCTCGGAGCCGCCGAGCGCGCTCGCCGCGATCGCCCAACCACTCGACGGACCATTCATCACGGGTGTCGCCGCCGCAGCCGCCGCGCGCTCCCTCCCGACGGTCGTCGGCACCATCGAGGAGAACCCCGGCGGGTTGCCCTACAACACGCTCGTGGCGATCGACGCCGAGGGGGACATCACCGCGACGTACCGGAAGGTGCACCTCTACGACGCCTTCGGGTACGCGGAGAGCGACGGCATCTCGGCCGGGGAGCTCACCGAACCGTTCGTCCTCGAGCTCGGCGACCTCCGCATCGGTGCCTTCACCTGTTACGACCTCCGCTTCCCGGAGAGCGCGCGGCGACTCATCGACGCCGGCGCCAACGTCATCCTGCTGCCCGCGATGTGGATCGTCGGCCCCGGCAAGGAGGACGCCTGGACGACCCTCGTGCGCGCCCGGGCGATCGAGAACACCGCCTACGTCGTGAGCGCCAACCAGACCGGCCCGCTCGCCACCGGGAACTCGATCATCGTCGACCCCGCCGGCGTCGTCATCGCCGCCGCCGGCGAGGCGCCCGGGGTGGTCTTCGCCGAGCTCGATCCGGCGCGACTCGACGCCGTGCGGGCGCGGGTGCCCTCGCTCGCCAACCGCCGGTTCACCGTGGTCCCGCGGACCGCCGAATGAGCGTGGGCGAGCGCGTGAGCGACCCGGTCGGTCTCTCGGAGGTCGTCTCCATCACGCGCGACCTCATCCGGATCGACACCTCGAACTACGGCGGCGGGCGTGCCGTCGGCGAGTCCCGCGCGGCCGACCTCGTCGAACGCCTGCTCGGTGAGGTCGGGATCGTGTGCGAGCGCTTCGAGGCCGAGCCCGGCAGGACGAACCTCGTGGCACGGTGGCCAGGTCGTGACCGCACCCTGCCCGGCCTCCTGCTGCACGGGCACCTCGACGTCGTCCCGGTCGACGCGGCCGCGTGGACGGTCGACCCGTTCGGTGGCGAGATCGCCGACGGCATGCTGTGGGGCCGCGGTGCCGTCGACATGAAGAACATGGTGGCGATGATCGTCGCGTCGGTCCGGCGCATGGTGACGGCGGGGGAGCAGCCCGAGCGAGACGTCGTCCTGGCGTTCTTCGCCGATGAGGAGGCCGGGTGCGTCCTCGGTTCGCAGTGGATGGTGGAGCACCACCCGGAGCAGTTCGCCGGCGTCCGCGACGCGATCAGCGAGGGCGGCGGGTACAGCGTCACCCTCGGCGAACGAGCCGACACCCGCGCCTACCTGCTCAACACCGGCGAGAAGGGCGTGCTCTGGTTGCGACTGACCGCCCACGGTGCCGCCGGTCACGCCTCGCTCGCGAGTCAGGATTCGGCGATCGTCAAGCTCGCCGCCGCGGTCGGCCGGATCGGCGCGCTCGACTGGCCGGTGTCGTTCACCGAGACCACGACGCACCTGTTCCAGCGGCTGCGTGAACTGACCGGAGCGTCCTCCGAGCTGTCACCGTTCGAACTCGCCGCGCTCGTCGGCCCGAGTGCTTCGCGGCTGCGCGCCGGTCTGCAGAACGTGGCGAACGTCACCATGATCTCCGGCGGGTACAAGGAGAACGTGATCCCCGAGTCCGCGACCGCGACGGTCGACGCCCGGTTCCTGCCCGGCCAGCGGGACGAGGTCATCGCGCGCATCCGCGAGGCGGCGGGCGAGGGGGTCGACGTCGAGGTCCAGCTGGAACTCATCGCGATGGAATCGCCGAACGACGGCGAACTCGTCTCGGTGATCGAAGCGGTCATCGAGCGGCACGATCCCGGTGCGACCGTGCTCCCGCACCTCATCCCCGGCGGCACCGACGCGAAGGCGCTCAGCCGGCTCGGCATCACGGGGTACGGGTTCATCCCGCTCAGGTTGCCGGCGGACTTCGACTTCCCCGGGATGTTCCACGGCGTCGACGAACGTGTGCCACTCGACGCGCTCGACTTCGGCTGCGCGGTGCTCACGGACATCATCCGCTCCGTCTGACGGGCAGAGGACCGGGGGCCGACCGGTGTTCGGGTTCGCCGATCGGCCACCCGGAGTCGGTGGCACGGCGTTCTGGCGAGCTCGGAGTCCGGGAGTCTCCGCGGTACTAGCGTGCGGGCGGAACAGGCGTCGGTGCCGTCGCGAACGGGCCGGAGAGCCTCGCCCACTGCAGCAACATGATGGTCTTCGCGTCGATGATGTCGTCGCCGATGCGCGCGATCGCGTCGTCGATGTCGAGTTCGAGGAGTTCGATCTCCTCGCCCTCCTCGGCGAGCCCGCCCCAGTCGCCGCGACGCGCGGCGGGGTCGTACTCGGCCGCGTAGAAGTGCAGGCGCTCGGTCACGGAGCCGGGGCTCATGAAGGCGTCGAACACATGCTGGACGGCCTCGACCGCGAACCCGGTCTCCTCGCGGGCCTCACGGGCGACCGCCGTCTCAGGATCGTCGTCGTCGAGCAGGCCGGCGGCGGTCTCGATGAGCTCGCCGGTCGGGTGTCCATTGACGTACGCCGGGTAGCGGAACTGCCTGGTGAGCAGGACCTTCCGGGAGTCACCGTGGTAGAGCAGGATGGTCGCGCCGTTGCCGCGGTCGTAGGTCTCGCGCTGCTGCGTCGACCATGCGCCTGAGCGGTCCTGGACCTGTAGGGTCGTCCGGCGGAGGACGTGCCAGGCGGCGGCGACCAGTTCCACGTCGGTCACCTGGACGCGCGGGTTGCCGGTGAGGTCGAGGCCGGTCCGGTGCAGGCCGGTGCGCCCGCGGGCGTCGGGGAGGTCTGCTCCGGGCTGTGGTTCCCGGACCGTCGTGGAATCGGCCATCCATCGAGTGTACGACCGCCCGCGAACGGCATCCCAGCGGGGTGTCTCGGGTGGGCCGGTCGGGGGAGCCCTGCTCCGTTCCGCGTCCGATCGTGAATGGCGACTGCTCTTCGGTTTTCGCGGGTTCTGCAACATACTGGTGGGAGCACCGGTCGCGGTCCACGGAGGACCCCCGTCGAAAGGCACTCGATGACGAGCAGCATTCCCGCCAGCAGCCCCGTCGCCAGCGGAGGCACCACGCCTTCAGCGCGGTCGGTCAACTGGGTCGTGACCACCCAGGACGCACCCTGGCAGGAGCAGGAGCCCCTCGGGTTCGGACGACTCGCGGGGATGCCGAACGTCATGGTCGACGTGACGAACCCGCAGCAGACCGTCGACGGCATCGGCGGGTGTTTCAACGAACTCGGCTGGACGGCGCTCGGGCTCCTCTCTGAGGAGGACCGCGAGGGCATCCTGGCCGACCTCTTCACGCCGGGCGCTGGACTGAACCTCTCGCTCTGCCGCATGCCCGTCGGCGCCAACGACTTCTCCACCGACTGGTACTCCTACGACGAGGTCGACGGCGACTTCGACCTCGAGCACTTCAGCATCGACCACGACCGCGCGACGCTCGTCCCCTTCATCCAGGCGGCGCAGCGGTACCGGGGCGACCTGCGTCTCTGGGCGTCGCCGTGGAGCCCGCCCACCTGGATGAAGACGAACGGGCACTACGCGGCTGCACGCCCCTGGGCGGGGTCGGACGTCGACAACGGCATCCGCGACGATCAACTCGGTGCCGAGGGGACCGATCTCTTCATCCTCGAAGACCGCTACCTCGAGACCTACGCCCGGTACTTCGCCCGCTTCGTCGATGCCTACGGCGAGGAGGGCATCCGCGTCGAGATGGTCATGCCGCAGAACGAGTTCAATTCGGCGCAGGTGTTCCCGAGCTGCGTGTGGACGGCCGAGGGGCTCGCGCGGTTCATCGCCGTCCTCGGCCCGGAGATGGACCGTCTCGGAGTGCGGGTCTTCCTCGGCACGCAGGAGCGGCCGCACGACGCGCAGATCGAGACCGTGCTCCGGGATCCGGCGGCCGGCCCGTGGGTCGCCGGAGTCGGATTCCAGTGGGCAGGCAAGGGCGCGATCGCCGCCGTGCATCACGCCCACCCCGACCTCGCGCTCTACCAGACCGAGCAGGAGTGCGGCGACGGACGGAACGACTGGCGCTTCGTGCGGCACACTTGGGGACTCATGCGCCACTTCTTCACGAACGGCGCGCAGGCCTACACGTACTGGAACCTCGCACTCACGGAGGGTGGCGTCAGCCGCTGGGGCTGGGCGCAGAACTCGCTCGTCGTCGTGGACCCCGAGACCCGGACCTTCCGTTACACCCACGAGTACTTCCTCATGCGGCACCTGGGGCACTTCCTGCAACCGGGGGCACAGCGGCTCGCGACGATGAGCTGGACCGGGCACGAGAACCTGCTCGCCTTCCGCAACCCGGACGGCGGCGTCGTGCTCGTGATGCAGAACGACCTCGGCGAACCGCTCCCCGTGCAGATCGTGGTGGGCGACGACGTCATCACGCCGACCCTGCCGGCAGACTCCTTCGCGACGCTCGTCATCCCACCCGCCTGACCGTCGGTGCCGGAGCCACCCCTTGTGGGCGGTCGCCTCTGCGGCCTAGCCTCTCGCGTACCGGCACTGGCGACGGAGGACACATGGGCAGGCTCATCTACTCGGCGATCAGCTCGCTCGACGGCTACCTCGCCGATGAGGAGGGCCGCTTCGACTGGAGCGCCCCGGACGCCGAGGTGCACGCCTTCGTGAACGAGCTCTCCCGGCCGATCGGCACCTACCTGTTCGGCCGGCGGATGTACGAGATCATGACGTTCTGGGAGACGGCGGACGAGCTGCCGGACGAGCCCCGCGAGATCGCGGACTTCGCGGCTCTGTGGCTCGCTGCCGACAAGGTCGTGTACTCGACGTCGCTCGACGCGGTCTCGACGGCCCGGACGACGCTCGAGCGATCGTTCGATCCGGAGGCCGTGCGCCGGTGGAAGGCGGAATCGGACCGCGACCTCAGCGTCGGCGGCCCACACCTCGCAGCCGAGGCGATCGCCGCGGGGCTCGTCGACGAGGTGCAGCTGTTCCTCTCGCCGGTGATCGTCGGCGGCGGCTTGCGTGCACTGCCGGCCAACCTCCGGCGGCGTCTGGAACTCGTCGACGAGCGTCGCTTCGAGGCCGGCGTCGTCCACCTCCGCTACACCGTCACCGGCGAGCCCGTCTGAGGTGAGGCAGTCTGTCGCGGGGATGCCCCGGGAGCGACCAGATGCCTCACCTCACGGATCAGACGGCCTCGAGGATGATCGCGGAGCCCTGGCCGCCGCCACCGCAGATGCCGGCTGCACCGATCGAACCTGAGCCGGCGGCGGCGAGGCGCCGGGCGAGGTGCCCGACGATCCGGGTGCCGGAGGCGCCGATCGGGTGACCGAGGGCGATCGCGCCGCCGTTCGCGTTGACGATCGCAGGATCGACCCCCAGTTCGTCGGTCGAGTGGACCGACACGGCGGCGAACGCCTCGTTGATCTCGACCGCTGCGAGGTCGCCCGTCGTGTGGGAGGTCTTCGCGAGGGCGGCGACGATCGCGTTCGACGGCTGGGCGTGCAGGCTCACATCGGGTCCGGCGACGAGCGCGTGCGCGACGACCCGGGCGATCGGGGTGAGTCCCCGGGCTGCAGCCGCCTCCTCGCTCATGAGCACGACCGCGGCCGCTCCGTCGGTGATCTGGGAGGAGTTGCCCGCGGTGATCGTCCCCTCGCCGCCGAACGCGGGACGCAGCCCGGCCAGCGACTCGGCGGTGGTGTCGGCGCGGAGTCCGTCATCGGCGCTCACGACCGTCGGACCCTTGCGCCCCGGGACGGAGAAGGGTTCGATCTCCTCGGCCTGGACGTCCGCCGCTGCCGCGAGCCGCTGGTGCGAGCCGGCCGCCCAGGCGTCCTGCTCCGGGCGTGCGATGCCGAGTGAGCCGTTGCGCTCCTCGGTGGACGACCCCATCGACCGGTGCTCGAACGCATCGGTCAGGCCGTCGTGATCGAGGGTGTCGACGAGCTCGATGGCGCCGTAGCGCTTGCCCGCGCGCGAGCCCGACCAGGCGTGCGGGGCGAGGCTCATCGACTCCTGGCCGAGCGCGACGACGACGTCGACCTCGCCGGCGTCGATGAGACGCGTGCCGGTGACGATCGCCTCCATGCCGGAGAGACACACGGCGTTGACGGTGATGGCGGGGACGGTGAAGGGGATGTCGGCCCCGACGGCGGACTGCCGGGCGGGGTTCTGGCCGGCCGCGCCCTGCAGCACCTGGCCGGCGATGACCTGCTGCACGTCGGCGGCGTCGACTCCTGCCCGGGACAGGGCCGCGCGGATGGCGTGGGCGCCGAGCTCGGTGGCCGGCACGGACGCGAACGCCCCGTTGAACTTCACGAACGGGGTGCGGGCGTACCCGACGATGACGGTGCTCATGCGTGTGCCTCCTGAGGCGTGGCGGGTGCGGTCGGCACCTCGCCGGTGGTGGTGGGGTCGAGTTCGACGGAGAACTCCGCGCCCGTCAGGGTGCGCAGTTCACCGACGCTCGTGTCGGGCGCGAACGCCCGCAGGACGAGCGCCCCCTCGACGATATCGAAGACGGCGCGGTCGCTGATGATCCGGTCGACGACACCGACGCCGGTGAGCGGGAGATCGCACTGTTCGACGATCTTCGGGCTGCCGTCCTTCGCGACGTGCTCGGTGACGACGACCACCCGTGGCGTCCCGGCGACGAGGTCCATCGCGCCGCCCATCCCCTTGACGAGCTTGCCCGGTATCGTCCAGTTCGCGAGGTCGCCCGCACCCGAGACCTGGAGCGCGCCGAGGATGGCCAGCTGCACGTGGCCGCCGCGGATCATGCCGAACGAGGTCGCCGAGTCGAAGTAGCTTCCGCCGTCGAGGAGCGTGACCGTCTGTTTGCCGGCATTGATGAGGTCGGCGTCCTCCTCACCGTCGATCGGGAACGGACCCATGCCGAGGAGGCCGTTCTCGCTCTGCAGCGTGACGTGGACCCCCGGCGGGACGTGGTTCGCGACGAGCGTGGGGATGCCGATGCCGAGGTTCACGTACTCGCCGTCGCGGAGTTCGGTCGCCGCGATCGCGGCCATGTCGTCTCTCGTCCACATGATGATCAGGCTCCTGCCGGTGTCGTGGTGGCGGCCGCCGGACGGACGGTGCGCTGTTCGATGTCCTTCACCCGCGGCGTCGCCGTGACGAGGCGCTGGACGAAGATGCCGGGGGTGACGACGGTGTTCGGATCGAGGTAGCCGTCCTCGAGGACCTCCTCGGCCTCGGCGATCGTCAGTCGGCCGGCAGTCGCGACGATCGGGTTGAAGTTCCGTGCGGTGTGCCGGAAGACGAGGTTGCCCTCGCGGTCGGCGCGGAACGCGTGCACGAGGGCCACGTCGGCGACGATGCCGCGCTCGAGGACGTAGGTCTCCCCGTCGAACACCTCCGTCGGCTTGCCCTCGGCGACCGGGGTGCCGACGCCGGTCTTCGTGTAGAACCCGGCGATACCGGCACCGCCCGCGCGAAGCCGCTCGGCGAGCGTGCCCTGCGGGGTGAACTCGACCTCGAGCTCACCGTCGAGGAACTGCTTGGCGAAGAGCTTGTTCTCGCCCACGTACGACGCGACGACCTTCCGCACCTGTCGGTTCTCGAGGAGGATGCCAAGGCCTTTGCCGTCGACGCCCATGTTGTTGGAGACGATCGTGAGGTCGGTGGCACCGGTGTCCCGGAGGGCCTCGATGAGGTCGGTCGGGTTGCCGCTCAAGCCGAACCCGCCGACCGCGATGGTCGCTCCGTCCCGGACGACCTCGTGCAACGCTTCGGCGGCGCTCGACCAGTGTTTCGTCATATCACTCCCTTGTGGATGGCGGGCCGACCTGACCACATGGTGGCACTGGCCGCTCGTCTCTCCTGTAGTCAGTCACAGCCGTCCTGCGGTGTCAAAGGTGGCATGGGGCCCGATCCCGGATTCGCTCATGACGTGGTCCCGGCTGCGGCGTAGGCTCACCATGTGGACAAACTGGGGGTACGACGTGGCTGAGGGGATGCGTGGCGCCCAGGTCGTCTCACGCGTGAGCCGGATCCTCAAGATCGTGTCGGAGCACCCCGGTGGTGCGTCGTCTTCGGCGGTGGCTGCGGCCGCCGGGCTCACCCGGCCGACGGCGCACCGCCTGCTCGCCTCGCTCGCCGCCGAAGGCTTCCTCGACCACGACGTCCGCGCCGCCCGGTGGCACCTCGGCCCGGAGCTGTTCCTCCTCGGATCGCTCGCGGCGGAGCGGTACGACGTCGCCGAGCTCGCCCGGGAGAGCGTGCGGATCCTCGCGCACGAGAGCGGCGAGAGCGCCTTCCTCTCGGTGCGTCGCGGGTTCGAGACCGTGTGTCTGCTGCGCGAGGAGGGGAGTTTCCCGGTGCGGTCGTTCGTCCTGACCGAGGGTGTCCGCTTCCCCCTGGGGGTCGCGTCGGCGGGACTGGCGATCCTCGCGTTCTCGAGCGACGAGGAGATCGACGACTACCTGGGTCGCGCCGACCTCGTCGAGCGGTGGGGTGGGGCCCACGCCGCCGACCGCGTGCGCGAGCGGATCCGCGAGACGCGCGAGCGCGGGTACGCGGTGAACCCGGCGCTCATCCTCGAGGGCAGCTGGGGCATGGGCGCGGCGGTCTTCGATGCGGCGGGGAAGCCCGCCTGGGCGCTCAGTCTCACCGGGATCGAGTCCCGGTTCCGGCCTGAGCGCCAGGCGTTCCTCGGTGGCCTGCTGCTGGAGCAGGCGCACGAGCTGTCGAAGCGGCTCCGCTGAGCCGGGTGGTCGGTCCCTGAGCTGCGCTGCACTTCGACAAGCTCAGTGACCGGGTGGCCGCTCAGTGACCGGCGGTGCGGTCCCTGAGCCTGTCGAAGGGCGGTGCGCGGGCTACTCCGAGACCGCGGACAGCTCCTCGAACTCGTCGTCGGTGAGCTCGATCGTCGCACCCTGCAGGTTGTCCTCGAGGTGCTCCATGCTCGACGTCCCCGGGATCGGGAGCATGACGGGCGAGCGCTTGAGCAGCCAGGCCAGCGCGAGCTGCGACGGGGTCGCGTCGTGTCGCTCGGCGAGCTGCGTGAGCGGGCCGTCCTCCTTGCTGAGGGCGCCGGTCGCCAGCGGGAACCACGGGATGAAGGCGACGCCGTGCTCGGTCGACCAGTCGAGGAGGTCCTCCGAGGAGCGGTCGGTGAGGTTGTAGAGGTTCTGCACCGACGCGATCGGAGCGATCTGCTGGGCCGCCTCGACCTCGGCGACGCTGACCTGGCTGAGGCCGATGTGTCGGATCTTGCCCTCGTCCTGCAGCTTGCGCAGCTCGCCGATCTGGTCCTCGAACGGCACGGTCGGGTCGATCCGGTGCAACTGCAGGAGGTCGATGCGGTCGACGGCGAGACGGCGGAGGCCGAGCTCGACCTGCTGGCGGAGGTAGGCGGGCACGCCGGTGGGCGTCCACTCGCCGGGACCCTGTCGCGTCTGGCCGACCTTCGTCGCGATCACGATGTCGTCGTAGGGGTGCAGCGCCTCGCGGAGGAGGGTGTCGGTGACGTCCGGACCGCAGGCGTCGGCGCTGTCGAAGAAGTTCACGCCGAGTTCGGCTGCGCGCTTGATCAGGCGGATGGCGCCGTCGCGGTCGTCGGGCTCGCCCCAGACGCCCTCGCCGGTCAGCTGCATGGTGCCGTAGCCGAGTCGGTTGACGGTGAGGTCTCCGCCGAGCGAGAAGGTGCCGGCGGCGGTTGCGGGGCGTGCGGTGGTGTCGGTCATGCGGGTGCTCCTTCGGAGGAATGCGGGAGTTCCAGCCAAGCACCGGCGGCTGAGAGGCGCACCCCCTTGCGCGCCGCGTTCGCTGGCAGCGTTCCCGCCCGTCCTGGCTAGGCCGCCGCGGCTTCGAGGGCGGCGCGGAAGGCGACGATCGCCGGGCGGGTGACGCCGGCCTCGCGCGCGGAGGTGAAGATGGTGCGTCGCGGGAGGTCGGGCAGGTCGACGAGGCGACAGCTGGCCGGCTCGCCCGCCCACTGGAGGTCGGGGATGAGGGCGACCGCGTTGCCGGACTCGATCAACCGGATCTGCGCCTGGAGGTCGGCGGTCTGGTAGCGGACGTCGGGCTCGAACCCCGCGCGGCGGCACAACTGCTCGGCGAAGTGGCGTGACGCCGCTCCGTGCGGCTCCATGACCCAGGGGAGGTCGGCCGCATCCTCGATGCGCAGCACGGGGTGGATCTCGTTCGCGACCGGCGGGCACGCGAGTCGGATCGGGTCGGTGGCGAGCTGACGGCGGTCGAGTCCGGGGTGCCGCGGGGCGGCGTGGGCGGGGTACTGCTCCGCGACGACGACGTCGAAGTCGCGCGCCCAGGTCTCGGCCAGTGCCGTCTCCGGTTCGTGTTGCACCATCTCGACGCGGACGTCCGGGTGGTCGCGGCGCATGGCGCTCAGGGCCGCCGGCATGAGTGCGAGTGCCGCCGACTGGAACACCGCGACGCGGATGGTGCCCGACACGGTCGTGAGGGACGCCCCGAGGTCGGCCTCGGCGCGCTCGAGCGTGTCGAGGAGTGCGTCCGTGTGCCCCACGAGGATCTCGGCCTGCGGGGTGAGCTGCACCCGTCGACCGACCTTCCGCAGGAGCTCGACGCCGGTCTCCTGCTCGAGGACGGAGAGCTGCTGCGACACCGAGGAGGGGCTGAAGTTGAGGGCGGAAGCGACCTCGGCGATCGTCCCGCGGATCTTGAGTTCGCGCAGGAGGCGGAGCCGTCGGACGTCCAGCACGGTGCCCTCCAAAACCATCGGCTCAACCGATGAATATCGTTCGAAAACCTTCGCTGTATCTTATTGGTCTCGACGCCGATACTGGCACCATGACCGACACTCTTGCATCGACGCAGCAGCTCGACCGCGACGCCCTCGCCACCGAGGCCATCGCCCTCGTCCGCCGCTGGCTCCAGACGGCCTCGACGATCCCCGCCGACGCCTCCGCGCAGCAGCTCGCCGGTGTGTTGAAGGATCCGACCGGCCTCGAGTTCACGGTCGGCTTCGTCGACGGCGTCGTGCGTCCGGAGGACCTCCGCGTCGCGGCCCGCACCCTGCAGACGATCGCCCCGAAGGTGCCCGCGTTCCTCCCCTGGTACTTGAAGGCCGCCGTCCGCTGCGGCGGTGCGTTCGCCCCGATCCTGCCCGGCGTCGTCATCCCGATCTCCCGCAAGGTGCTCCGCAACATGGTCGGCCACCTCGTCGTCGACGCCACCGACAAGAAGCTCGGCCCCGCGATCGCGAAGATCAAGACGCCCGGCACCCGACTCAACGTCAACCTGCTCGGCGAGGCCGTCCTCGGTACGGGTGAGGCGGCACGTCGTCTCGAGGGCACCCACAAGCTGCTCGCGCGCCCCGACGTCGACTATGTGTCGATCAAGGTGTCGTCGACGGTCAGCCCCCACTCGGTCTGGGCGTTCGACGAAGCCGTCGAGCACGTCGTCACGAGCCTCACCCCGCTGTTCGAGCGTGCCGCCAAAGCCACACCTGCTAAGTTCATCAACCTCGACATGGAGGAGTACAAGGACCTCGACCTCACCATCGCGGTCTTCACCAAGCTCCTCGACCTCCCGCAGTTCCGCGATCTCGAGGCCGGCATCGTCCTGCAGGCCTACCTGCCCGACGCCCTCTCCGCGATGATCCGTCTCCAGGAGTGGTCGGCCGGGCGTCGTGCCGCGGGCGGTGCCGGCATCAAGGTGCGCATCGTCAAGGGCGCCAACCTCCCCATGGAACAGGTCGAGTCGTCGCTCCACGACTGGCCGCTCGCCACCTGGTCGACCAAGCAGGACTCCGACACCAACTACAAGCGCGTCGTCGAGTACGCCCTGCACCCCGACCGCATCGACAACGTGCGCATCGGTGTCGCCGGCCACAACCTCTTCGACATCGCCTTCGCCTGGCTGCTCGCCAAGCAGCGGGGGGTCGAGCGCGGCGTCGAGTTCGAGATGCTGCTCGGTATGGCGCAGGGCCAGGCCGAGGCTGTGAAGCGCGACGTCGGCGAGCTCCTGCTCTACACGCCGGTCGTACACCCGCAGGAGTTCGACGTCGCCATCGCGTACCTCATCCGCCGCCTGGAGGAGGGCGCGAGCCAGGACAACTTCATGTCGGCCGTGTTCGAGCTGAGCGAGAACGAGACCCTCTTCGCCCGTGAGGAGCAGCGGTTCCTCGCGTCGCTCGCGGAGCTGGACACCACCGTCCCCGCGCCGAACCGGCAGCAGGACCGAACGAAGCCCGCCGAGGCGTCCCCGGTCGACGCGTTCGAGAACACCCCCGACACCGACCCCTCGCTCCCCGCGAACCGGGTGTGGGGACGCGACATCCTCACCCGCGTCACCGAGTCGCGGCTCGGGAACGACACCGTCGCCGCGTCCATCCTCGACAGCGTCGAAGCCCTCGACGCCGTCATCGACGGAGCGACCGCAGCGGGCGCCTCGTGGGGCTCGCTCTCCGGCGCCGAGCGTGCGGTCGTCCTGCACCGCGCCGGCGACATCCTCGAGCGGCGTCGTGCCGACCTCATGGAGGTCATGGCGTCGGAGACCGGCAAGACCCTCGACCAGTCCGACCCGGAGGTGTCCGAGGCGATCGACTTCGCCCACTACTACGCCGAGCGCGCTCGCGAGCTCGACCACGTGGACGGCGCGACCTTCACCCCCGCGAAGCTCACCGTCGTCACCCCGCCGTGGAACTTCCCCGTCGCCATCCCCGCCGGTTCGACCCTCGCGGCGCTCGCCGCCGGGTCGCCCGTCATCATCAAGCCCGCCCGTCAGGCTCGCCGAAGCGGCGCGGTCATGATCGAGGCGCTGTGGGAGGCCGGTGTGCCGCGCGAGGTGCTCCGCTTCGCGCAGCTGGCCGACAACTCGCTCGGAGAGCGCCTGATCGCCCACCCGGCGGTCGAGCGCGTCATCCTCACCGGTGGCTACGAGACGGCGGAGCTGTTCCGCTCCTTCCGTCCCGAACTGCCGCTCCTCGCAGAGACGTCCGGCAAGAACGCGATCATCGTCACCCCGAGCGCCGACCTCGACCTCGCGGTGAAGGACGTCGTCGCGTCGGCCTTCGGTCACGCCGGCCAGAAGTGCTCGGCCGCGTCGCTCGTGATCCTCGTCGGTTCCGTCGCATCCTCGCGCCGCTTCCGTCACCAGCTCGTCGACGCCGTCACGTCGCTCAAGGTCGGCTACCCGGTCGACCCGACCACGCAGATGGGTCCGATCATCGAGCCGGCGAAGGGCAAGCTGCTCAGCGGCCTGACGACGCTCGGCTCCGGTGAGTCGTGGCTGGTCGAGCCGAAGCAGCTCGACGACAGCGGCAAGCTGTGGAGCCCCGGCGTGCGTGCCGGCGTCGCCCGCGGCTCCGAGTATCACCTCACCGAGTACTTCGGCCCGATCCTCGGTGTCATGACGGCCGAGACCCTCGAGGAGGCCATCGCCATCCAGAACGAGATCGACTACGGACTCACCGCCGGGCTGCACTCCCTGAACCCGGCCGAGCTGCGTCTCTGGCTCGACGGCATCCAGGCCGGCAACCTGTACGTGAACCGCGGCATCACCGGCGCGATCGTGCAGCGTCAGCCGTTCGGCGGTTGGAAGAAGTCCGCGGTCGGCGCGGGTACGAAGGCCGGTGGCCCGAACTACCTCATCGGCCTCGGCTCGTGGTCGAGTGCCGAGAGCACGGCTGAGCGCATCGTCGGTCGGTCGGCGGAGCGCCGTGGGCCGAAGCCCGCTGTCGCCTCGTTGCTGCGTGCTGCTGACGCGGTGCTCACCGCCGACGAGTTCGCGTTCCTGCGCCGGTCGGTTGCGAGCGACGCGGCAGCGTGGGCCGACGAGTTCGGGGTCGCGAAGGACGTCTCGAAGTTGACCGCCGAGCGCAACGTGTTCCGGTACGTGCCGCGTGAGGTCCGCCTGCGTCTCGTGGACGGCGGTTCGGTCGCGGAACTCCTCCGCGTCGTCGCCGCCGGTGCGACCGCGGGCGCGACCGTGCACGTGTCGTCCGCCGTCGCGCTGCCGCCGAAGCTCGTCCCGGCCGTCGAGGCCATCGCCGGTGGGATCACCGTCGAGAGCGAGGACCGCTGGTACGTCACCGCCGCCTCGCTCGTCGGGACGAAGGCCGGCGCGCGCGTCCGGATCATCGGCGGGACGACCGAGGGTGTCGCCCACGCGACCTCCGGGAGCCCCGACGTCGCGATCTACGCCGGCGACGTCACCGAGGCCGGCCGCATCGAGCTGCTGCCGTTCCTCCAGGAGCAGGCGGTCTCGATCACGGCGCACCGCTTCGGGACGCCGAACCACCTCTCGGACGACCTCATCTGACCCGAGCCCGACCGGTTCGCAACTCAGGAACGCCCCGGCGTGTCATCCCGACACACCGGGGCGTTCTGCATGCCGCGCCGACATCCTCCGGAGTTGTGAACCTGTCTCAGGAGAACTCCTGCGGGTCGGGTGGGTGCGGGGGCGACGCGCCGGAGCTGTCCTGAGATAGGTACGCGTGCGGAGACGAGGGTGGGCTAGCGGAGGGTGCCGTGGACGGCGAACTCGTCGATGCGCGCGAGTTCGGCGTCGTCGAAGTCCAGGCGGTGGATCGCCGCGTAGTTGCCCTCGAGCTGCTCGACCGAGCTGGCACCGATGATCGCCGACGTGACCGTGTCGCGACGCAGCACCCACGAGAGCGCCAGCTGCGCGAGCGTCTGGCCGCGTTCCTCCGCAATGGACTGGAGGCCGCGGGCTCGCTCGAGGTAGGTGCCCGTGATCGACTCCTCGTTGAGGAAGTGGCTCGTCGCCGCACGCGAGTCCGACGGAACCGTCCCACCGAGGTAGCGGTCGGTCAGCATGCCCTGCGCGAGCGGGCTGAACACGACGGCACCGAGACCGAGGTCGTCGAGGGTGTCGAGCAGGCCGTCCTCGACCTCGCGGGAGAACATCGAGTAGCGCGGCTGGTGCACGAGCAGCGGGACACCGTGCTCGCGGAGCGCGGCCGCCGCGGCGATGGTCTGCTCGGGGGAGTAGTTCGAGATGCCGGCGTACAGCGCCTTGCCCTGCTTGACCGCCGTCGCGAGCGCACCCATCGTCTCCTCGATCGGGGTCTCCGGGTCGGGGCGGTGCGAGTAGAAGACGTCGACGTACTCGACGCCGATACGGGCGAGGCTCTGGTCGAGCGAGGACAGCATGGTCTTGCGCGAGCCCCACTCGCCGTAGGGCCCCTGCCACATGGAGTAGCCGGCCTTCGAGGTGATGATGATCTCGTCACGGTGGGCGGCGAGGTCCTCGGCGAAGATGCGGCCGAAGGCGGTCTCGGCGGAACCCGCGGGTGGGCCGTAGTTGTTGGCGAGGTCGAAGTGGGTGATCCCGAGGTCGAAGGCGCGGCGCACGATGGCCCGCTGGACCTCGATGCTGCGGCCTTCGCCGAAGTTGTGCCAGAGCCCGAGGGACAGCGCGGGGAGGCGCAGTCCGCTGCGGCCGACGCGGCGGTAGGTCATGTCGTCGTAACGGGTTTCGGCTGCTTCGTAGGGCATGGTCTGCGCTTTCATCATCGAATCGTCGTGGTGCCGGGAGCAAGCGTACCGTGATCGTTCACGGTCGAGTCGGTGCGGCGTCGAGTAGCGTGAGCACGTGTCGTCAACCGCGCTTCCGCCCGCTGAAGAGCCCGTGTCGCACCCGCGCTCCGGGTGCGGCGTCGCGATCGTCCGCGAGGGTCGGATCCTCCTGCTCGAGCGCCTCCGCGAGCCCGAGGCCGGATCCTGGGGCATCCCCGGCGGGAAGGTCGATTGGATGGAACGCCTGGAAGACGCCGTCCGTCGCGAGGCACTGGAGGAGACCGGGCTCGAGCTCGGCTCGATCGAGCTGTTGTGCGTCGTCGACCATTTCGAGGAGGCGCTGCAGCAGCACTGGATCTCGCCGGTGTACCTCGCGGAGGACACCGTTGGCGAGCCTGAACTCCGAGAGCCGGAGAAGCATGGCGGCCTCCGGTGGTTCCCGCTCGAGGTGTTGCCGGAACGGGTGACCGTGTCCACGGTGGCGGCGGTCGAAGCGATCGCGCGGTCTCGCGGATCCAGACGCCCGGACGGCGCCGACTCGTAGACTCGGGCGCGTGACCGATCACCCGTCGTCCGACGCCCGCAACGACTTCGTCACCTTCGACGCGCTCCGGGCGGAGGCCGTCGAGCAGCCGGTCCGACGTGGAGCGGGCGCATGGGGCTTCTTCGGCACGGTCGCGATCGTGATCGGCGCCCTGTTGATCCCGGTCGCGCTCGTCAGCACCTGGGCGGACACGATGCTCCGCGACACCGACGCGTTCGTCGACACCCTCGCCCCGCTGGCCACGGACCCCGCCGTCCAGGCCTTCGTGGGGGACCAGGCGCTCGCCGCGCTGGAGAGTCAGGTCGACCTCGATGCGGCGGCTGCAGTACCGGCCGACCTCGCGGCGACCCTCTCGCTCCCGCCGGCGATCTCGGAGGTGCTCGGCGCGATCGGTGGCGACACCGCGGATGCGCTGCGAGAGGTCCTGCGTCGGAACGTCGCCGAGTTCGCGGCCTCGCCCGCGTTCGCGACCGCCTGGGCCGAAGCCCTCCGCGTCACGCATGAGCAGCTCGTCGCGGGCGTCTCCGGTTCCCAGGGAGCGGTCATCGACGTCTCGGCCGAACAGGGCCTGGGCGTGCAGTTGGGTCCGATCGTCTCCGCGACCCGCACGTGGCTGGTCGACGCGGGGTTCGGCTTCGCGGCCGCCATCCCGGACGTCGACCGCGTGGTCGACGTCGTCCCGGCGGCGCAGGTCGCGCCGGTACTCAGTGGAATCCAGGTGATCGAGACGGCGGCGGGTTGGTCGCCCTGGCTCGCGATCGGGCTCCTCGCACTCGGGGTGATCCTGCTCTGGCTGGGGCGCCGCAACCCGAGCCGGACCGTGGCCGGAGCCGCGATCGGCGTCCTGCTCGCGGCGGGCCTGACGCTCATCCTGCTCGGTGCTGCCCGGCTCGCCCTCGTGTTCGCGGTGTCGGTCGCGATCCCCGGCGGCGTCGGGGACGCGGCGGCGTCGCTGCTGCTGGGCCCGCCCACTGATACCGCCTGGTCCGTGCTCTGGGTGTCGCTCGCCGTGGCGGTGCTCGCCTTCGTCAGCGCCGCGTTGCGGCTCCCCGAGCGCATCGCGCAGGGCGTTCGGTCGGCGCGGGGTCCGCTGTCGGGCACGAACGCCTAAGAGCCAGTCGCCGATCCGTCGGCGTGGACGGCCCGGCTCGTGCGCGGTGCTGCGAGTCTCCGATGCCACGGCACCTCCACGAGCGTGTGGAGCAGCCACGATGCGGCGAGGATCGAGCCGAACCAGGTCAGGATGATCGGAGCACGGAGGAGGAGCGGCATGCCGTCGACGGCGCTCGGCGTGATCGCCTTCGCCAGCAGGATGAGCACGAAGACGTGCACGAGGTACGTGGAGAACGAGAGCTGCCCCAGGATGCGCGCGGGGCGACTGCGCAGCACCGCGGTGGAGCGTGGGCTCGCGACCGCCAGGCCTCCGACGATGATCGCCGCGAAGGTGATCGCGGCCCAGGCTCGTGGTGCTCCGGGTTCGAGTGCGATCGCCGCCACCACCAGGCCGGCGGCGCCTCCCGCAGCGACCCACGCCGCTCGTCGGGTGGCCGGGAGGGCCGCCGTCCACTCCGCCACACAGATGCCGAGCGCGAAACAGCACAGCACCCGGAGCGCCGGGGGCGCCATGCCGTTCATGGCCGACGGGGCGAGGGCGGCGGCGATCGTCGTCGCGCTGACGAGCACGATCGACAGGGTGACCACCGGGACCGGGCCGCGCACCCGGCCGCGGAAGGCGAGGGCGATCGCCGGGAACAGGATGAACGCGAGGAACTGGGCCGACAGCGACCAGGCGGGTGGGTTCCACCACAGTGCGTCGCCGAACCACGCGCGGGTGAGCGTGAGTTCGGCGAGGAGGCCGATAGGCGGGAACGCCCCGTCGTCCGTTGGGACACCGACCATCGCCCCGCCGACGCAGAGCAGTGCGAAGGCGAGGAGCACGGCCACGTGTGCCGGGTAGAGGCGCGCCACGCGGTTCCGGAGGAAGCGACCGTAGGCGGGCCAGGTCCAGCGTCGATCCAGGTAGGCCCGGGCGATCGTGTACCCGCTCAGGACGAAGAAGACGTCCACGGCGAGTCCGGTGTGGGCCATCGGCGCGAGCCACGAGAGCTCGGGGAGGACGGAGAACAGCCAGTCCGCGGAGTGTGAGAACACCACCCACCAGGCGGCGATGGCGCGGGCTCCGGCGAAGGCGGTGTGGTCGACGCGGGGTGCCGGTCGGCGGCCCGGCCCGGTCGCGCGGTTCTCCGGTGACGGCATGGTGCTCCTGAATGATCGGACGGCGGTGATCACGCCGGACGTCAACTCTAGGATGCTTCTGTGCCTCATGCTTCTGTACTGTGTGGATTGTGGACAAGACATCATGGCGCGACGGAACAGCTCGGGGGCGGGGGACCGGAGCGGAACCCGAACCGATCCCGGAACCTGAACCGACGTCCCTCGATCCCGATCCCGAACCCGAGGCCCCGTCGTCACCACCCGACCCCGACCCCGCACCATCGGCACCGACCGGGAGCGCGGACACCCAGGCCGTCCCGCCCGTCGGACTCGTGCTCGAGGGTCCCGGGATCGATCCGACCGGTGCCTCCGTCAGCACCGCCGCGGTCCTCGCCTGGTTCGCGGCCGTCCCGGCCGGCAGCACCGTGATCGTCCGCGGCGGCGACGTCATCGCCGTGGACGCGACGATCAGGATCGACCGTCGCGTCCATCTCCGCGGGCGCGGCGAGCTGCGGTTCGTCGGAGGTGTCGAGGCGGCCCCGGCGCTGAAACTCATCGTGTCGGGCAGCTCGGTGACCGGTGTCCGGGTCAGCTACGCGGGCCCGCCGGCATCGAGCACGGGTGAGCGCAACACCGGGATCAGCATCTGGGCGAGCGACGTCCTGATCGACGGCGTCACCGTCGACGGGTTCCAGAACGGCATAGCCGTGCAACCGTCAGGCGAGTTCGAGGGCGTCGTCATCTCCGCGTGCCATGTCCTGAACGTCGTCGGCTCGGGCGGCGGGCGAGGCTCCGCCTCGTCCGCGGGGGAGGACCGCGGCGACGGCATCACCGTCTGGGGTGCGCGTTCGGCGGTCATCGGCAACATCGTCTCGGCTGCCCCCGGCACCGACGCACGGGTCGGCATCCATGCCGAGAACCTGCCCGACTACGCGGCCGATCCCGGGTCCTGGGCCGACTCGATGGTCACGATCGAGGGCAACGTCGTCACCGGGCCGTTCCGCCGATCCATCGCCGTGGAGGGCATGGCCCACACCGTCGTGACCGGCAACACCGTGTCCGACGCGACCTGGTGGGGACTCGCCGCCATCGACACCCGATCGGTCGCCCTGGTCGCGAACACGGTGCGCTGGACGCGGACGGCCGACGACGACCAGGGGTCGGCCTGGGGGCCGAAGCGCTGCCCGGTCATGATCTACCGCGACGCACAGGGAACCGTGGTCTCCGGGAACGTCATCGAGATCCGCGGCGTCGCGGCCGCGGGCATCATGGCCCAGGCGGCGACACCGCCCCGCGGTTCGCCCACCGTCATCGGCGCCGTCGACGCGCTCATCACCGACAACGTGGTCCGCATCGCCGGCGGTACCTGCCCGATCGGGATCGCGCTCGATCGGACCAGACAACCCGTCGTCTCGGGCAACCGCGTCGCCGTCACGCTCGCATCCGGCTCGGTGGGTGGTGTCGTGTCGTACCTCGCCGAGGATGCGGTGGTCTCCGACAACTCCATCACCGGGGCGGCGACTTCCAACGGGTTCGGGGTGCTCCACCAGGGTGCCGGCTCGATCGTGGTCATGGGGAACCGCATCGACCGCATCCGGGTGGCGGTCGCCGTGAGCAACTGCACCGGTGGTGCGACGATCATCGGCAACACCGCGCGCGAGTGCGAGTACGGCCTCGACACCTTCGGCACGACCGGGCATTCGGTGGTGCAGGGCAACCGCTGGGAGTCGAGCAACACGGCGCACGCGAACGCGCAGCCGAACACGAGCTACCTCTCCACGCGGCACATGGGGCTCGCGCGGCCGTACGGCGGCCGCTCCGGCGACATCCTCGTCGGGAACGGACGACTGTGGGTGAACGATCAGGGCACCTGGCGGTCGACCATTCTCAGTTGAACCGACGGGCGGGCGCTCGGGAATCGAGCGCCCGCCCGTCGTGGCGTCGGTATCGGATCAGCTGCGCGGTGCGTGCGCCGTATCGGACCCGCTGGCGACGGCTGCCTCGTCGATCGCCGACTGCTCCTCGCCACCGCGGAACTGCGTGCGGTAGAGCTCGGCGTACGCGCCGTCGACCTCGAGGAGCTGCGCGTGCGAGCCCTGCTCCACGATCCGGCCGTTCTCCATCACGAGGATCGTGTCCGCGTCGCGGATGGTCGACAAGCGGTGGGCGATGACGAACGAGGTGCGGTCGGACCGCAGCGCCGCCATCGCGTGCTGCACCAGCAGCTCGGTCCGCGTGTCGACGGAGGACGTCGCCTCGTCGAGGATGAGGAGCTTCGGCTTCGCGATGAACGCGCGGGCGATCGTGATGAGCTGGCGCTCACCGGCCGAGACGCTGCCGCCGTCCGCGTCGAGGACGGTGTCGTACCCGTCGGGCAGCTGCCGCACGAAGCGGTCGACCATCGTCGCCTCAGCGGCCTCGATGACCTCCGCATCGCTCGCGTCGAGTCGGCCGTATCGGATGTTCTCGCGGATCGTCCCCTCGAACAACCAGGCGTCCTGCAGCACCATCCCGACCTGCGACCGCAGCTCGGCACGCGTCAGCGCCGTGACGTCGACCCCGTCGAGGAGGATGCGTCCGCCGGTGAGCTCGTAGAACCGCATGACGAGATTCACGAGGGTCGTCTTTCCTGCCCCGGTCGGGCCGACGATCGCGACGGTCTGACCCGGCTGCGCGGAGAAGGAGAGGTCCTCGATGAGTGGCTTCTCGGGGTCGTAGCTGAAGGAGACGCCGTCGAACTCGACGTGGCCGTCGGTGTGCTCGGGCAGGTGCGCCGTCGCCGTCTCCGGGTCCTGCTCCTCGGCGTCGAGCAGCTCGAAGGTGCGCTCGGCGGACGCGACACCCGACTGCAACTGGTTGGCCATGCCCGCGATCTGGCCGAGCGGCTGCGAGAACTCGCGGGAGTACTGGATGAACGCCGTCGCGTCGCCGAGGGTCATCTGCCCGGAGGCGACCCGGAGGCCGCCCACGACGGCGATGAGCACGTAGGACAGATAGGAGACGAAGGTCATCGCCGGCATGATCATGCCGGACACGAACTGCGCGCCGAACGCCGCCGTGTAGAGCTTCTCGTTCCGCTCGTCGAACTCGGCGAGCATCTCCTTGTCGCGACCGAAGACCCGCACCAGCTCGAGGCCCGAGAACGACTCCTCGATGTGCCCGTTGAGCGAGCCGGTGTTCTTCCACTGCGCGGTGAAGAGCTTCTGCGAGCGGGAGCCGATGACCCCGGCGATCAGCGCGGACAGCGGCAACGCGATCAGCGCGATGAGTGCGAGCTGCCACGACACGATGAACATCATCGCCGTGATGCCGAGCACCGTGAGGGCGGACTGCACGAGTTGTGAGAACGCCTGCTGGAGGGCGGTCTGGATGTTGTCGACGTCGTTCGTGACCCGGGACATGAGGTCGCCGCGCTGGCGGGTGTCGAAGTAGCTGAGCGGGAGGCGGTTGAGCTTCCGTTCGATGTCCTGGCGCAGGTTGTAGACCACGCGCATGACGAGTCCGTTGAGGATGTACCCCTGCGCCCAGTTGAGGATCGACGCGACGATGTACATGCCGAGCACGATGATGATCAGGCGGCCGAGCAGGGTGAAGTCGATGCCCTGGCCGGGCGTGATGTCGGACTTCACGAGCATGTCGGCGTACTGGTCGTTGCCGGAGGCCCGTGCTTCGTCGACGATCCGGTCGAGCGGGACGCCCGCCGGGAGTTGCGAGCCGATGACGCCGTTGAAGATCGCGTCCATCGCGAGCCCGAGGATCTTCGGGGCGATGACCGTGAGGACGACGGAGAGCACGACGAGCCCGACGACGAGGCTCATCTTCACCTTCTCGGGTGCGAGCAGACCGACGAGCCGCTTGGCGGACGGCCAGAACTGCTCGGCCTTCTTCGAGGGCGTGCCGCCGAACATGTCGCCGTCGGACTCTCCCGGGGTGAACTCCGGCTCGAGGACGTCTGCCTCGATCGCGTTCAGCTCGGGAGCCTGGGCGGTGTCCTTCGAGGTGCGCGAGGGACGCTTGTCACGTGGTGAACGGGCCATGGTCACGCCACCCCTTCCACAGCGAGCTGCGATTGGACGATCTCACGATACGTCTCGTTGGATTCCAGGAGTTCGTCGTGGGTGCCGCGGCCGACGATGCCGCCGTCGTTCATGACGATGATGTGGTCGGCCTCGCGGATCGTCGCGATGCGCTGCGCGACGATGATGACGGTCGCGTCGGCGGTGCTGTCGCCGAGGGCTGCCCGGAGTCGGGCGTCGGTGGCGACGTCGAGGGCCGAGAACGAGTCGTCGAAGAGGTAGACCAGGGGCTTCGCGACGAGGGCCCTGGCGATGCACAGGCGCTGACGCTGGCCGCCGGACACGTTCGTGCCACCCTGGGCGACGCCGTCGTTCAGCATCTTCGGCTTCGCGCGGACGAAGTCCTCAGCCTGCGCGACGTCGAGGGCGCTCCACAGCTCGTCGTCGGTGGCGTCGGGACGTCCGAACCGGAGGTTCGAGGCGATCGTGCCCGAGAACAGGTACGGCTTCTGCGGCACGATCCCGACGACCCCGGCGATCTGCTGCCGGGTGAGCTGCGAGACGGGGACGCCGTCGATGGTGACGTGGCCCTGCTGCGGGTCGTAGAGGCGCGGGATGAGCGAGAGGAGCGTCGTCTTGCCGGAGCCGGTCGAGCCGACGATCGCGGTGGTCTTGCCGGGCTCCGCCGTGAACGTCACGTCCGACAGGACCGGTCGCTCCGCACCGGGGTATCCGAAGGTGACGCCGGTGAACTCGACGCGACCGACCGACGGCACGCGGATGTCGGTGCTGGTCGGCACCGTGAGGCTCGGCTCGGTGTCGAGGACGCTCTGGATGCGTTCGGCGCACACGACCGCGCGAGGGATCATCATGACCATGAAGACGCCCATCATCACCGAGGTGAGGATCTGGAGCAGGTACTGGAGGAACGCGGTGAGGGAACCGACCTGCATCTGTCCGGCGTCCACCCGCTGACCGCCGAACCAGAGGACGGCGGCGGTCGCGAGGTGCAGGACCATCATGATGACGGGGAACATGAGGACGAAGATGTTGCCGACCTTGATCGAGACGCGCGTGAGCGCCTCGTTCGCACGGTTGTAGCGCTCCGACTCGAACGGCTCGCGGACGAAGGCGCGTACGACGCGGATGCCGATGATCTGCTCGCGCAGCACGCTGTTGATGCCGTCGATGCGGTCCTGCATCTGCCGGAACAGCGGCATGAGCAGGTAGACCAGGAACCCGACGATGATGAAGAGCACCGGCACGGACACCCACACCAGCCAGGACAGCCCCGCGTCCTCACGGAGGGCCATGATGATGCCGCCGACGCACATGATCGGTGCGGACACCATGAAGTTGAGGGTCATGAGGATCAGCATCTGGACCTGCTGGACGTCGTTCGTGCCGCGCGTGATGAGCGTCGCGCTGCCGAAGCCGCCGATCTCGAGGGCACCGAGCGAGTCGACCTTCCGGTAGAACTCCCGGCGCAGGTCGCGGCCGATGGCCATGGCGGTGCGGGCGCCGAAGTAGACCCCGCCGATGGCTGCGGCCACCTGGACGAGGCAGACGAGCAGCATCGTCATGCCGGTGGACCAGATGAAGTCCGTGTCGCCGCGGGAGACACCCTGGTCGATGATCTGGGCGTTCAGGCTGGGGAGGTAGAGGGCCGCGATCGTCGAGACGAGCTGCAGCACGAACACCGCGACCACCCAGGCCGCGTACGGCTTGGCGTGTCGGAGGGCGAGGGCGAGGAGGGCCACGTGAGGTCCTTAGACGGTTCGTGTCCGGCGCGGGGCATCGCGCGGACGGGTGACGAGGTGGAGCGGGCCTGGCGCGAGACCAGTGCTTCGGTCGGCGGCGCAGCCGGACAGGAGCGTGAGGGACATGCCCGAGTGACGATACTCCGCACCGGTGACACGGTGGTGTCCCGGTTCGGAATCGTGATGATCTCGGGTCAGTCGACGCCGACGGAGATGGTGTGCCAGCCCTCCGCGCCGTCGGGGACGACGTCGACGGGGGTCTCGCTCTGCGTCTTGCCCGCGGCGTCGGTCGCGCGAACGGCGATGGTGTGGTCGCCGGCCGGGGCGTCCCACTGGAGGACCCACTGCACCCAGGTGTCGTCGGAGATGGCGGTCGCGAGCGTCGTGTCGAGCCAGTCGCCGTCGTCGATCCGGACCTGGACCCGGTTCACGCCCGTGTGCTGCGCCCAGGCGACGCCGGCGATCGCGACGTTCCCCGCCGCGACACGTCCACCGTTGCGGGGTACGTCGATGCGCGACTCCGTCTTGATGGGCCCGCGCTCCGACCAGCCGCGGTCGGTCCAGTAGGCCCGGGCGTCCGCGTAGCGGGTCACCTCCAGCTCGACGACCCACTTCGTGGCGGAGACGTAGCCGTACAGGCCCGGGACGACCATGCGCACCGGGAAGCCGTGCTGCAGCGGGAGCGGTTGCCCGTTCATCCCGACGGCGAGGAGGCTGTCGCGATCCTCGTCCTGCAGGACCTCGAGCGGAGTGCCGGCGGTGAACCCGTCGATGCTCCGCGACAGGACCATGTCGGCTCCGGCCTTGGGCTTCGCGCGGGCGAGCAACTCGCGGATCGGGTACCCGAGCCAGAGCGCGTTGCCGATGAGGTCGCCGCCGACGGGGTTCGATACGCAGGTCAGCGTGATGATCGACTCCTGGAGCGGGAGGGCGAGGAGTTCCTCGAACCCGATCTCGACCTCCTGCTCGACCATGCCGGTGATCTTGAGGCTCCAGGTCGAGGGGTCGATGTTCGGCACCTGGAGGGCGGTGTCGATCCGGTAGAAGGAGTCGTTCGCCGACACGACCGGGGTGAGTCCGTCGATACCGAGTTCGGCTCCGGCGGGGACCGGCGGTGCGGCGACGGCGGCCGTCGGGAGCTTGAGCGCCTTCCGGATGGTCTCCACGGCGACCGCTCCGGCCGAGGCGACGCGCGCGCCGACGCCGACGACGAGTGCGCCGACCGCGGTGCCGCCGAGCAGGACGAGGAAGGAGCGCCGGGGGAGTTCGGCCCGCGAGGCGCCGGTGACCGGCCGGGCTTCATCCGCGACCGTCGCGTCGTCCCAGGTGCGGAGCCGGGTCACGAGCAGTCGCAGGACGAGGATGCCGACCGCGGCACCGACGACGCTCGGGAACGCCCAGTCGAGGCCCGCGTCCGCGCGGGTGATCGCTGCGACGACCGCGACGACACCGACGAGCGCGAGCGCGATGCTGCCGACCACCGGGCGACGCTCCTCGAGGATCCCGATCCCGACGGCGAGGGCCGCGACCAGGACGCCGAGCACGATGAGCAGCACGAGCTTGTCGTTGGTGCCGAACAGGGCGATGACGAGGTCCTTCACCCAGCCGGGCACGAGGTCGATCACGAGGGAACCCACGGCGAGCAGTGGCGAGCTCGCGGGGGCGACGAAGGCTGCGACGGCCTCGGCCGAGCCGAGGGTGGCGACGGCTGCGACGACGCCGGACGCACCGGCGAGCAGGGTGCGGCGGCGGGGCTCCATGTCCGTCATGCTACGCGCGCCCGCTGGGCGTTCCTCCCCGAAGCGGCTCTAGAGGGGCAAGTCGGCCGTCCATCCCCGTACCCTGGGGGGATGACCACAGTCGGGCTCGGAATCCCACGCATCGGGTCGCCGCTCAGGCACATCCCGGACGCTGCCGGGCGCCCCGACGTCGACGGCCTCATCGACCGCTTCGGCAGGGTCGCCCGCGACCTCCGGGTGTCGATCACGGAGAAGTGCTCGCTGCGCTGCACGTACTGCATGCCCGAGCAGGGTCTCCCCGCGATCGCCCGCGACGACCTGCTGACGCCCACCGAGATCGGTCGCCTCGTCGAGATCGCCGTCCGCGACCTCGGGGTGCACGACATCCGCTTCACGGGTGGCGAGCCGCTCATGCGCCCCGACCTCGCGGAGATCATCGCCCGCAGCTCCGCGGTCGCCGGCGACGCCTCGATCTCCATGACGACGAACGGCATCGGACTCGACAAGCGCGTCGACGAGCTCGTGGCCGCCGGGCTCACCCGCGTGAACATCTCCCTCGACACCGTCGACCGCGACCACTTCGCGCGACTCACGCGTCGCGACCGACTCCCCGCCGTCCTGGCCGGCATCGAGGCCGCCAAGCGCGCCGGGCTGACGCCGCTCAAGATCAACGCCGTCCTCATGCGCGACACGCTCGACGGCTCGATCGCCCTGCTCTCCTGGGCGATCGAGAACGGGTGCCGTCTCCGCTTCATCGAGCAGATGCCGCTCGACGCCGACGAGGCGTGGGTGCGGGAGAACATGGTCGACGCGGCCGAGTTGCTCGACGTCCTCGGCTCCCGCTTCACGCTCACTGCCCCGCATCGCGAGGACCCCTCCGCTCCCGCCGAGGAGTGGCTCGTCGACGGCGGCCCGGCCACGGTCGGCATCATCGCCTCGGTCACGCGCTCGTTCTGCGACGACTGCGACCGCACGCGGCTCACCGCCGAGGGGACGATCCGCTCCTGCCTCTTCGGCGACGACGAGACCGACCTTCGGGGCATGTTGCGTTCGGGCGTCGAGGACGTCGAGATCGCGGATCGCTGGCGCGCGGCGATGTGGCACAAGCAGGCCGGGCACCGCATCGCGTCACCCGACTTCGTCCGTCCCGAGCGGAGCATGGGAGCGATCGGTGGCTGAGACGACGACCCTGCAGGTGCTCGTGCGCTACTTCGCCGCTGCCGAGGAGGCCGCCGGCGTCCCCGAGGAGTCCTTGCCGGCGGTCGCGACGGTCGGCGAGCTGAAGTCGGTGCTGCTCGAGCGCTACGGCGACGCGATGGCGAAGGTCCTCGCGTCCGGTTCCTTCCTCGTCGACGGCGTCGTCAGTCGCGACGACACCCGTCCGCTCGGCGCCCGGGTCGACGTCCTCCCACCCTTCGCCGGCGGCTAGGACGGCGACGTCGCCGAGCGACCACGCTCGGCCAGGGCGCGGGTCGCGCGGTGTTGGAACCATCGCAGGAGGTCCAGGATGCGATGGCGCCGTGCATCCGATTCGTCCTCGTGCGACGCGCGGTAGCCGGGGATCGAATCAGCCGGGTAGTCGTCGAGGTTCTCGCAGCGCATGGTCCAGTCCGGGAACCGCCGGTAGTCGATCTCCTCTTCGACCAGGACCCGCAGCTCGCTGTGTCGGGTGTCCTCGCGCAACCGCTGCAGCACGTGGCGCACGGCCGTAGGAGGCCCTTCGATCACCTGGAAGAAGTCGTCGCCGCGCACGGCGAGCATGCCGGTGAGGCCGGAGCGTCCGTTGTTGTCGCGGGACTGCCGGAGGATCGCTTCGAGGGCGGTCTGGGTCAGCGGCGCAGCGGAGGTGCTCACGTAGGTCACGGAGAGGAACGCGGATTCGGGCTGCGTCATACTCCGTGACCTTACACGTCAGGTGTCGGATAGAGGCTCATCGCGAAGCCTGCCAGGCGCGACGGGCCACCCCGGCCGACCGGAACATCAGGATGAGCGAGCAGATCGCTCCGACGACGGTCGCCAGGAACGCCACGAGCGCGAGCATCTGGAGCAGTTCGCCGACCGATGACGACCGGCCGACGTACGGCGGGATCTCGTCGGACACGGTGTTCCCGACGCCGAAGCCGGCGACGAACATGGCCAGGAGACCGAGCCACACGAGCATGGATCCGAGTGTCGCGACGTGGACCCAGTGTGTGCCGAGCCGGCCGCGCCATCCGAAGTGGGTGAACACCAGAATGGCTGTGAGGCCGAGCAGGAACGCGATCGCGACACCGACGAGGCCGACGGTCAGGGTGGTGGGCGCGAACACCCCGTAGATCGCCTCGAGGCCGTAGGAGTCGTCCGTCATCGCGAGCGGCGCCCAGATGAGTTCCTCGATGGGAGCCAGCACCAGCATCGACGTCGCGGCGACCGCCCAGACGACGACGGCGATGCGCTGAGCGCGGAGGTCACGGCGTGCATCGGTCGTCTGCATGGACTCCACGCTAGGCGCTCCGGGTCGGTGGGACGTCACCCCGCCGACGCCTCCTCCGGTGACGGTGCGGCACCGAGCAACGCCAGTCGCTTCGCCAGGTAGGGCGCGGTGCGGCTGTCGGGGTCTGCGGCGACGGTGTCCGGGGTGCCCGCAGACACGATGCGCCCACCAGCGTCGCCGCCGGACGGTCCGAGGTCGATCACCCAGTCGGCCGCCGCGACGACGTCCATCTCGTGCTCGACCACGACGACGGTGTCGCCGGAGTCGACGAGCGCGTTCAGCTGCGCCAGCAGACGACGGACGTCGGCCGGGTGGAGGCCGGTCGTCGGCTCGTCGAGGAGGTAGAGGGTGTGACCCCGTCGCACCCGCTGGAGTTCCGTCGCGAGCTTGATGCGCTGCGCCTCACCGCCCGACAGCTCGGTGGCCGGCTGGCCGAGCCGCAGGTACCCCAGGCCGACCTCGAGCAGGGTGCGGAGGCTCCGTGCCGCCGCCGGGACGGCCGCGAGGAACTCGGCCGCCTGCTCGACGGTGAGTGCGAGGACGTCTGCGATCGACTTCCCGTCGTAGGTGACTTCGAGGGTCTCGGCGTTGTACCGAGCGCCGTCACAGGTCGGGCACTTCCCGTAGCTGCCGGGCAGGAACAGCAGTTCGACCGACACGAAGCCTTCACCGAGGCAGGTCTCACACCGACCTCCCGCCACGTTGAACGAGAAGCGGCCGGCCGTGTACCCGCGCTCGCGGGCGAGGTCCGTGGCGGCGAAGGCCGCGCGGACGGCGTCGAACAGTCCGGTGTAGGTCGCCAGGTTCGACCGCGGTGTGCGTCCGATGGGCTTCTGGTCGACCCGGACGAGACGGTCCACGTGCTCGAGCCCGCGCGCCCGGCGGATGGTGAGCGTGTCGGCGTGTCCGTCCGGCACAGTCGCCTCCGCCAGGCCGGAACCCTCGGCCGCATCGGTCTCGGCGGGCACCTCGTCGTCGTCTGCGACGTCGTCCGCACCCCGACCGTCTGCGCGCAGGTGGTCGCGCACGACGTCGCGGAGGACGCGGCTCACGAGGGTCGACTTGCCGGAACCCGAGACACCGGTGACGGCGACGAAGGTCCCGAGGGGGATCGAGGCGTCGACGCCGGCGAGGTTGTGGAGCGTGATGCCCTCCACCTCGAGCCAGTCGCGCGCCTCACGGAGTGCTCGTCGCTCGGGAGCCGGACCGTGCTGTTCGGGGAAGAGGAACGGGCGGGTCGCCGAGGCCTCGACCTCGGCGAGACCCTCGACGGCCCCGCTGTAGAGCACGTCGCCGCCACCCTCGCCCGCACCGGGGCCGACGTCGACGATCCAGTCCGCGTTCCGGACGACGTCCATGTTGTGCTCGACGACATAGACCGAGTTGCCCGAGCGCTTCAGCTGCTCCAGCACCTCGAGGAGGGGCTCAGCGTCGGCCGGGTGCAGACCCGCTGACGGTTCGTCGAGGACGTAGACCACGCCGAAGAGCCCGGAGCGCAGCTGGGTCGCGAGCCGGAGCCGCTGCATCTCGCCTGGGGAGAGCGTGGTCGTCACGCGCCCGAGTCCGAGGTAGCCGAGTCCGAGGTCGGTGAGCACGCGGATGCGCGCGAGGAGGTCGGTCGTGATGGCGACGGCGACGTCGGTGCGCTCGCCGGAGAGCGTGGTCGGGAGCGCGGGCGCCGCGTCGGTCAGCTCCGTGGTGGGGCGGATGACCTCGGCGAGTTCCGTCATCGGCAGGGCGTTGAGCTCGGCGATCGTGCGGCCGGCGAAGGTGACCGCGAGCGCCTCGCGGCGGAGTCCCGTGCCGTGGCAGAGCGGGCACGGACCCGAGCGCACGAACTGCAGCACTTTGTTCCGCATCATCTGGCTCTTGGAGTCGGAGAGGGTGTGGAAGACGTACTGCTTGGCGCTCCAGAACATGCCGTTGTACGGCTTCGCCACGCGGTCGCGTTGCGGCGTGATCTGCACGACCGGCTGCTCCTCGGTGAAGAGGATCCAGTCGCGGTCCTCCTGGTCGAGCTCCCGCCAGGGTCGGTCGACGTCGTATCCGAGCGCGATGGTGATGTCGCGGAGGTTCTTCGCCTGCCAGGCGCCCGGCCACGCGGCGATCGCGCCCTCGCGGATGCTCAGTGACGGGTCGGGCACGAGGGAGTCCTCGGTGACCGTGTGTGCGACGCCGATGCCGTGGCACTCCGGGCAGGCGCCGACGGCGGTGTTGGGGGAGAATGCGTCCGAGTCGAGCCGGGTCGTGAACCCCTCGGGGAAGGTGCCGGCGCGCGAGAAGAGCATGCGGAGCGAGTTCGAGAGGGTCGTCACCGTGCCGACGCTGGAGCGCGAGCTGGGGGCGCCGCGTCGCTGCTGCAGGGCGACCGCCGGTGGCAGGCCGGAGATCGAGTCGACGTGCGGGTCATGACCCTGCTGGATCAGCCGCCTGGCGTACGGTGCGACGGACTCGAGGTACCGCCGTTGTGCCTCGGTGAAGATGGTGCCGAACGCGAGCGACGACTTGCCCGAGCCGGAGACCCCGGTGAAGGCGACGATCGCATCGCGCGGCACGTCGACGTCAACGTTGCGGAGGTTGTTCTCGTTGGCTCCCCGGACGCGGACGAACGGGTCGGATGCTTCGGGGGCGTGTTCGGGCATCAGATCACCCTACGTCGCCGCGGTCTGGTGGGCGACCGGTTGACGTGCCCCGCCCGATGCGCGATGTCGGGGGTGGACGGCAGGATCGTCCTCATGACTCGTGAACGTTCCTGGCACGGCTGTGTCTTCATCGGTGTGAGCCTCGACGGGTTCATCGCGGGGCCCGACGGCGACCTCGGCTGGCTCACGGAGCTCGAGCCGCGGGAGCATGCCGCGGATGCGCCGGGAGTACACCCGGCGCTCGACTGGGATTCGTTCTTCCCGACGATCGACACCCTCGTGATGGGACGCACCACCTACGACACCGTCCTCGGCTTCGGCGAGTGGCCGTTCGAGGGCAAGCGGGTCGTCGTGCTGAGCGCCACGCTCGAGGCAGGGGACGACCGCATCACGGTCGCCGGGTCGCTCGACGAGGCGGCCGCCCTGCTCGACGAGGCCGGGGCCGGCCGCGTCTACATCGACGGCGGCAGGACCATTCAGGCGTTCCTCGGTGATGGCCTCGTCGACGAGATCACCGTGTCGGTCGCGCCGGTGCTCATCGGCTCGGGCGCCCGCCTCTTCGGCGACCTCGACGCCGACGTCCGCCTGCGACTCCGCGGCACCCATGCGACGCGCGAGGACGGGCTCGTGCGCATCACCTACGACGTGCTGCCGCGCTGACAGCTCGATTCGCCCCGAATGGTCGCCTCCGCTTCGTGCGTGCGACCACTCGGGGCGAATCGAGGACGGGCCGCTACAGGCCGACCCACTCCGTCTCACCGTCGGCCAGGTGTTGGCGCTTCCAGATGGGGACGGTGCGCTTGATCTCCTCGACCAGGCGCTCGCAGGCGGCGAAGGCCTCGGCCCGGTGCGCGGCGGCGACGGCGGCCACGAGGGCCAGGTCGCCGACGACGAGCGACCCGACGCGATGCGCTGCCGCCACTCGGAGGCCGGTCTCCGCGGCGACCGTCCGGCAGCAGTCCTCGAGGAATCGTTGGGCATCGGGATGGGCGCGGTAGTCGAGGGCGTCGACCGCCTCGCCGTGGTCGTGGTCGCGCACGATCCCTCGGAAGGCGACGAGTGCGCCGTTGGCGGGCGCCGCGACGAAGTCCTCGATCGCGTGCGCGTCGAGGGGCGACTCCGAGATGAGGGCGAGGACCTCGGGAACCGTCGACTCACTCATGCGCGCCACCTCCGGCGATCTGGGCGACGAGGTGGTCGAGCAGGCCGTCGAGGACCGCGAGCCCGTCCTTCACGCCGCCGGTCGACCCGGGCAGGTTCACGACGACGGTGCCGCCGGAGACCCCTGCGAGTCCGCGACTGAGCGCCGCGGTCGGGGTCTTGGTCGACCCGAGGGTGCGGATCGCCTCCGCGATGCCGGGCAGCTCGCGGTCGAGGTGGGGCCGCGTCGCCTCCGGGGTGCGGTCGCTCGGCGAGAGGCCGGTGCCGCCCGTCGTGATGAGCACCGCGGGCGCGGCGTCCAGGGCTGCCGCGATCGCGAGGTGCACGTCGGCGTCGGACACGACCGTCACCGCATCGACCGCGTAGTCGTGCTCGGACAACCACGCGGAGATGCGCGGCCCCGTGAGGTCCTCGCGCGTGCCGGCCGCGCCGGCGGTCGACGCGACGATGACGGCCGCGGTTCGCGGGCGGACCGTTCGTCCCGCCGGCGCCTCGACCGGATCCACCGCATCCGGCGTCCAGTTCCCGCGCTTGCCGCCGGACTTCTCCAGCAGCCGGATGTCGCCGAGGACCGATGCCGGGTCGACGGCCTTGACCATGTCGTGCAGGGTCAGGCCGGCGATCGACGCGGCCGTCAGGGCCTCCATCTCGACCCCGGTCTGGCCGGTGGTCTTCGCCGTCGCGGTGATGACGATCGAGTCCTCGGTGAATGCGAAGTCGAGGGTCACGGACGACAGCGCGAGCTGGTGGCACAGCGGGATGAGCTCGCTCGTCCGCTTGGCCCCCGCGATCCCCGCGATGCGAGCGGTCGCGATGACGTCCGCTTTCGGCAGGCCGTCCGCTTGAACGAGCGCGATCACGTCTGGTCGGGTGGTGAAGGTCGCGGTCGCCGTCGCGACCCGCTTCGTCGTGGCCTTGTCGCCGACGTCGACCATGCGTGCGCGGCCGTCGTCGTCGAGGTGTGTGAGCCCGGTCATAGTGCCCATGCTTCCACAGCGTCACCGGCGTCGAGCTCGAGGGTGTCCTCCGGGATCACGATCAGCACGTCGGAGGCCGCGAGCCCGGCGACGAGGTGCGAGCCGGGGCCTGCGACCGGCTCGACCCGGCCATCGTCTCGTCGGCGTCCGCGGAGGAACTGGCGTTTGCCGGGCACCGAACGCACGGCGACCGCGAGTTCGGCCGGTGCGCGTGTCGCTTGCGGCAGGCCGGCGACCCGGCGGAGGACCGGAGCGACGAAGACCTCGAACGAGAGCTGGGTGCTCACCGGGTTGCCGGGGAACGCGATGATCGGGACGCCCCGGTGGGCGCCGAGCGCCTGTGGTCCGCCGGGCTGCATCGCGACCGAACCGATCCAGCCACCCAGCGGACCGAGGACGTCACGGACGACCTCGTGCTCACCCATGGAGATACCGCCGGAGGTGAGGATGAGATCGACCTCGCTGTGGAGGTCGTCGAGCAGGGCGAGCAGGACGTCGGCATCGTCGACGACGCGCGCACGGGCGGCGACCTCGGCCCCGGCTGTGAGGACGGCGGCCGCCAGCGCGGTCCCGTTGGAGTCGAAGGTCTGGCCGAGCGTCGGCGTCTCGCCGGGTTCGACGAGTTCGGCACCGGTCGTAACGATCGCGACCCGCACCCGCCGACGCACCTCGACGGTCGTGATCCCGGCCGCAGCCAACACGGCGAGGTGTCGTGAAGCGAGGCGCACGCCGGCCGGCAGCAGCTCCTCGCCGGCGCGGACGTCGCTCCCGCGTTCCCGGACGAACAGCCCCACCGGGCGCTCGCCACCGCCGCGCGCAGGACCGAGGAGAACGGTCTCGACACCGTCCGGATCCGTCTCGACCTCGCTCTCCTCGACCGGCACGACGACGTCCGCACCCGGCGGAACGACCGCGCCCGTCATGATGCGCACCGAGGTCCCCGCCTCGAGCGGCGCGGGGTTGATCGGGCGCGCGGCGATCTCGCCCACCACCCGCAGTCGCGTCTCATCGCCCGTGAGGTCTGCCGCCCGAACCGCGAAGCCGTCCATCTGCGAGTTGCGGAACAGCGGCAGGTCGACCGGTGACGGCACCGCCACCGCCGTCACCCGAGCTGCGGCCTCGTCGATCGGCACGTGCTCGGCGCCGGTGTCGGTCACGTCGTGGAGGAGGGCTGCGACGTCGGAGGCGTGTTGCTCGACGGTCTTCCGACTCGTGGGCGCTGGCGTCGTCATGGTGGTTCCCGTCGTCGAGGTCGGTCGGTGGGGCTGCACGGGGTATTCGGAGCCGCGGTCAGTAGCGGGGGACGGTCGGATCCACGAGCCGCGACCACGCGTCGATGCCGCCCTCGAGATGGACGGCCGAGTAGCCGCGCTCGAGGAGCAGGCGAAGCGCGGACTCGGATCGGATGCCGTGGTGGCAGTAGACGACCACGGGCGTCTCGGGGTCGAGCCCGTGGAGCGTCTCGGGGAGCGAGCCGAGCGGCATCAGCGTCGAACCGGGCAACCGGGCGATCTCCGCCTCCCACGGCTCCCGGACGTCGAGCAGGACGGCCTCATCGTCGCTCGCCGCGAGCTGCGGTGCGGTGATCGTGCGGCCGCCGTGTCGCGGCTCGTGCGGGGCTGCCGCTGCGGCGCTCGCTGTGTCCCCTCCTGGCGTCCGATGCAGATGCTCATCGAGCGACACCTGCCGGGCGCCCGCGGGGTCGCGCTCGTACCGGAGTTCGCGGAACCCGCCGCTCAGCCCGTCGAACATCGTCACCCGGCCGAGCGAGAGGGTCCCGACCCCGGTGAGCACCTTGATCGCCTCGGTGGCCATGATGGACCCGATGACCCCGACCGTGGTGGGCAGGACGCCGCCGGCCTCGCAGGAGAGCACCGAACCGTCCGTCGGCGGGTGGGGGAAGAGGTCGCGGTAGCGCGGGCCGCGAGACGACCAGCTGAGTCCAGCCTGCCCGCCGTACTGCGAGACCGCACCCCAGACGAGTGGGACGTCGGCGAGCGTCGCGGCGTCGTCGACCAGGTAACGGGTCTCGAAGTTGTCGCTGCCGTCGAGGACGAGGTCGATCTCCGCGTCGGCCAGGAGGCCCATGATCTCGCCGGGTCCGAGGTGGAGGCGGTGCCTGAGGATCGTCGCATCGGTGTTGACGGCGAGGGCGCGATCGGCGGCGGAGTCGACCTTCGACCGGCCGACGTCCGCGGTGCTGTGGACGGTCTGCCGATGCAGGTTGCTGAGCTCGACCGTGTCGTCGTCCACGAGGTGGATCGCGCCGTCACCGGAACCGACACCGGCAGCGGCAAGCGCCGGGATGACGATGCTGCCCAGGCCGCCGGCGCCGACGATCAGCACCCGCGCGTCGGCGAGACGCTGCTGCGCCGTTGGTCCGAACCCGGGGAGGGCGAGCTGCCTGGCGTACCGCGCGGTCGAGGACATGCGCCGATTATCCCACCGGCACCGTGCCCGCCGGCCCTCAGACCGCATCCGCTCGCGTCCGCAGGAGGCAGCAGGCGCCGCCACGGGAAACCGACAGGAGTGGTGAAGTGGCACGACGCGTCGATCGATGCTGGGATGGACGCATGGATGACCACCTCCCCATCGTCGAGTTCGCGTTCCCCGGCCCGCTGCGGGACAGGCTGGTGGCGGCGATCGAGTCCGGCGAGAAGGTCGCGACGAGTTCCCTGGCGCACGAGTACGAGGTGGCAGGCGAGGAGTTGCCGGCGGTCGGGCAGCGCGGAATCGTCGTCGATTCCGATGGCGTTCACCGCTTCGTCATCGAGACGGTGGGTGTCGAGGTGGTAGCGCTGGGCGAGGTGCCGCTGGCTCACGCTCTGGCAGAGGGCGAAGGCTACGCGTCGGTCGCCGACTGGCGTGCCGGTCACGAGCGGTTCTGGACCTCACCGGAGATGCAGGCCGAACTCGGCGCCGACTTCCACCTCGACGACACGACGCTCGTCGTCCTCGAACGGTTCGCCCTCATCGCCCGGGACTGAGGCCGATCAGACCGGCTTGACGGGCGTGCGCAGGAGGCAGAAGGCGTTGCCCTCGGGATCGGCGAGGACGTGCCACGACTCATCGCCCGTCTGCCCGATGTCCGTCGGGCGCGCTCCGAGGGCCAACAGGCGCTCGAGTTCGGCGTCCTGGTCGCCGTCGGTCGGGCTGACGTCGATGTGGAGCTTCGACTTCGGCTGCGGCGGGTCGTCGCTGCGGCTGAGGATGATGGTCGGTTGCGACCCACCGAAGCCGTCCCGCGCTCCGATCTCCACCCCGTCCTCGTCTCGGTCGAGCACGACGAAGTCGAGGACTTCGCACCAGAAGCGGGCGAGCGCTTCCGGATCGCGGCAGTCCAGGACGAGTTCACTGATGCGGCATGACATGACGGCACGCTACCCCGCACGCGTCGTGCAGCGGAACCCGTTGCGGATCGGCTAGGACTCGTCCCCAGCGGTCTCGGCCCAACGGGTCAGCGTGATCACGAAGCCACGGACGAGGCGGTCGAAGCTCCGGTCGAGGTCGCGGTCGAGGCCGAAGGAGCCCGCCGCCTCGAGCGAGACGAAGCCGTGCAGGGTGGAGCGGAACGCGCGGATCGCGTCGATGGCGTCGTCGCCGCGGAGCTCGTAGGCCGTGAGGACGTCGCTGATGACCTGGATGGCGCCGAGCGATGCCGCCGCGTCCTCCTCATCCTCCGGCCCGGCGATCCACTGCGCGGCCGTATAGCGTGCCGGGTGCTCCAGGGCCCACTCCCGGTAGGCGCCGGCCATCACCGTGATCGCATCCGCGCCCGAACGGCCGACGGCGGCGCGCAGCAGGATGTCGCCGAGCTCGCCCTTCGCTTGGAGGGAGATGCTCCGGCGGAGTCCGGCGAGCGAGTCGAGGTGCTTGTAGAGCGAGGGCTGCCGGACGCCGAGCCGTTCGGCGAGGGCGGCGAGGGTCAGCCCCTCGAGCCCGACCTCGTCGGCGAGTTCAGCCGCTTCGTCCACCACGCGCGCGCGGCTGAGTCCCGCCCTAGGCACGGTGCAGCGCCGACTGGAGGAAGCCGAGGACGGCCTGCGAGGTGACCTCGGGCTGCTGGGCCTGCGGGTAGTGGCCGGCGTCCTCGACGAGGACGACCTCCGCCTGCAGGGTGTCGCCGATCCAGCGGGCCTCTCCTGCGGGGTCGGGGAAGTCGGGGTCCTTGGTGCCCATGATCACGAGCGTCGGAGCGCTCACGCCGGGGAGCGCAGCCTCGGCCGGGGCATGGTCGGTCTGTCTGGTCGTCTGCGAGAAGGCCTTGCCGTAGGCGGGGCGACGCAGGCTCGCGAAGACGTCGGCGAGGTAGTCGTCGAAGTCGACCGGCTTCCGGCCCGCATTCAGCGTGGGGAGGTAGGCCTTCCAGACCCGTGCGATCCACAGCGGAGCCATCATGGCGCGGAAGACCGCCTGCATGACGGCGCCCGCCTTCGGGTTGCGGACGAAGGGCCCGACGAGGACGAGACCCGACACGTCCTCCGGGTGCTCGGCGGCGACGATCACGCCCGCGCCGGCAGCGAGGGAGTTCCCGATGACGACGGCCGGGGCACCCAGGTCGCGGATGAGGGCGTGGATGTCCGAGGCGGTCGCGACGTCGCCGTACGAGGAGAACGTCGTGTCGCTGTCGCCGTGACCACGGAGGTCGGTGGAGGCGACGCGGTACCCGGCCTGGACGAGCGCGGGAGCGAGGAAGCGGTAGGAGGAGCGGAGCTCGCCCATTCCCGGGACGAGGACGACGAGCGGGCCGTCTCCCTGGATCTCGTAGGCGATCTTGCCCTCGGGACGGTCGAGGTAGCGGGTGGCAGGCCCTGTCGATGCCGGGTTCATGTTCATGAAGCTAGTCTGCATTGCTGTTTGGCTAATGTCAATAGCTTTGATGGATCGTCTGTCGGGCAACCTCATCGACTCGGCGCTGGCGCCGCGCACTGGCGCTGATACTCGGCGACCGTGTCGACCTTCGGCAGGATGAGGAGCAGCGCCAGGTAGACCAGGCCGGCGGTCCCGCCCGTGAAGAGCAGGAGGAAGAGGGCGACGGTGCGGACCCAGTCCACGCGGAAGTCGCCGTACACGGCGATGCCGGCGCACAGGCCGCCGAACCAGCTCCCCTCCCCGATGCGACAGAAGAATCGACCGCGAGCGGGATAGGCGAGGATCCGGATCGGCGGTGCTTCCTGCTCGACGGAGCCCGTCTCCGCGAGGATCGTCGCGAGCTGCTCGTCGTCGATCGCGGCGCCAGGGGTTGCCGGCATCGATCGCAGGCGGTCTCCGAGTGTCGTCTCGAGGTCGCGTACGGTCTCGTCCGCATCGGGGTCGGTGCCGAGTGCGGCGCGGGTGTTCGACAGGTAGCGGAGCAGGTGGGCGTGGGCGGCGGCCGTCAGCGGGATCGTCTCCGCATGCCCACTCAGGCTCATGTGGTGGATCTGTTCCATGTCAGTGTCCGATCGTCGTGATCATGTCGGTGAGCGAGGACCAATAGGTGCGGAAGTCCAAGAGCTGCACTCGTCCGGCCTCGGTCAGGGAGAGGTACTTGCGAGGTGGACCGGACGTGGACTCCTGCCAGTCGTGTGCCAGGAGGTCTTCGCGTCGGAGCTTGTTCAGGAGGGGATAGAGCGTGGCTTCCTGGACGGGGAAGCCGGCTTCGCGGAGCGCCGTCGCGATCTCGCCCGCGTAGCGTCGCTGATGCTCGACCGAAGCGAGCACGAGCGGTTCGAGCATGCCTCGGCGGAGTGCCGCGAGCTTGCTATCTGGTTCCATGCCGGTACTGTAACACGAATCGGTACCGTGCGAGATGCGGTCAGCCGAGGTCCGTCCACCAGCGGACGCCGTCGAGGGTGACGCGCGTGGTCTCCTCGTGATGGAGGACGACGAGCAGGACGTCGTCGCAGTGCCGACAGCGAACCACCCAAGCGTCCGGGGTGCCGAACACCAGCTCCGCGGCGAGGGGCGAGACGTCGCGGCACCCGAGGCACTGCGACATCGTCCCGCTCGGGTCGGTGCCGGTCAGTTCCGACAGGGTTCCGGCGAGGACGTTGCCGTCCAGATGCGAGGTCATCACGCGCCTCCGAACCGCTCGGTCTTGATGCGGGCCGGATCGTGGCCGATCGCGACCAGGGTGTCGGCGACCGCCTCGACGAAGCCGGTCGGTCCGCAGACGAACACCGACGGGGCCTCGCCGCCGGTGGACTCGAGCGCCTGCAGGTCGGCCGCGACGAGACGGCCGGCGGGACGAGGCCAGCCATCGGGCGCTCGCCGGGTGTAGATCCAGGTGACCTCGACCCCGGTCGCCGCAGCGAGCTCGTCGGCGAAGAAGGCGTCCTGCGGTGAGCGGACCGAATACACGAGTCGGAACGGCGTCGTGCTCCCGGCCGCCTCGTGCGCCCGCACCATCGCCATGAGCGGCACGATGCCCGAACCTCCGCCGATCAGGAGGACCGGCTCCGTGTCCTCGGGGCGCCAGACGAACCAGCCGCCCAGTGGTCCACGCACCTCGACCTGGTCGCCGACCTCGATCGCGTCGACGAGGAAGGGTGAGACCTCGCCGTCGGGGACCCGGTCGACGGCGATCTCGATGCGGTCACCGGCGTCGGCCGAGGCGATCGAGTAGGAGCGGACCGCCTGGTAGCCGTCGGGTGCGGTGAGGCGGACGTCGGCGTGCTGCCCGGCCAGGTTCCCGCCCCAGCCCGGGGCGTCCAGGATGAGGCTCCGCCCCGATGGGGTCAGCTGCGTCGCCGTGACCACGGTTGCCGCCTTCCAGACGTCGACATGGCCCGTGCGCCTCACGAGTACCGCTGTTCGAGCCAGGGATCGCCGTAGGCGTGGTAGCCGTTCTGCTCCCAGAACCCCGGTTCGTCGTCCTGCTGCATGACGAGGCCGCGGATCCACTTCGCGCTCTTCCAGAAGTAGAGGTGCGGGATGAGGAGTCGTGCCGGGCCGCCGTGCTCCGCGGCGAGCGGCTCGCCGTCGAAGCCGGTGGCGATCCAGGCCTTGCCGTCCAGGAGGTCGTCGAGTGGGACGTTGGTCGTGTAGCCGCCGTAGGAGTGGGCCATCACGAAGTCGTAGCCGCTCTCGACCTCGGCGAAGAGCGTGTCGAGGGAGACGCCCTGCCAGCTCGTGCCGAGCTTCGTCCAGCGGGTCACGCAGTGGATGTCGCGGGTGATGTCGTCCTGCTGCAGGGCCTGCATGGCCGCCCAGTCCCAGCGGTGGGTCTCGCCCGTCTCCGTGCGGATCTGGAACTCCCATTCATCGGTGTCGATCCGCGGCGTGGGTCCGGCGGACAGGACGGGGAAGTCCTCGGTGAGGAACTGACCGGGCGGGAGTCGGTCGTCCTGCTCCCGTGCCCGTCCTCCGAAACCGCGTGTGAACACCGCCATGTCGACCTCCTCAGGATGGTCATCACCCTAGTGAGCAGGTGTCGGTGAAGCCAGGCCCTCCTGGGGTCACCAAGTGGTTCCGGTCTCGCTCAGCCGGTGATGAGGTTCGACAGCGCGTCGATCGAGTGGACGACGGCGAGGGCACCGGTGGCCTCCGCCGGCGAGCCGTAGCCCCACTCGACGAGGATCGTCGGGATCCCGTGCGCCGCTGCACCCTCGATGTCGTGGAGGCGGTCGCCGACCAGTACGGTGCGGGACGTGTCGACGCCGGCGGCCGTGAGGCGCCGGAGGGCCTCGCCGACGACATCGGCCTTGCTGCTGCGGACCTCGTCCTCGGAGGCGCCCGTGACGACGGTGAAGTACTGACTCAGGCCGAAGTGGTCGAGGATCGTGTTCGCCTGCGACTCGGGCTTCGAGGTCGCGAGCCCGATCGGGATACCGGCCTCGGAGATGCGCGCGAGCAGTCCGGCGACGCCCGGGAACACCGCGGTGCCGACCTCGGCGCCCTCGATGGCGACCTGGCGACGGTACTCGGTGAGGGCGAGCTGCGACTGCAACGGGTCCATGTCCGCGAAGTCGCGGAAGGAGTCGAGCAGCGGTGGTCCGACCCAACGCAGCAGCGATTCGTCGGACGGCACGACGGCACCGACGTTCGCCAGGGTCGTCTTCATGCGGGAGATGATGCCGGGAGCCGAGTCCACGATCGTGCCGTCGAGGTCGAACAGTACGCAGGACCAACTGCGGTGGAAGGACACGGTCGTACTCGCGAGGTAGAGATCGGTCACACGCTCCATCCTAGGGCGACCCCTCCGGCTGCAGAGGGTTGTCAACCGGTTGCCAGAGCCGTAGGCTGACAGGACCGGCAGCCCGACTGTCTGGTTCCCGATGACGAGAACGAACGCGAAGGCGGAAGCGCACGTGAATGCACAACACCCGGTGAGCTGGACCCTGTCGGGCTTCGGCGACGAGATCGACGCCGACCCGACAACGCAGATCGCCGTGCTGGAGGCGCTCGGTGCATCGCACATCGAGGTCAGGAGCGCGTGGGGCGTCAACATCATCGACCTCGACGCCGACCAGCTCGCCCGACTCGGTGCGCAGCTGCGGCAGTCGGGCATGGGTGTGTCCGCCATCGGATCGCCGATCGGCAAGGTCGACGTGGCCCTCGACGCCGAGCTGGAGGTCGCCCGCCTCGCGCGAGCGATCGCCGCTGCACATGCCCTCGGGACCCCCAACATCCGGATCTTCTCCTTCTTCCGCGGTGAGGGCGTGCCGGTGGAGGCCACCCGCGACGACGTCCTGGTCCGCATGCGCCTGCTCGCCGACCTGGCCGAGCGGGAGGGGGTCGTGCTCCTGCACGAGAACGAGAAGGACATCTACGGCGACGTCCCGGAGCGCATCCTCGACCTCGTCGAGTCCGTCGGATCGCCCGCACTTCGCCTCGCCTGGGACAACGCGAACTTCGTCCAGGTGGGCGTCGCGCCGTTCGACGACGGCTATGCGATGCTGCGCCCGTACCTCGACTACCTGCAGGTCAAGGACGCGGTCGCCGAGAGCGGCCAGGTCGTGCCGTCCGGCGAGGGCGACGGGCAACTGCGTGAAACGCTCGCGGCGTTGCGCGACGACGGCTACGCGGGGTTCGCCTCGCTCGAGCCGCACCTCGCCGACACCCACGCGCTCGGCGGCTTCTCGGGTCCCGCCTCGTTCGGCGTGGCCGCCCGGGCCTTCCGGAGGCTCACCGACGAGCTGGGGATCGAACTGCGATGAGCCGCGGGCCCGCACCCGTCCTCCGTCGCGTCGCCGTGGTCGGGTGCGGCGACATCTCCGCCCTCCACATCGCGGCGATCGGAACGGTGCCCGGTGCGCAGCTCGTGGCGGTGTGCGACGTCGACGCCGGCCGGCTCGATGCGGCGACGGCTGCGACGGGTGTCCCGGGCTTCACCGACCTCGATCGACTGTTCGACGAGGCGCGACCCGACGTCGTCCACATCTGCACCCCGCACCACCTGCACGCCGACCAGGCGATCCGGGCGCTCGAGCGCGGGATCAGTGTCATCCTCGAGAAGCCCCTCGCCCACACGCGCAATGAGGCCGAACGGCTCCTGGCCGCGGCGGAGCACAGCCGCGCGAAGATCGCGGTGTGCTTCCAGAACCGCTACAACCAGCCGGCGGAGCGCGCCAAGGAACTCCTCGACTCGGGTGAGCTCGGCGCAGTGCTCGGCGCCTCGGCGGTCGTGCCGTGGCATCGGACGGCGGCCTACTACGAGGATCGCCCGTGGCGCGGTCGCTGGGAGACCGGCGGCGGTGGACTCCTCATGAACCAGGCGATCCACACGATCGACCTCGTGCAGTGGTTGGTCGGCGACCCGCTCGAGGCGACGGGGTCGATCGCCACCCGCGCGCTCGCCGAGGTGATCGAGGTCGAGGACACGGCCGAGCTGCGCATCGTGCACGCGGGTGGCGCGACGAGCACGGTCTACGCGACGGTCGCCGGGGTCGCGAACCTGCCCGTGACGATCGACGTCGTCTGCGCGTTGGGCACGCTGAGCTTGGGGGCCGAACTCACCGCACGCTTCGCCGATGGGCGCGTCGAGACCACCGTCGAGCGGGTGACGGCCAGCGGAGCGCGTGCCTACTGGGGTGTGTCCCATGAACGGCTGATCCAGGACTTCTACGCGGGGCTCGACGAGCCGGGCGCCTTCTGGCTCCACCCCGCAGAAGCGCGGAAGGCGTTCGACGTGATCCAGGACGTCTACGACGCGGCGATCCCCGAGCGACGGTCGTCGGTCCTCGCCGCGCAGCTCGGCGGTCGCTGAGCCACCACCCGCCGCGGGCTGTGACGGCTCAGGACGCTGCGGTCCGCTTGACGAGCAGCTGCGCTCCGTCCGGGTCGGGGAACCGCTCCACGTCTCGGACGGCCGTCTGCAGGACGGTGTCGAGGTGCTGGGACGCCAGGCTGACGCCACCCATCGCCACCGCCTCCGAACCGAGCGAGGAGACGACCACGTCCGGTGGCAGCGGGCAGGTCTCGCCGAGGGTGCGGATGAAGCGCGGCAGGAAGACGTCCGCGCCCGGAGCGCTTCCGCCGCCGACCACGAGGAGTTCCGGATCGAGCGCGAGGACCATGGCCGCTGCGCCGGTGGCCAGGTCGTCCGCGAACTCGTCCATCGCCGTCAGGGCGATCCGATCACCGGCGCGAGCCGCATCGAAGATCTCCTCGCGGGACGGCCGTGGTGAGCCGAGGACCGACTCGCCGTACCGCTCGTTCAGGCGGGACCACCGGAGTTCGGGCATCTCGCCGACGATCCCTGCCGCACCGTGCACGCCGCGATGCACCTTCCCGTCGACGATGGAGGCGGCGCTGGTGCGCACGCCGCAGAGGAGATAGACGACGTCGCGGTGGCCCTGTGCCGCGCCGACGGTCAGTTCCGCGCGGGCACCGAGCGCGACGTCGCCCTCCACCAGGACGGCTCCGTCGAACTCCTGCTCGAACCGCCCGCGCAGGTTGAGTCCGACCCAGTCCGGGAGTCCCGTCCCGCCGAAGTGCAGCACCTCGCCGTCCCGGCCGATCGCGCCCGGGGATCCCACGGCGACGATCCACACCGACCCGCGGGTGAGGTCGAGGGTGCTGAGCACCGCATCGCCGGTCGCCAGCGCCAGGGTGATGCGCTCGGTCGCGCCCGTGTCCTCTGGGAGGCGAGCCGTGCGCTGGCCCAGGACGGCACCGGCGAGGTCGGTCACGACGGCGTGGATGTGGTTCGCGCCGATGTCGAGCGACAGGAGGTGGCCGAGTCCGGCCCGCATGCTGAAAGCGGTGGCGGGTCTGCCGACCCGGGACGCCGAGGCGCGTTCGACGGATTCGAGCCAGCCCATCTCGACGAGATCCGTCACGATCGCGTCGATGGCCGTCCGAGACAGCCCGGACGCGTCCGCCAACTCCCGCAGGGTGAGTGGCTGCGGGAGCAGGGCGCGCAGCACACCGAGCGAGTTCATCCTCCGGAGCAACGACCGACTGCCCATCGATCCGCCGGACGGCTCCACCATCGCCTCTCGAGGCATTCGCCATTCCCCTCTTGCGACTTTTCACGGCACGTTGCAGTATTAACTCCGCCTCCTCGACTCTACCCGCGGCAGCCCCGCGGCAGCAGTCGGGAGTCCCGCGTCGATCCCGAGAGCGCCCACCCACACAGAAAGCCGGCCATGCTGCACACCTTCACCTTCGGTGACCTCCGCATCCCCGCGAACCTCGCCGGCGAACCGACCGCCACCAGCTCGGGGTTCGTCGTGCCCGCCGGTCCGGTCGCGCTCCTCCACCCCTTCGGCGACACCGGCTTCTACCGGCACGGCTGGAACTCGTGGAGCCCGAGCGGGTGGACCACCACGGACGGCGAGACCATCGGCATCAAGAACAGCCCCGACCGGCTGCTCACCGCCGACGACGCGGTCAACGAGACCCCGCACCTTCACTCCGGCAGTGGTGTCGGAGCCATCGAGGGGCCGGACGGCACCGTACTGCTCATCGGGACCCTCGGGCTCGGCAACCCCCGGGTCGGTGCCGACCGCAACACGATCTGGGCGCGGAGCGAGACCGACGAAGCCGAGTGGTTCGTCACGTTGGGGCCGGAGCAGCAGGCCTTCGCCGACTACGCGGCGATCCTGTCCGAACGGCTCGGGCGGCGCTCGCAGCGCGCCGGTCGCGTCTGGAGCAGTTGGTACTCCTACTACGAGGGCATCGACGAGGAGCTGGTCGCCCGCACCGTGGCCGATCTCACCGGGTACCCCTTCGACGTGTTCCAGCTCGACGACGGCTGGGAGCCGATCGTGGGCGACTGGACGGCCGGACCGGACTTCCCGTCGGGCATGCAGGCGACCGCCGGTCGCATCGCCGAAGCCGGGTTCCGCCCGGGGCTCTGGCTCGCCCCGATGATCGCGCTTCCCGACTCCACGATCGCGCGGGAGCGCCCCGACCTCCTCGTGCAGGACGACGCCGGCCGCCCGCTGGCGACCGGCTACAACTGGAACTCCCACTACTACTCGCTCGACACCACCCAGCGGGAGGTGCAGGACCACCTCCGCGAGGTCTTCGAGCGCGTCACCGGATGGGGCTTCAGCTACCTCAAGCTCGACTTCATGTACGCGGGCGCCGTCACCGGGCGGCGGCACCAGGACGTCCACCGCGAAACCGCCTACCGGGACGCGATCTCGTTCATCAGGGAGACCGTCGGCGACGACGTGTACCTGCTCGGCTGCGGTGTCCCGATGATCCCGTCCATCGGGGTGTTCGACGGCGCGCGCGTGGGGCCGGATGTCGGTCCGTTCTGGGACAACGCCGAACGGGTCGGCGATCCGTCGGGCGTCGGGGCCTGGAACTCCATCGTCGACTCCGTCAACCGCGTCTGGCTGAAGGACGTCTACGAGGTCGACCCCGACGCCGTCTACTTCCGCAGCGCTCGGAACCTCCTCGACCCCGTCGAACGTCGCATGCTCCAGGACGTCGCCGCCATCCTCGAGTTCAAGTCGACCTCCGACCCGGTGGTCTGGCTGCACGAGAGCGAACGCGCCGAACTCCGCCAGTACCTCACGGAGACGCCGATGGTCGAACAGACGGGGCGGTTCACGTTCCGCCTCGACGGCCGCGAGGTCGACCTGACTGCCGTCGTGGCGGGAGAGGCCCGCTCCGACACCTCGTACATCGGGTGACGCCTGGCGCTCGGCGACGATCCGGCGTTATCCGATAAACGAACGCCGACCGTCCGGAAGTGGAGCTTTGCCACAGTCGTGGGATTCTGAGCAGGATGAGCGCGAAACCAGGGTCCGCGGAGCGGTTCGAGGCCGCGGGAAGCGACGTCGACGACGCTCGCGACCTCTACCGCGAGGCCTACCGGATCGGCAGGATGACGGTCGAGCCGACAGCCGCCGAGTTCGGATACCGCTTCACGTCCACCGGCGACGACGACCTCTCCCTCCGTGCCTCGCAGGTCGAGGGACGGATCACGGGTGCGTCGTTCACCCAGGGCGAGTACGTGGTCTCCTGGATGACGCGTGGCGAAGGCGTCTCAGACCTGCTCGGCTCACCGATGAAGTTCCTGCACGGGCAGCCGGCGATGTTCGCCAACGACCGCCCCGCGCAGTTCGACCTCATCGACTACCGGCTCAACATGATGCACTTCGGCGGCGCCTATCTCGAGGGTGTCGCGGGGGAGACCGAGGGGTCGGTGGGTCCGATCCGGTTCGACACGACGTTCCGCCCGTCGGGCGCGGGACTCCACCGATGGAACGCCTCCGTCGCGGCCGTCGCAGGGGTGGTCTACGACGACGACAGCCCGGCGCTCCTGCGCGCGGAGGCCAGGCGAGCGGCCGCGGTGTCGTTGCTCGAGACGTTCCCGCACCTCGCGCTCCGGCCGCCGACCGAGGTGGCCGTCGCCGCCAGCGCTCGGACGCGGACCGCGGTGGAGTACCTCGTCGCGAACGCTCATCTGCCGATCCGCACCGAGGACGTCGCAGCGGCGGCCGGCATGAGCCTCCGCAGTCTGCAGTCGGCGTTCCGCCGGGAGTTCGACATGACACCGGCCGACTACCTCCGCGCGGTCCGGCTCGACCGCGTCCGCGACGACCTGCGGGACGCCGACCCCGGACGGACGACGGTCGGTGACGTCGCCCGTCGGTGGGGGTTCGGTCATCTGGGGCGGTTCGCCGCCGGGTACTCGCGACGCTTCGGCGAGTACCCGAGTGCGACGCTGGCCTCGTCGAACACCATCGGAACCCGCCCGCGTTCCCTAGGCTGAGGCCATGACCCGATCCACCGTGACCGACCCGCACGCGCCCGAACCCGTCGGGCCGTACTCGCATGCGGCGTCCGGCCCGAGCGGGGCACTCCACCTGTCGGGGCAGACGCCCATCGACCCCTCGACCGGAGCCCTCGTCGAGGGCGACGTCGCGGCACAGACCGAGCGGGTGTTCGCCAACCTCGAGTCGGTGCTGACGGCCGCCGGTCGAGGCTTCGGCGATGTCGTGAAGGTGAACGTGTACCTCGTCGACATGGCCGATTTCGCCGCGATGAACCGCGTCTACGAGACGGTCTTCTCGGCGCCCTACCCTGCGCGCACCACGGTCGCGGTCGTCGGGCTGCCGCTCGGCGCGCGCGTCGAGATCGAGCTCGTCGCCTGAGGACCACGCGAGGGGCGGCCATACTTGTCCCAGGCCTCGGTCGGCGGCAGGCCCCGCGCGGTGCGTTCCTCGTTCAGCAGCGCTTCGATGAGCGGGAGTTTCGCCGCCGTGTAGGCGCGGCCGTCGTCGGTCCTGGCGAGCTCCAGCTTGAGCTCCTGATACCGGCGCCGAGCGGATGCGTCGTGCAGTAGCTTGTCTCGGAACAGCCGCTGGTTGCAGTGCTCCCACGCGTCTGGGCCGAACACGTGGAGGATGTGCGTGCGACGGGCTCGCTCTGAGCGGACGTACACGGCATGCGTCTTCGGTCCCGCGGCGTTCGGCTCGTACCCGAGCCCGGCCAGGAGCGGTCCGAGGGCGAACGGGTCGACGCCTGCCATCGCTCTCGCGGCGAGGTCGATGATCGGCTTGGCGACGAGACCAGGGACGGCGGTGCTCCCGATGTGCTCGATCGCGTCGACACGTCCGTCGAGGACGTCCGAGAGTCGCGCCGCCTCGTGTCGGAACGCCGTCGCCCACGCCGTCCGGTGCGGGCTCAGCTCGATCATCGGATCGAGCGTACCCCGCGGTCGGTCCCCGGGCGAGGGACCGTCCCGGTCCCTGAGCCCACCCCGGTCCCTGAGCCTGTCGAAGGGCTGGGTGACGCCCCCACTCAGTCCGTGGTCGGCGGCGGGGCGGTCGATTCGCGCATGATGAGCGTGGTCGCGAGGTCGGTGATGGTCGGGACGGCGGTGCCCCCGAGGTGCGCGAAGAGGGTCTGCACGGCGTAGGAGCCGGAGGCGATGTGCGGGCTGCGGATCGAGGTGAGTGCCGGTGTCGTGAAGTCCGAACCGAAGATGTCGTCGAAGCCGATGAGGCTCAGCTGGGTGGGCATCTCGACACCACGTGAGCGCAGCTCCAGCATGATGCCGATGGCCAGGAGGTCGTTGTACGCGAGGACCGCGGTGGCACCCGTCTCGAGCACCGCCGTGGCTGCCGCCCTGCCTGCGGCCATGTCGGGCTGTGTCGACGGAACCCGCACCGTCTCGATGCCGCGTTCGGCGCACAGTTCCCGTGTCCGGCTCCACCGATGCCGCGACATCCAGGACCGACCGGGGCCGGAGACGAACGCGAGCCTCCGGTGCCCGAGCTCGGCGAGGTGGTCGATCGCCGCGGTGAGGCCCGGGTCGATGTCGGCGACGATGCTGTCGACGTCGTCGACCTGACGGTTGATCACGACGACGGGCTTCTCCTGGCCCAGCGCGCGCACGTCGTCGGGCAGAAGCCTCGAGGTCGCGAGGATGAGACCGTCGACCGACGGCATGAGCCGCCGGGCGGTCAGCAGCTCCATCTCCGCCGACTCCTTGAACTCCGCGAGCACGAGCGTGTAGTTGCGCTCGGCGGCCTCACGCTCCGCGCCGCGGACGACGTCGAAGAACATCGGGTTCGTGATGTCGGCGACGATGAGGCCGAGTGTGCCGGTGCGCCCGGTGGGGAGCGCTCGGGCGGCGGGGTTCGCGACGTAGTTGAGCTGCTTGGCGGCGTCGTGGATCTTCTGCGCCGTCTTCTCGTTGATGCGGCCAGGGCGGCTCAGCGCCCGCGAAACGGTCGACGGGTTGACGCCGGCGAGCTGTGCGATGTCGTAGATCGTCGCTGCACGTTTCGTCTTCGCGGCCCCTGCCGTGGGTTCGGGCGTTCCGGGCTCGGGAGCGACCGTCTCCGCGGATGCGTCAGAGGTGCTCATGGGGCCCGCTCCTCTCGATCGCCGCCCTCGGCGACCTGAGCCATCGTACTGCCGCGGCCTCGGCGTGCGGGTTCAGGCCGGCCTGGTCAGCGGGTCGCGACATCGAGTGCGTGGCTGGCCCATTCGTACGACAGGCGGTGCGACTCGTAGACGCTCTCGACGCTCGGGAAGTCGACCTCGATCATGAAATCCCCGTCGTAGTCCGCGGGCATCGCCGCGACGATCGCGTCGAAGTCGAGCACACCGAGCCCGGGTTCCGCCCACAGCCGCTTCGTCTGGGACGTCTCGTGGTAGCTCAGTGCGCCGTCCGCTGCGCCGTCGAGGTGATCGGCGTACACGTCCTTGATGTGGATGCCGCCGACGCGGTCGCGGTAGTCGGTGATCATCGCGACCGGGTCCGCTCCCGCCCAGCGGAGGTGTCCGGTGTCGGGCCCGAACCCGATGAGATCCGGTCCGAGGGTGTCGAGCAGACTGCGGATCTCGTGCTCGGTCTCGAAGACACCACCGACGTGCGAATGGTGCAGGGGGCGGATCCCCTCGGCGAGCAGGACCTCGCAGGTGCGGCCGGCGTTCTCGATGGCCAGGTCGAGGCGCTCCTGGGAGAAGTCGGCGCCGATCGCCGGGGTCGCCATGCGCGCCGGGACCGCCATCGAGGAGATCATCGTGCGGTCGAGCCCCAGGGAGGCCTGCGCCGCCCCGAACGCCTTCGCCGCCTCGAGGACCTCGGCCAGGACGACCGTCTCGTCGAACGGGCTGCTGAACAGGCTGAGCGACGGTGCGAGGCCGTAGCCGCCGATCCACGTGCGGTACTCATCGGCGGTCATGCCCTCGGGGATGTCGGCCTTCACCGCGGTGAACCCGATGCGCTGGAAGTCGGCGAAGGCCTCCTCGAACACCTCGCGGGTCTTGCCGCGCGCACTCCAGTACGGGATGGGGTTCGCCGCCACCCGGTTCGTCCGCTGCGCGCTCATCGGGCCACCGCCGCAACGGCGTCGAGACGGACCGGTTGGCCCGTGCGTGCGGATTCGTAGAGACCGGTGATGATCGAGATCGCCTGGCGGTTCTCGGCCAGCGTCACGCGGAGCGGCTCCTCCCCGCGGATCGCGGCGAGGACGTTCCGGTACTGGTGCAGGTGCGCGTCCGACATCTGTCCGGCGACGCTCGAGCCCGCCTGCGTCTCGTCGGCGAACTGCGCCGCCTGGTTCGTGTCCTTGCCCTGCGAGCCGAAGAAGGCCTCGGCGCGCTCCATCCCCGCGGGGGTGGAGTGGAAGTACGTCAGCTGGTCGTTCTCGATGACCGCGGAGCCGCGGTCACCGTGGACCTGCAGCCGCGCGACGAGGCCCGGGTAGACGGCCGTCGAGCCGTGGATGACGCCCAGCGCGCCGGATGCGAAGCGGACGACACCGACCGCGACGTCCTCGGTCTCGATGCGCTCGTGGGCGAGGAGCGCCGTGTACCCGAAGACTTCGACGGGGCGTCCGAGGAGGGCGACCAGCAGGTCGACCGTGTGCACGCCCTGGTTCATGAGCGCTCCGCCGCCGTCGAGCGCCCACGTGCCGCGCCAGTCGCCGGAGTCGTAGTAGCTCTGCCCGCGCCACCAGTCGACCGATGCGATGCCCGAGGTGATGCGCCCGAGGTCTCCGCGTTCGGCAGCGGCGAGGACGATCTCCGTCGACGGGTCGAAGCGGTGCTGGGAGATGACGGTCACGACGGTACCGGCGCGCTCCTGGGCGGCGATGATGTCGTCCGTCCGCGAGACGGTGACGTCGGCCGGCTTCTCGATGATGACGTGCTTGCCGGCCTCGAGCGCCTCGATGGCGAGGTTGGCGTGCAGACCGGTGGGCGTGCAGACGACGACGATGTCGGGGTCGGTCTGCGCCAGCGCCTCCGTGAGGGTCGTGAACGCCCGTCCGCCGCGCTCGGCGACGAGGGCCTCCGCCTTCGCGAGCTCCGGGTCGGCGACGGCGACGAGTTCCAGCTCGTCGCGCAACTGGTCGATGACGATGCCGTGCTGCTTCGAGATGATGCCGGCGCCGGCGATGGCGATGCGGTGCGGTCGGGACATGCGGGGGTTCGCTCCAGTTCTGTGCGTGGGGTGCGTCGGTGTCCGTGCCGGCTCAGGCGAGCTGACGGAGGTGCGCGAGGGCGGCCTCGAGCTCCGGTTCGAAGTCCTCGAAGAGGCACTCGACGGTGATGGGGCCGTCGTAGCCGCCGTCTCGGAGGGCCGTGATGAATTCGGTGAGTGGCCAGTCGCCCTGACCGGGCGGCCGTCGTCCGGCATCGGCGATGTGGGCGTGTCCGATGCGGGCGCCGAGGGCCTGGACGACGGCGAACGGCTCCTCCTCCAGCATGATGTGGAAGAGGTCGGCGACGACGGGCACACGGTCGATCCCGAACTCGTCGAGGAAGGCGACCGTCTCCTCGAGCGAGTTGAGCAGGTTCGTCTCGTCACGGTTCAGCGGCTCGAGGACGATCTGCAGTCCGTTCCGCTCCGCCGCGTCGCGCGTCTCGACGACGACCTCTGCGAACCTCGCGCGGGCGGCCGCGACGTCCACCCCGGTGGGGATGGTGCGCGCCGTACCGCTCCCGAACACGATCTTCGCGCCGGGCTCCGAGACCGAACCGATGATCGGCATGACGGCGTCGAGGTACGCGGTGACGCGTTGCGTCGGGAAGCCGGGGTCGGCGAGCGACAGGTCGCCGGGGAACAGGATCGCGAACGAGCCGCGTCGGACGCTCACGTCGTAGTCGGGGTGGCGCGTCCACCCGGCTCCGTCGGCGACGACGAGGTTGCCGACGATGGTCGGTTCCGCGTAGTCGGCTCCGGACGCGAACGCACCGGGGATGCGTTCGGAGGGGACGATCACGCCGTACCCCGCGAGCGGGTGCCGCTGGGCGGTCGCGATGTCGATACGAACGCTGCTTGCCACTGCAATCTCCTGTGATAGCCGGGTCTGCTCCTCGCGTCGCTGACGCGTTCCAGTGGTCCTGGACCACGACGGTTCCGGTCGGAAGCGGGATCAGTCTCGCAGACGGTCGGCGTTCCGGCAAGCGATTGCCAGCAGGGTGTGGCAATCGGTTGACAGACGGAGGCCTCACCGTTTCAATGGAGGCGTGCCGACGACGCTGCAGAACGATCCAGACCGCCTCCTCCCCGCCGACCCCGGGACGCGCGACGTCGCCAGGGCGCTCTACCGCTCGGTCGAGGCCCTGCCGATCATCTCGCCGCACGGGCACGTGGATCCGGCGATCCTCGTCGAGGACACCCCGTTCGCGAACGCGACCGAGCTGTTCCTCCGGCACGACCACTACGTCACCCGCCTGCTGCACGCCGCCGGGTTCTCCCTCGCGGACGTCGGTGTGCCCGACCTCGCGGAGGGTGGTGCCGTCGCCGCGCCGCGGGACGCCTGGCGACGGTTCTGCGAGCACTGGCACCTGTACGCCGGCACCGCCTCCGGGTACTGGCTGAGCTCGATCCTCGGTGAGCAGTTCGGCGTCACGGAGCAGCCGGACGGAGCGAACGCCGACCGGCTCTTCGGCACGATCCACGAGGCGCTCCAAGCGTCGGCGTTCCGTCCGCGTGCGCTGTTCGACCGCTTCCGCATCGAGGTGCTCGCGACCACCGACGACCCGATGGACGACCTCGCCGCGCATGCCGCCCTCGCAGCGGACCCCACCTTCGGCGGGCGCGTCCTGCCGACCTTCCGGCCTGACGCGTACCTCGATCCGTCGAAGGCCGGGTGGGTGGAGCGAGTCGCTTCGCTCGCCGCCTGGAACGGGACGCCGGAGGGCAGCTACCGTGGCTATCTCGAAGCGCTCGCCGGGCGCCGTCGGCACTTCATCGAGCACGGCGCGGTGTCGGCCGACCACGGTGTCCCGCAACCACTCACGCTCGAACTCGACGAGGCGGACGCCGCAGCACTGTTCGCCCGCGCGCTGTCGGGAACCGCCGATGAGGCCGATCTCGAGCGGTTCGCCGCGCACATGCTGTTCGAGAGCGCCCGGATGAGCGTCGAGGACGGCCTCGTCATGACGGTGCACCCCGGCGTCCACCGCAACCACCACGCGCCGACATTCGCCCGCTTCGGACCGGACACCGGGCACGACGTCCCGGTCCGCACCGACTACGTCCGCCCCCTGCGTCCGCTGCTGGAGCGCTTCGGCACGGCTCCGGGGTTCCACCTCGTCCTCTTCAGCGTCGACGAGACGAGCTACTCGCGGGAGATCGCGCCGCTCGCCGGGTTCTACCCGAGTGTCTTCATCGGCGCGCCGTGGTGGTTCCTCGACGCGCCCGACGCCGTCCTGCGCTTCCGGTCCGCCGTGACGGAGACGGCAGGGTTCTCACGCGGATCGGGGTTCATCGACGACACGCGGGCGTTCCTCTCGATCCCCGCCCGACACGACATGTCCCGGCGCCTCGACGCCTCCTTCCTCGCGCGACTCGTGCAGGAGGGGCGCATCGACGAGGCGACGGCCGAACGCATCATCCTCGACCTCGTCGTCGAGCAGCCGCGACGGGTGTTCAAGCTGTGAGCACCGTGACGAACGTGGACAGCGCTGCCGGAGCGCCGGGGGAGCAGGCGGTCCAGCGTCTGTCCCGCGCGCGGCTGCCCGAGTTCCCATCGGCACCGGTCCGGATCGTCCACCTCGGACTCGGCGCCTTCCACCGTGCCCACCAGGCCTGGTACACCCAGCTCGTCGACCCCGATCACGAGTGGGGCATCGCCGCCTTCACCGGCCGGAGCCCGCAGGCCGCAGTCGACCTGGACGCCCAGGACTGCCTCTACACGGTCGTCGAGCGCTCGGCGAACGGCGACTCGGCCACGATCGTCGGTTCGATCGTCGAGGCGCGGGACGGCGCCGACGTCGCACGGCTCCATGACCTCCTCGCCGCTGAGACCACCGCCATCGTCACCCTCACCGTCACCGAGTCCGGGTACCGGCTCGATGCCGAGGGCAAGCCGGACGCGTCGGATCCGGCGGTCGAGCGGGACGTCACGCTGCTGTCGGACGCCTTGGACGGCGGGGCGGAACTCCGCGATGCCCGACCGACGACGACGCTCGGCAGACTGCTCCTCGGCCTCGAAGCCCGTCGTCGCGCCGGGGCCGGTCCGATCGCGATCGTGCCGTGCGACAACATCGCCGACGGCGGTGCGCTCGTCCGTCGTGCGATGCTCGCCCTCGCCGACCGGGTCCGCCCGGAGACCGCTCGGTGGATCGCCGACGAGGTCTCGTTCGTCTCGTCCTCGGTCGACCGCATCACACCGCGTCCCACGGCTGCCGACGAAGCGACGGCCGCGACGCTCACCGGATTCGCCGACGCCGCTCCCGTCGTCACCGAGCCCTTCACCGACTGGGTGCTGAGCGGCGACTTCCCCGCCGGGCGGCCGGCGTGGGAGTCCGCGGGTGCCCGGTTCGTCGACGACCTCGAGCCCTACGAGCAGCGCAAACTGCGGCTGCTGAACGGCGCCCACAGCCTCCTCGCCTATGCGGGCCCGCTGCGCGGTCATGTGACGGTCGCCGAGGCGGTCGGTGACGAGCAGTGCCGGGCCTGGGTCGAGGAGTACTGGGACGAGACGGAGCGTCACCTGCCGACCGACCTCGGGCTGACGGCGTATCGCACCGCACTCCTGGAGCGCTTCGACAACGCGCGCATCGAGCACCGGTTGCAGCAGATCGCCCTCGAAGGGGTCACCAAGCTGCGGGTGCGGATCGTGTCGACCCTCCTCGCGGAACGGGCCGCCGGTCGGCCGGGGACCGGGTCCCTGCGCGTGATCGCCGCGTGGGTGGCGGCCGTCCAGGGCGACGACCGCCCGGGCGATGCGAGCGGTGCCGCGGTCGCCGAGGCACTCCGGTTCCACAGCCGGGAGCGGACCGCGGCGCTCGTGCGCCTGATCGATCCCCGCCTCCTCGACTCGGAGCCGGATGACGGTTCCACGCTCGTCACCGAGCTGGAGCACCTGGTCGACGAGCTGACCGGACGCCCACGGAACCCCTGACACCCGCCGCTGCAGCCGACCGGCAGTCCGTCGGAACCACCCCGGCCACATCGGCCGCAACGCACGAAGGAGTAGTACCCATGAACATCGACAAGGCCGAGGTCATCGTCACGAGTCCCGACCGGAACTTCGTGACGTTGAAGCTCACGACCGACGACGGCCTCACGGGCCTTGGCGACGCGACGCTGAACGGGCGCGAGCTCGCGGTGGTGGCGTATCTGACCGAGCACGTGGTGCCGCTGCTGCTCGGGCGCGATGCGTCGCGGATCGAGGACACCTGGCAGTTCCTGTACCGCTCGGCGTACTGGCGGCGGGGTCCCGTGACGATGGCCGCGATCGCGGCGGTCGACATGGCGCTGTGGGACATCAAGGGCAAGGCCGCGGGCATGCCGGTGTACCAGCTGCTGGGCGGGGCGTCCCGGACGGGGCTGCTCGCCTACGGGCACGCGTCGGGGAAGACGAACGAGGAGCTGTTCGACAGCGTGCGCGAGCACCAGGCGCAGGGCTACAAGGCCATCCGCATCCAGACGGCGGTGCCGGGGCTGAAGTCGATCTACGGGATCGCCTCGAACGCGACGTTCGAGGGCAACACCGGCGTCCGCTACGACCACGAGCCGGCGCAGCGCGGTGGCCTGCCGAACGAGGAGGACTGGGACACGCGGTCGTACCTGCGTCACCTGCCGACGGTGTTCGAGGCGGTGCGGAACGAGTTCGGGCCGGAACTGCCGTTGCTGCACGACGGGCACCACCGGATGACGCCGATCCAGGCCGCGAAGCTCGGCAAGAGCCTCGAACCCTACGACCTGTTCTGGTTGGAGGACTGCACGCCGGCGGAGAACCCGGAGGCGTTGCGTCTCGTGCGGCAGCACACCACGACGCCGCTGGCGATCGGGGAGATCTTCAACACGGTGTGGGACTACCAGCAGATCATCCGCGAGCAGCTCATCGACTACGTCCGCAGCGCGGTCACGCACACCGGCGGAATCACGCATCTGAAGAAGGTGCTCGACTACGCCTCGCAGTATCAGATCAAGTCGGGCATGCACGGGCCGACGGACATCTCGCCGGTGGGGATGGCCGCCGCGATGCACCTGGGCTTGTCGATCCACAACTTCGGCATCCAGGAGTACATGAAGCACGGCGCCAAGACTGACGCGGTGTTCCAGCAGTCGTACACCTGGGAGAACGGCATGCTCCACCCCGGGGATGCGCCCGGCCTCGGTGTCGACTTGGACGTCGACGAGGCGGGCAAGTACCCGTACCAGCGCGCCTATCTGCCCTACAACCGTCTCGCCGACGGCACGGTCCACGACTGGTGATCCCTGCGGCCAGCGCGGCGCGCTGACCCGACCTTGCCCCTGCGGCGTGAGTGCGCCCCTCCGGAGGCCCGCGCTCACGTCACAGGGGGCGCGCTCACGAATGCCTCGAAACAGGGTCAGCCCGCGAGGAGGGCGACGCCGATCACGACGACGGTCGCCGCGGCGATCCGGCGCACCGGTCGGCCCTCGCGGAGCACGAGCGCGCCGAACAGGCTGACGAGGATGACGCTCACCTCGCGCATCGGCGCGACGAGCGCGACCGGTGCCATGGTGATGGCGACCAGCACGAGGATGTACGACATCGGCGAGAGCACCCCGAAGGCGAGGATGCGCGGCCAGTGCGCGCGCAGGACCGCCGGCAGCTCGCGTGCGCGGCGCCCGAGTGACCCGGAGAAGAGGACGACCTCGACCGCGGTGCAGCCGACCATGAACGCCACCGGGGAGGCACCCCACGTGCGGACGGCGTGCGCGTCCCAGATCGTGTAGGCGGCGATCGCGACCCCGGTGAGGAGCCCGAAGGCGACCGCGGGGTCGATACGTCGTCGGGTGGCGCGCACCTCGACGGCGACCGGTGCCGGGTCGCTGCCGCGATCGACGAATCCGATCGCGACGACGCCGACGACGATCGCCGCGACGCCGAGGAGCGCGAGCAGCGACGGGCGCTCGCCGAGGAGGAGGACGGCGATGATCACGCTGATCGTCGGGCCGGTGCCGCGTGCCGTGGCGTAGACGGTGGAGAGGCGCCCGCTGGCGTAGCCGCGTTGCAGCACGAGCATGTAGACGTAGTGCAGCACGGCGGAGACCACGACGCCGATGGCGAAGCCGGCGAGGTCGTCCGTACCGAGTCCGCCCGTGAACGGGACGACGACCGCCCACAACACGGTGCTCGCCACCGCTCCCCACCAGAGGAAGGGCATGCCGATCCGGCTGACGCCGTGGGCGACGATGTTCCACGCCGCATGGCAGACCGCGGCGGCGAGGACGATGGTGACGGCGAGCAGAGACACGTGAGACCCTTCCGATCCTCGCGGGCGCGACGATCAGGGTCCTCCGGGCTTTTGTCCTGTCAGATGACGGTCGTCGGCTGGCCGCCGACCGTGGCGCCGCTCGGACCAGTCGAGCTGTCGCTCCGGAACCCTAGGCGCTATCGAGCACCACGCTACCAGCCTCCGACGAGGCGTGTTCGTTCGCCCGAAGATGGGCGAACGAACGCTCGGTCGCCCAGAAACGGGCGAACGGCCTGCGTCAGTCGACGATCGCGATGGCGTCGATCTCGACGAGCATCTCCTCGCGCGGCAGGCCGGTGAAGACCGTGGTCCGGGACGGCAGCACGCCACCCTGCACGCGCGAGCCGACGAACTCGCCGTAGGCGTCGTTCATGATCGCGAAGTCCTCGCGCTTGGTGAGGTAGACGCGCAGCATCATGACGTCGTCGAAGGTCGCGCCGCCGGCCGCGAGGATCGCCTCGACGTTCTGCAGCGTGCGGGTGGTCTGCGCGGCGACGTCGCCCGGGAACAGGTACTCGTTCGTCACGGGGTCGACGGGGCCCTGGCCGGAGACCTGGACGAAGTTGCCCTTGCGGACACCCTGGGAGAAGGTGTGCGCGGGAGCCGGGGCGTCGGTGGTGGAGATGGCGGTGCGTTCGGTCATGGGGGTGTGTCCTTCGGTTGGTGGCCCTTCGACAAGCTCAGGGACCGGATGGTGGGGCTCAGGGGCCGGGCTAGGTGGTCAGGGACCGGGGTTGGTGGGGGCTCAGGGACGTAATGGACGGGAGGTCAGGCGGTGGCGGGGGCCTCAGCGGGCGCCGGCGGTGCGTAGCCGAGTTCGGCGGAGATCGCGGTCGTGGTGGCGAGGAGCTGCGGCAGGAGGGCGCGGACGCCGCTGTGGGGGAGCACCATCGTCGGGACCGAGATCGACACCGCCGCGGTGACCCGGCCGTCGGGCCCGAAGACCGGCGCGGCCACGCAGTTCATGAAGCTCTCGTGCTCCTCGTGGTCCTCGGCCCATCCGCGTTCGGTCGAACGCTCGATCTCGGCGAGCAGGGCGTCGGCGTCGGTGATGGTCTTGTCGGTGTACCGCTCGAAGACGATGCCGGTGACGACGCGTCGACGCTCCGCCTCGTCGAGTCCACCGAGGAGGACCTTCGCGACCCCGGTCGCGTACAGGGAGGCGGGCAGGCCGACACGCGAGTACATGCGGAGGGGCTGACGGGACTCGACCTTGTCGATGTAGAAGACGGAACCGCTCTCGTAGGCGGCGAGGTGCACCGTCTGGCCCGTGGCCGCCCCGAGCGCCCGGATGTGCGGAGCGGCGACGCCGCGGACGTCCTGCTCGTCGAGCGCGGTCTGGGTCAGCTCGAACATCGCCCGCCCGAGGTGGTACCGGAACGACGCGTCGCGCGTGACGAAGCCGTGCTCCTCGAGCGTGTTGAGCAGGCGCAACACCGTGGTCTTGTGCACACCGGCCGTCGCCGCGAGCGCGTCGAGGGAGTTGGTGCCCGAGACGATCTCGCGGAGGAGGTCGAGGGCCCGGGACAGCGATTGACTCATGCGTCGATCATCCCGTGCGCGCCGACCGTGGTCCACGGCAGCGGGTGGTCCGCGGTGATCCGCCACGAAGCCCATTCCTCATCGGACGCCTCGACGATGGTGTCCACGCCCTGCGCGTCGGGCACGAGCTCGGGGCGGTCGCCGTGGCAGATGAGCGTCGACGCCGCGACCGCGTGGCCGAGCCGCGTGCAGGCGGTGTCGGAGCGACCCGAGGCCAGCCCGGCGAGGTAGCCGGCTGCGAACGCGTCGCCCGCACCGACGGTCTCGACGACGTCGACCGACAACGACCGCACCTCGATGCCCGCCTCGGAGTCACGGTGGAGGGTGGTCGCTGCGTTCTCCTCGTCCTTGAGCACGATGCGCTGCAGGGTCGGCAGCTCGGCGAAGAGGCGGGCGGCGTCCGAGTGGCCGAAGAACAGCTCCGCTTCGTCGACGCCGAGGAACAGGACGGACGCCTGGTCGAGCAGGCGGTGCAGCGGGGCGGTCGAGCGACGCTCCCAGAGGCGCGGCCGGAAGTTGAGGTCGACGCTCAGGACGGTGTCGCGAGGGAGCGCGTCGCCCAGCTCGCCGACGAGCAGCGCCGTCGAGTCGGAGAGCGCCGGGGTGATGCCGGAGGTGTGCACGATGGCGGAGGCGGTGATGGCCGCCCGGGTCGCCTCGTGTCGCAGGGTGTCGGCGCCGAGCTGCGATGCGGCGGACTCGCTGCGGTAGTAGTGCATCCGCGGCCGACGGTCGCCGTCGGCGCTGACGACCGTCTCCTTGACGTAGAGGCCGGTGGGCCGGTGGTCGTCACGTTCGACGGCGTCGGTGAGGACGCCGTCGTGCCGGGCCGTCTCGAGGATGTAGTCGCCGAACCCGTCGTCGCCGAGGCGCGAGATCCAGTGGGTGGGGACGCCCAGGCGCGCGAGGCTCGAGGCGACGTTGAACTCGGCGCCCCCGACGCCCGTCCGGTATTCGCGGGCTTCGGCGACCGGGAGCTGGTTCTCGGGCAGGAGGACGACCATCGCTTCGCCGATCGTGCTCACGGTGGACGGTGACGTCGTCATCACGGTTCCCCTCACGTCTCGGCCGGGTCCGGTTGACGGCCTGTGGACGCAATGCTAGAACAGACGTAGCGCCGGATGCAATGTACGTTGCAAGATGCGCAACGCTAGGCGCTCACGACGTCGGCGGGTGCAGCGCTCGATCGCGAAACGAGGAGACGATGACGGACGACTTCGATGCCGGCGCGCTGGGCGTGCTCGACGGCAGCCTCAAGGGCTTCCCGCCGGCGTCCGTCGGGACCGACGCCGCCACGTTCCTCGCCGGTCGGCCGGCGCTCGCCGACTTCACGACGCCGCTCGTCACGCTCGACCGCTCGGCGGTCACCGACAACGTCGAGACCATGCGGCAGTGGTGCGACCACGCTGGGGTGGGCCTCGCACCGCACGGCAAGACGACGATGAACCGAGCCCTGTGGCAGCGTCAGCTCGACGCGGGTGCCTGGGGCATCACCGTCGCGACCCCGTGGCAGCTCTCCGTCGCGCTCGACTGGTCGATCCCCCGCGTGATGCTGGCCAACGCCCTCGTGCAGCCCGAACACCTGCGCGCGGTCGGGCGGGCCCTCGACAGCGGCGACGCCGAGATCGTCGTGTGGGCCGACTCCGTCCGAGCCGTGCAGATCATGTCGCGCGTGCTCGCCGAGCAGCCACCCCGTCGCCCCCTCCACGTGCTCGTGGAACTCGGTGCGCCGGGCGGCCGCACCGGAGCCCGGGACCAGGCCACCGCGCTCGAGATCGCCGAGGCCGTCGTCGCCTCGCCCGAGCTCGCGCTCGCCGGCGTCAGCGGCTACGAGGGGGCCCTCGCGCACCATGGCGACGACGGTTCGCTGCAGATCGTCCGCGACTACCTGGAGTCGCTCGCCACTCTCCATGACGCGCTCCTCGCAGGCGGCCGGTACGACGAACGTGTCCGGACGCTCATCGTGACCGCCGGGGGCAGCGCCTACTTCGACGTGGTCGCCGAGGTCCTCGCCGGACTGCGCGACCTCGACGGTGCTCACGGACGCGCCGTCGACGTGCTGCTGCGCTCCGGCGCATACGTCACCCACGACGACGGCTTCTACCGCGGCATCACCCCGCTCGGCCGCCACGAGGGCACCGGCGACTTCCGCTCCGCGATCCACGGCTGGGCGACGATCGTCTCCCGCCCCGAGCCCGGCCTCGCGCTCGTCGACGGCGGGAAGCGCGACTTCCCGTTCGACGAGGGGCTCCCCGAGGTGCAGGGCGTCCGTCGCGCCGGGTCCGCCACAGTCGAACCGCTCCCGGGCGCGACGACCACCGCCATGAACGACCAGCACACCTTCGTCTCCCTGCCGCCCGGCAGCGACGTCGAGGTCGGCGACGTCATCCGCCTGGGCCTCTCCCACCCGTGCACCACCTTCGACAAGTGGCGTGCCCTCGTGGTCATCGACGACGTCCGTCTCGCCGAACCGAGCGCCGTCGACGCCGTCACCACCACCTTCGGCTGAGCCGAACCGAACAGGAGCCCCGCATGACGCTCGAGACCCCTCCCTCCACGCCGCACGCCCTCGACGCCCTGTACGCCGACCGTGCCATCGCCGTCGTCCGCGTGCCCGTCATCCCCGACCCGGTCGAACTCTGCCGGGCGCTCGCCGCGGGCGGGATCCGCAGTGTGGAGTTCACCTTCACCACGCCGGGCGTCGAAGCGCTCATCCGCGCCGCGGCCGACGCGATCGGCGACCACGGGGCCGTGATCGGCGCGGGGACGGTCGTGGACCGCGACACCGCGCAGCGCGCCGTCGACAGCGGTGCGCAGTTCCTGGTCACGCCCGGTCTGAGCGAGGAGGTGGCCGAGGTCGCCACCGCCGCCGGCATCCCGTTCCTGCTCGGTGCGATGACGCCGAGCGAGGTCATGCGCGCCGCGTCGCTCGGTTCCCACGCGGTGAAGATCTTCCCGGCCGCCGCCATGGGGCCCGGCTTCCTCAAGGACCTCAAGGGCCCGTTCCCGGGTCTCCGGCTCGTGCCCTCGGGCGGACTGCACGCCGGCAACGCCCGGGAGTACATCCAGGCCGGCGCAGCCGCCGTGACCGCGGGGTCGAGCGTGGTCGGTGCGGCCGACGTCGCCGCGGCCGACTGGGCCGGGGTCACCGAGCGCGCGACCGCCTTCACCACGGCGGCCCTCCTGTCGTGACGTCGCGACCGACGGACGATGCGCGCGCGGTGGTCATCCGCGGCGCTCGCATCGTCGACGGCACCGGCGGACCGAGCGTGCACGGGTCGCTGCTCATCGACCGGGGCCACATCATCGCGATCGGGGCGTCCGCCGAGGCCGACGCGCCCGGCGACGCCCTGATCATCGACGCCGACGGTCTGGTCGCGTCGCCCGGCTTCATCGACATGCACGCCCACTCCGACCTCGCCGTCCTTCGCGACCACGAGCACCTCGCCAAGGTCTCGCAGGGCGTCACCACCGAGGTCCTCGGACAGGACGGGCTCTCCTACGCCCCGACGGACGACCGGACGATGGCCATCGTCCGGCAGCAGATCGCCGGCTGGAACGGGCAACCCGACGACGTCGACTTCGCGTGGCGGACCGTCGGCGAGTACCTCGACCGGGTCGACCGCGGAGCCGCGCTGAACGTCGCCTACCTCGTGCCGCAGGGCTCCGTCCGGATGCTCGTGGTCGGCACCGAGAACCGGGCTGCGACCGCTGACGAGATCGCTCGCATGCAGGAGCTCGTCGCGGCGGGTCTGCGGGAGGGGGCCGTCGGCATGTCCTCCGGCCTCACCTACGTGCCCGGCATGTTCGCCGACACCGAGGAGCTCGTCGCGCTGTGCCGCACCGTCGCGGAGCACGGCGGCTTCTACGCCCCGCACCAACGTTCGTACGGCAAGGGTGCACTCGAGGCGTACGCGGAGATGATCGACATCAGTCGTCGTTCCGGGTGCGCGCTGCACCTCACGCACGCGACGATGAACTTCGGCGTCAACGCCGGCCGGGCCGCCGAACTCGTGGCCATCATCGATGCCGCCATCGCCGACGGGGTCGACATCACGCTCGACACCTATCCCTATCTGCCAGGTTCGACGACCCTGTCGGCGTTGCTGCCGAGCTGGGCGGCGGTCGGCGGGCCGGACGCGACGATCGAGCGCCTGGGTGACGACGACGTCCGTGCGCGGATCCGATACGAGCTCGAGGTGCTCGGCACGGACGGCTGTCACGGTGTCGTCACCGACTGGGCCACGATCGAGATCTCCGGCGTCGCGAACCCCGAGCTCGCCGGCTTCGTCGGGCGGACCGTCGCCGACATCGCCGCCGAGGATGCGGGACACGCGTGGTCGGGCGACCCGACGGCCCTGTTCTTCGCGCTGCTCGAAGCCGACCGGCTCGCGACCGGCATCCTCCAGCACGTCGGCGACGAGGCCAACGTGCGCACGATGATGGTGCACCCGGCCCACACCGGCGGAAGCGACGGGATCCTCGTCGGCGCAAAGCCACACCCGCGTGCCTGGGGCACCTTCCCGCGCTACCTCGGCCACTACGTCCGCGAGGAGGGTGTGCTCGGGCTGGAAGACGCCGTCGCCCACCTCACCTCGCGTCCGGCCGCGCGTCTCGGTCTCAGCGACCGCGGCGTGCTCCGCGTCGGAGCCGTCGCCGACCTCGTCCTGTTCGACCCCGCGACCATCGCCGACCGCGCGACGTTCGCCGAGCCCCGGCAGCAGGCCGCCGGCATCCCGTGGGTGTTCGTGAACGGTGCCGCCGTCGTCGCCGACGGTCGACGCACCGACGCCGTCCCCGGTCGCTCGATCCGGCGCAGCCCGGCCTGACCACTCCCTCGTCCCTCCCCGCCCCGCGCCCACAGACACAGAAGGTCTTCCCATGCCCATCACCGCCCTCGCGCGCAGCGTCGTAGCCGCCGCCACACCAGCCCCGAGCGATCCCATCGGATGGCTGCAGCAGACCACCCCCGGCCTGCTCATCCTGTGTGCGGTCGCCATCGCGGTGCTGCTGTTCCTCATCATCCGGGTGAAGCTCGAACCGTTCATCTCGCTCTTCATCGTCGGCATCGGCCTGGCGCTCGCGACCGGGACGAGCATCTACCAGATCGTCGGCGTGGCCGTGCCGGACCCCTTCGACGACGAGCAGATCAAGCCGGGGGCGTCGCTCCTCGAAACCGGCTTCGGCGGGATCCTCGGGCACATCACGATCATCATCGGTCTCGGCACCGTGCTCGGCGCGATCCTCGAGCGCTCCGGCGGTGCGGACGTCCTCATCCGAAAGCTCCTCGGTCGCTTCGGGGAACGCGGCGCTCCGATCGCGATGGGGCTCACCGGTCTCATCTTCGGTATCCCCGTGTTCTTCGACGTCGGCATCTTCGTCCTCGCGCCCCTCGTCTACATCACCGCGCGTCGCGGCGGAAAGTCGCTCGTGCTCTACGCGCTCCCGATGCTCGCCGGCCTCTCGATGACGCACGCGTTCCTACCGCCGCACCCGGGACCGACGGCGCTCGCCGGCACCTTCGAGGTCGGGCTCGGCTGGCTCATCCTCATGGGCTTCCTCTGCGGCATCCCCGCCTTCATCGCGTCGGGCATCGCCTGGCCGCTCTGGATCGGGAAGCGCGTCATGGTCTCGGTTCCCGAGGAGTACGTGCTGGAGCCCGAGGACGACGCCCCCGAGCGCAAGGACGTCTCGCTCTGGAGCGTCGGTCTCATCATCATCACGCCGATCCTGCTCATCCTCGCCGCAACCTTCGGTGCGCTCGCCCTCCCGAACGGCCCGGTCCTCGAAGCGTTGACGCTCATCGGCAACCCCGCGGTCGCGCTCACGATCGCCGTCTGCCTCGCGTACTACGTGCTCGGGGTGCGGCGCGGCATGACGCTCGCCGAGCTGGGCGAGCTCTCCGGTCAGTCGCTCCGGCCGATCGGCATGATCCTGCTCGTCGTCGGTGCGGGTGCGTTCTTCGGCGCGGTCATCTCAGCGACGGGTGTGGGCGCGGCGTTGGCCGAGGTGCTCGGTTCGCTCGGCCTGCCGATCATCGTGTCGGCGTACCTCATCAGCTCCGGCCTCCGCATCGCGCAGGGCTCGGCGACCGCGGCGATCGTCATCACGGCGGGGATCCTCCAGCCGGTCGTACTCGCGGGTGACTACTCGCAGCCGCAGCTGGCGCTCATCGGCATCGCGATCGCAGCGGGTTCGATCACGCTCTCGCACGTCAACGACGGTGGGTTCTGGATCATCGCGAAGTACTTCAACATGTCGGTGAAGCAGACGCTCGCGACCTGGACCGTGCTCGAGACGATCCTCTCGGTCGTCGGCTTCGGGATGGTCGCCCTCATCTGGCTGTTCGTCTAGTCCGAGTCGTGACCGTCGGTCCAGTGCCTTTCTCAGGAGTGTCCGGGCGTGTCTGTGCCTGGCGAAGCCGGCGCGCCGGAGGACTCCTGAGAAAGGTCACTGAGCGGTAGGTGGTGCCGTTCTCAGGAGTTTCCGGGCGCGTCGGTGCTTGGCGAAGCCGGCGCGCCGCAGGACTCCTGAGAAAGGGACCCAGTCGACGTCAGAAGAGGCGGGAGTCGCTGTCGTCGAGGCCGCGCATCGCGTCGTAGTCGAGGACGACGCAGCGGATCCCGCGGTCCTGGGCGAGGGTGCGCGCCTGCGGCTTGATCTCCTGAGCGGCGAACACGCCCTGCACGGGTGCGAGGAGCGGGTCGCGGTTCATGAGTTCGAGGTAGCGGGTGAGCTGCTCGACGCCGTCGATGTCGCCGCGGCGCTTCAGCTCGACCGCGACGGACGCCCCGGTCGCGTCGGTGGCGAGGATGTCGACCGGGCCGATCGCGGTCATGTACTCGCGGCGGATGAGTCGGTATCCGTCGCCGAGGAGTTCGATCTGCTCGGCGAGGAGCTTCTGCAGGTGCGCCTCGACGCCGTCCTTCTGGAGGCCCGGGTCGACGCCGAGCTCGTGCGCGCTGTCGTGGTGGACCTCGTGGATCGACACGATGAGGGCGTCGCCGGTCTTCTTGTGCGTGACCTTCCACAGCTCGGTGATCCCGGCCGCGGCCTGCGTCTCGTCGGGCTCGACCGTCGTGAGCACGCAGGGTGGGCTCATCCAGTTGAGCGGCTTGTAGGAGCCGCCGTCGGAGTGGACGAGCAGGCTGCCGTCGTTCTTCACCATGAGCAGCCGCTTGGCGAGCGGCAAGTGAGCCGACAACCGTCCGGCATAGTCGACCGAGCACTCCGCAATCACCAAACGCACGACGACGAGCCTACCCTCCGGACGTGGGCGCCCGACGCAGCCGGCGTCCGACGGCTGCGCACATCTCCTGCTGCCGTCAGCACGACTCCGCTCACAACTCCTGCTGGTGCCTCTTCCGGCGAGTCATGAGCCCGGAGTTCTCGGGTCGTCGGATCGCGGGAGATGCGAGGAGCAGGAGTTGCGAACCGGGCGCGGGCGACGGGCAGACCGTCGGCAGGAGCTGTGCACCCTCGCCAGGTGGGGCGAACGAACTGCGCTCAGCGCTTGCGGCGGCTGCTCTCGCGGGCGGCCGGCGACGCCAGGCCGGCGAACACGATGAGCACGAGCACGACGAACAGGGCGTTCAGCAGGCCGATGGCGTCGCCGAGGATGCCGATGAGCGGCGGACCGACGAGGAACGCGCAGTAGCCGATCATCGCGACGGCACTCACCCGTGCCGCAGCGCGCTTGGAGTCGTCGGCCGCGGCGGACATGCCCACCGGGAACCCGAGCGAGGCCCCGAGGCCCCACAGCACGGTTCCGAGGACCATGAGTCCGGTGACCGGCGTGAGGATGAACAGGACGAGTCCGGCGATCGCCGCGGCGGCCGACACCTGCAGCACCGGCACCCGGCCGAAGCGGTCGATGAGCGGCCCACCGACGATGCGACCGACGGTCATCGCGGTGACGAACACGCCGTAGACGAGCGCGCCGGTCGTGTTGCTCTGCTCGTGGCCGTCGACCACGGCGAGCGCGAGCCAGTCGTTGGCGCTGCCCTCGGCGAAGGCCATACCGAGCATGATGACGCCGATGAGGATGAGCCGGCCGTCCGCCCAGACCGACAGGCTCTCGCGGAGACGGTGCTGCCACGGCGCCTTCGGGGCCTCGTCGAGCCCGTCCACGACGGCCTGCTCGGTCGGCACGAACCGGACGACGATGACGGCGGCGATCGCGATGGTGACGGCCATGATGAGCGCGTGCCAGAACACCTCGAGGCCGGCGGCGGAGGCGAGCGCCCCTAGTCCGGCGCCCGCGACCGTGCCGAAGCTGAAGCACGCGTGCATGAACGGCATGACCGTCTTGCCCAGTTCCTGCTCCGCGGCGGCTCCCTCGACGTTCATCATGACGTCGAGCGCTCCGTTCCCGAAGCCGAAGATGATCAGGCCGACGAGCACGATGCCGGCAGTCGGGACGAGGCTCGCGCCGATCCCGATGAGGAGCAGCCCGACGGCGATGAGCCCGAGCGTCAGTTGCATCCCGTGCCGCGGGCCGAGCCGTCCGAGGATGTGCTGCGAGGCGATGAGGCCGAGGATCGACCCGATCGACATGCCGAGGATGAGGAGTCCGACCGTGCCGGTGGTGAGGTCGAGGTTGTCGCGGATGGCCGGGAGGCGGGCCACCCAGGTCGCGATGCTGAGGCCGCTCAGGGCGAAGATCACGAAGATCGCGTTGCGCCAGGCGAGGAGCTCGCGGCGTGGGCGCAGGGCGACGGGTGCGGTCGGCGGGTTGGTCGGCTCTGACACAGGGTCCTCGGGATCGGTGCTGGTGCGCCTGGGCGCTCGGTGGAGCGGGGTGGTGAGGCCCGTGCATCTGGGTGGATCTGACGAGAATCGAATCGATTCGATTCCGTCGACTAAGCTAGCAGATCGTGGACCAGGAATCACGCCCCTCGCGACCGACGCTCGCCGATGTCGCCGAGCGCGCGGGGGTGTCGCCGTCGACCGCCTCGCTCGCGTTCAGCGGCGCCGGACCCGTCTCCGAAGCGACCAAGCAGCGGGTGCTGCAGGCTGCGGCCGACCTCGACTATGCCGGCCCCGACCCCCGGGCCCGTTCCCTCCGCCAGGGACGCAGCGGCATCGTCGGAGCCGTCGTCGCCGGCCGGATCGGGCACTCCTTCCGCGACCCGGTGATGGTCCAGACCCTCGACGGACTCGCGGACGAGCTCGGCGCGGTCGGTGCCGGTCTGCTGCTCCTGAACGACGCGCAGGAGGGCACGCTGCAGTTGAGCAACGCACCGATGGACGGCGTCGTCCTCATCGGCTGCAGCCCGAACCTCGACAGCTCGGTCGCGATCCTCAGCCGACGGGGGATGCCGATCGTGTCGATCGAAGGACTCGCAGCCCTCGGCGTCCCCGACATCGCCGTCGACAACCGCGGCGGCGTGCGTGAGGAGGCGCGACACCTCGCAGATCTCGGCCACGAGCGTGTCGCCGTCGTCACCCTCAACCTCGACCCGACCGAGCGCCGCGGCCCGCTCACGCCCGAGTGGGAGCGATCCGCCACGACGGTCCCGGCGATCGAACGCCTGCAGGGCCTCCGCGACGTCTTCCCCGACGCGCAGGGGTTCGTCACCACGGGGTCATCGCTCGAGGAGGGGCGGGTCGCCGGACACGCCATCCTCGACGTTCCGGCGGGTGAACGGCCGACGGCGATCGCTGCACAGAGCGACCTCCTGGCCGCCGGCGTCATCCGCGCAGCCGAGGAACTCGGCATCTCCGTCCCCGCGGAGCTCAGCGTGGTCGGGTTCGACGGTATCCGGGTCGAGGGGCTCGACTACGACCTCACGACGGTGTGGCAGCCCTCCCGGGAGAAGGGGTCGGCCGCCGGCCGCGCGATCGTCGCCATGCTCGACGGCCGCGATCCGGAGTGCGAGCAGTTCAGCGTCCGCTTCCACCCTGGAGCGACGACGGCACGGGTCCCCGCTCCACAGCTCTGAGTCCTCGCCGGGGTTTCGACAGCCCCTGCCGTGCGGCTGACCCGCCCCGTAGGGTGGAGGAGACGCTCGAAGGAGACCCATGACCGACCAGCCCATCGCCACCGCAGCACTCGTCCAGCAGGAGGCGGCGTCGCTCGCCGTGTCGCTCGCACCGGTGTACCAGGATCTGCACGCCAATCCGGAGCTCTCCTTCGCGGAGTACCGGACGGCCGCCCTGGTCGCGGATCGCATCACCGGCCTCGGGTACGGGGTCGCGACGGGGATCGGCGGCACCGGTGTCGTCGGTGTCCTGGAGAACGGCGAAGGACCGACGGTCCTCCTGCGGGCCGACATGGACGGCCTGCCCGTCCTGGAGGAGACAGGCCTCGACTACGCGAGCGTCGCGCGCGGGGTCGATCCGGAGGGCAACGACGTCCCGGTCATGCACGCCTGCGGCCACGACGTCCACGTCACCTGTCTGCTGGGTGCCGCCGAACTGCTCGCCGCACGGCGCGACACCTGGTCCGGGACACTCGTCGTCCTGTTCCAGCCGGCCGAGGAGGCCGGCGGCGGTGCGCAGGCGATGGTCGACGACGACCTCTACGCACGCGTCCCGAAGCCCGACATCGTGTTCGGCCAGCACGTCGGTCCGCTGCCGGCCGGTGTCGTCGGCACGCACGCCGGTCCGTCGTTCGCCGCGACCGACGCCTACCGCGTCACCTTCCACGGCCGCGGCGGGCACGGATCCCGCCCGCAGTCGACGATCGACCCGATCGTGATGGCGGCGTCGGCGGTCGTCCGCCTCCAGAGCATCGTGTCCCGCGAGGTCGCCGGAACCGACACCGCGGTGCTCACCGTCGGCACGATGCACGCCGGCACCAAGAACAACATCATCCCCGACACCGCGCAGATCGGCGTCAACATCCGCAGCTACGAACCGCACGTGCGCGACCGCGTCGTCGGCTCCATGGAGCGCATCATCCGGGCCGAGGCCGCAGCATCGGGCGCCGAGCGGGAACCGGTGATCGAACACACCGAGGCCTTCCCGGTGCTCGTGAACGATCCCGCGGCGACCGGCGCGGTGACGGCGGTGTTCGCCGACGCGTTCGGTGCCAACCGCGTCGTCGACCCCGGTCTCGTCACGGGGAGTGAGGACGTCGGCATGCTCGCGACGGCCGCCGACGCTCCCATCGTCTACTGGATCCTCGGGGGTGCCGACCCACAGGCCTTCGCCGCGGCCTACGCCTCGGGGCGCATGGAACAAGACCTCCCCGGCAACCACTCCTCGAAGTTCGCTCCGCTCATCCACCCCACCCTCGACACCGGCATCGCAGCGCTCTCGCTCGCGGCACTGTCGCGTCTGGCCGGAACGGCGGCCACCGCATGATCGTCGTGACGACGGACACCGTCGCCGGACACCGCATCGACGCCGTCCTCGGCGAGGTCGTCGGGCTCACCGTGCGAGCTCGCGACTGGGGCTCCTCGATGTCGATCGGCTTCTCGGCGCTCGGCGGCGGCGAGGTCCCGGGGATGACCCAGCTGCTGTTCGAGTCCCGCCAGGAGGTCATGCGACGCCTGGTGGCCGACGCGGAACAGCGCGGCGCGAACGCGGTCCTCGCGATGCGTCTCGAGACCACCGACATCGGCGGTGCGTGGACGCAGCTGACCGCCTACGGCACCGCGGCGTACCTCGTCCCGATCCCCGCAGGCGAGCCCGGAGCGACCGGCCAGTCCGCCTACGCGGCGAAGCAACCGGACGCCCCGAAACCACGCGGCGACGTCTGACGGTGGAGCGGAACGAGGGGCACGCCCCTCGTTCCGACCTGCGCTGACCTGACTCGACCTGACCCGCCCGATCACCGCGCCGACGCAGACGGAGGAGACCCATGACCGCTTGGATCGACGAACTCATCACCGAGGTGACCACGGCTGTGCGGGAGCGCAGTGACGAACGGGTGGCCGAGATGTTCGAGCGCTGCTTCGCCGACACCCTGCACAGCACGATGACGCCCATGCCGGACGGCACCGTGTTCATGCTCACCGGCGACATCCCCGCGATGTGGTTGCGCGACTCGAGCGCCCAACTCGCTCCCTATCTCCACTTCGCAGCCGACCACCCCGAGCTGGCCGAGCTGCTCGTCGCCGTCAACCGCCGGCAGCTGGATGCGATCGCACTCGACCCCTACGCGAACGCGTTCAACGCCGAGCCGAACGGGCACGGCCACCGCGACGACCGCACCGATGCGTCGCCCTGGGTGTGGGAACGCAAGTACGAGATCGACTCGCTCTGCTACCCGCTCCAGCTCGCACACGACATCTGGCTGGCGACGGGGCGCCGCGACCACCTGGATGCGCGGTACCGCTCCGCCGTCGTCGCGGCGATGGAGGTCTGGCGCGTCGAGCAGCACCACGAGCAGCGCTCGCCGTACCGGTTCCAGCGGTTCGACGCGCCGCTCTCCGACACGCTCGTCCGCGACGGACTCGGGCCGGAGACGGCGTGGACCGGGCTCTCGTGGTCGGGGTTCCGGCCGAGCGACGACGCAGGGCGGTACGGCTACAACGTTCCCGGCAACCTCTTCGCCGCGGTGACGCTCGCCGGGGTCGAATCGATCGCTGCCGAGGTGCTCGACGACGCGGCACTCGCCGCGGAAGCCGGTGCCCTCCGACGCGAGCTCGAGACCGCGATCGACGCCCACGGTGTCGTGACGACCGATCAGTACGGCGACGTCTACGCCTACGAGCTCGACGGATTCGGCAACGCGCTCCTGATGGACGACGCCAACGTGCCGAGCCTGCTCTCGCTGCCGTTCCTCGGCTGGTGCGCGCCCGACGACGCCCGGTACCTGGCCACGCGACGGTTCCTGCTCAGTGAGGACGACCCGAGCTACTTCGTCGGGTCCGCCGCCCGTGGGATCGGGAGCCCACACACGCCCGACGACCACATCTGGCCGATCGCCCTGTCCATCGAGGGCCTCACCTCGCAGGACGAGCAGGATCGCGCCCGCCTGCTCGACACGCTGCTGCGGACCGACGCCGGCACCGGGGTCATGCACGAGTCGTTCCACAAGGACGACCCCGACACCTTCACCCGCCCCTGGTTCTCCTGGGCGAACGCGATGTTCTGCGAGTTCGTCCTCGACGTGGTGGGTCTGCGCACGCACGTGCGGCGTCCTGTGCCCCGAGGTGACTGAACGGACCCGCAGCCTCGTGCGCCGGCTCAGAGCAGCCGCAGCTCCTGTGCACGGGTGACGGCCCGGGTCCGGTCGGCCACCTCGAGCTTCTCGAAGACGTGCAGCAGGTGCGTCTTCACCGTCGACTCCGAGATGAAGAGTGCCGCCGCGATCGCCCGGTTGCTGTTGCCGGCGGCGACGAGCGCCAGGACCTCGAGCTCGCGAGCGCTGAGCTGCGGGCGGGCGGGGGTCCCACCCTGCATGCGGCCGACGAGCGTCGCCGCGATGGTGGGCGCGAGCACCGTCTGACCGGCGACCACCGAACGGATGCCGGCCAGGATCTCCTGCTCGGGCGCCGCTTTCAACAGATAGCCGCCGGCTCCGGCCTCGATCGCGCCGAGGATGTCGTCGTCGGTCTCGTAGGTCGTGAGGACGAGCACCCGGACGCCTGGCACGCGCTGCACGATGCGCGCCGTCGCCTCCGCACCGCCGAGGACCGGCATGCGCAGGTCCATGAGCACGAGGTCCGGCCGGTGCTCCTCTGCAGCCGTGACCGCCGCAGCGCCATCCGCCACCTCGGCGACGACCTCAAGGTCGTCCGCGCGCCCGATCAGCGCGACGATGCCCGATCGCACGATGGGGTGGTCGTCCGCGACCACGATCCTGATCCGTGTCATCGTCCGTCCTCCACGGTTCTTGAGCCTGTCGAAGGGCTGCCGACCGAGAGGCCGTCCGTGGTCCCTGAGCCCGTCGAAGGGCCCGCTTCGATCGTCACCGGCACTCGCACCCGCACCGTCGTCCCCGCTCCGGCGGCACTCGTGAGTTCCACCGTTCCGCCGAGCAGCGTCACCCGGTCGTGCATGCCGTGCAGCCCGAAGCCTGCGCCCGGACTGGTCCCGAGCAGCGCGCCTTCCGGGTCCGCGATGCCGACCCCGTCGTCGGAGATCCGCAGTTCGGCCCAGCCGTCGTCGACGGTGAGTACCAGCTCGACGCGGTCGGCGGCGGCGTGCTTCCGGATGTTCGCGAGACCCTCCTGGGCACTCCGGAGCAGCACGACCTCGGGTGCTCGCTCGAACCGTTCTGACGGGGCGTCGACCTCGACGACCACGCCCGTCTCACGGCTGAACCGCTCGCCCAGGCGCCGCAGGCTGTCACCGAGGGTGGTGTCGGCGGCCGGCATCGCGGCCAGCGTGGCCACGAGGGATCTCGCCTCGCGGAGGGCGTCGCGTGCCGTGCTCTCGATGAGGTCGATGCTGTCGAGGGCGGCGATCGGTCGACCGTCCAGCGGGGAGGCGTCCGGCGTGCCCGCGACGGTCTCACCGACCTCGGAGCGGGCGCGTTGCGCGAGCAGCACCACACTCGTGAGGCTCTGCGCGATGGTGTCGTGGATGTCGCGAGCCATGCGTTCGCGTTCGGCGGCCGCCCCGGCCTCTCGGCTCGCCCGTTCCGATTCCGCCTGAGCGGTCTGCAGACTCACGAGGAGTCGTGCCTTCTCGTCGCCGAGCTCGGCGATCCGGGTGATCCAGAGCCCGAGGGACAACGCGAAGACGAGCGAGACGCTCTGGATCGCGAGCCCCTGCAGGATCGCCTCCGGGGCGGCACCTTGTCCGACGATGAAGCCGACGGCGAGGGCCGCGGCGCTCGCGATGTTGAGGATGATCGCGTTCCGGGTGTTCGGCGTCAGCACCCACAGCAGCGGGAACACGAGGCACTGGAGGGTCAGGACGTTCGGGGAGAATGCCGTCCCGACTGCGGTGAGGGCGATGAGGGTGATCGCGAACCAAAGCCCGCCCTGCGGACGCTCGAGGGTGCGGCGCCCGGCCGTGTAGTAGACGAGGCAGAGCGCCGCCAGCACGATCCAGACGCCGACGGCCCGCTCCGGTGCCCCGGCCGCGCTGACGCTCACGAGCGCACCGACGATCACGCACCCCGCGCCGAACGCGACATCCCACCACCGTCGTCCGTCCATGTCCCAACCCTCCCATCCCTGCTCGCGAACTGTCACTTCCTGCCAGTTCCGGCGGCGTACACCCACCGGAACTGACAGTTCGCGGGCTAGGAGCGGCGGACCCAGCGGAAGGTGAGGCGGGTGAGGACGAGGCCGACGATCGCCCAGACGACGAGGACGAGCGCGACCATCGGGAGGTCCCAGCCACCGGACGGCTCCTGCGAGGCGAACCCCTCCGGCAGGAAGACGGAGCGCATGCCCTGCGCGATCCACTTGAGCGGGAAGACACTCGCGACGTTCTGCAGCCACTCGGGGAGCATCGTGAACGAGAGGTAGACGCCGGAGATGAACTGCAGCACGAGCACGATCGGGATGATGACGGCCGTCGCGCTCTTGCCCGTGCGGGGGAGCGCCGACAGGGCGATACCGAGGACGGCCGAGGTCGCGATGCCGAGCAGGTAGATCCAGGCGAAAGTGAGCCACCGCTCGGGCTCGGTCGGCAGGGTGACGTCGAACAGGAACCGCGCGACGAGGAGCAGCAGCGCGATCTGGAGCACCGAGGTGACGAGGACCTGCCCCATCTTCCCGAGGAAGTAGGAGATGACCGGGAGCGGGCTGCCGCCGAGGCGCTTGAGCGTGCCGTCGCTCTTCTCCGTCGCGATGTCGGTCGCGAGGTTCTGGACGCCCGAGAGGAGGATGCCGGCGGCGATCATGCCGGGGAGATAGAAGGCGGCCTGACTGACCCCGCCGGTGCCGTCGGGTGCCTCACCGACGTTCCCCATCGCGCTGAACGCGGTCGAGAAGATCGCGAGCATCACGACGGGGAAGAGGAAGGTGAAGAACACCTGGTCGCCGGAGCGGAAGTAGATGCGGGTCTCGTAGCCGATCCTGCTGGCTCCGAGCCGGAGGGTGCGTCCGCGGGGGAGTGCCGGGACGAGCGTGTTGGTGGTGCGGTCGATGGTGGTCATGCGCCGACTCCTGTCGTGGTGACCGTCGTGGCCGGTGACGGTGCTGCTGATGGGGTGGCTGACGACGCAGCGGCGTCGGCCGCGTGGACGAGCCCGAGGTAGATGTCCTCGAGGCTCGGACGGATGACCTCCAGGTCGCGCGGCTCTCCCCCCAGTGTCGCCGTGAGATCGGCGACCCGTGCGGCCGGCACCTCGGTCCGTTCCTCGTGGAGGCCGTGCTCGTCGCGCCAGCGCACCACGGGGATCCGGGCCTCGGCACCGCCGATCTCGTCGACCGCGCCGATCTCCACGAGTCGACCCGCCGCGATGACGGCGACGCGGTCGGCGAGTTGGGCGGCTTCGTCGAGGTAGTGGGTGGTGAGGAGGATCGTCGTTCCGTCGCGTTTGAGCGAGCGGATGAGCTCCCAGAACTGCCGACGCGCCTCGGGGTCGAACCCGGTCGTCGGCTCGTCGAGGAACAGGAGGGCTGGGCGGCCGACCACCCCGAGCGCGACGTCCACCCGACGACGCTGGCCGCCCGAGAGCTTGCCGATGCGCGTGCCCGCCTTGCTCGTGAGCCCGACCGCCTCGATGACCTCGTCCACATCCCGCGGGTCCGCGTAGTACCGGGCGAACTGTGTGAGCTGCTCCCGAACCGTGACGTTGGCGGCCTCGGCACTCGACTGGAGGACGATGCCGAGGCGGGCCTTCCAGTCGAGACCGCCCTTCGCCGGGTCGACACCGAGGACGCTCGCCTCGCCGCCCGTCCGGTGCCGGTAGCCCTCGAGGATCTCGATCGTGGTGCTCTTCCCGGCGCCGTTCGGGCCGAGGAGGGCGAAGGTCTCACCCGGGTGGATGTCGAAGGAGACCCCGTCGACGGCGGTGAAGTCGCCGTACTGCTTGCGCAGCTCGCGGACCTCGATGATCGGTCGTGTGCTCATGGTGTCCATGCTCGTCCGCTGGGACGCGCACCGGTAGCGGTGGAGGGGCTGATCCTCCTATCCACCGATCGGTTGATGCGCGAGCGGCCTGACGCACGGGGGCGTCTGCTCGGTTGGTCGACACGCACGAACGCCCACCCGCCCGACGAGGGTGGATGGGCGCTGGCGTGACGCTGGGGCGGCTCAGCCGAGTGCCGCGGTGGAGACGACGACGACGAGGTCCTCGACGTTCTCGAACCCGGCGGTCTCCTGGGTGAGCTGGGTGAACGGGATGCCGATGATCGTCAGCCCGTCGAGCGATCCGGTGAACGTACCGGCGGCTTCGGTCACGCTCGCGCCACCGGCCGTCGCGTTCGCGGCCGCTGCGGTGAGGGAGGCGGCGCCGCCGGAGAGGACGGCGTAGCTGCCCGAGGCGTCACCCGCTTCATAGCTGAGGATGCACACGGTCGGCAGGTCGCCGAGGACCGCGGCCGGAGCGAAGGTGGCCTTCGCCGCGGCGACAGCGGCCGCCGGGACCGCGACGCCGCTGGCTGCGCTGAGCGTGTTGACCTGCTCTTCGGTGCACTTCGTCGCGCCCGATGCCGGCTCTTCCTGGGCAGCGTCCTCCGTGGCCTCGGGCGCGGTCGTGGCGCTCGTCGAGGGCTCGGAGTCGGCCGGTGCGTCGCCACTACTGCAGGCGGCGAGCCCGAAGAGCCCGATGACGGCGACGGCGGTCACCGCGGAGACGCGGAGACGGTGGTGAGCGGAGCGAAGTGACATGGTGGTTCCCCCTGGAATCGTGAGCGTTGACGGATGCTCAGGTCCAGGATGGGGGACCGAGGAGGCCGCCTCAATGGGGACAACTCCCCATTTGTCCGTCAGGCCCCGGTGCGCATCCACGCCGTCGTGCGGGCGCGGAGCACGAGGGTGGTCGCGCGCGCGCCGAGATAGCCGACGAAGAAGGTGAGCGCCAACCAGGTGAGCCCGGTCTGCCCGCCGGGTGCCCAGGCGAGGACCGCGAGCGCGAACGGCAGGAAGACGAGCGTGTTGAGCAGCCCGGTGATCGCGAGGTACTTCGCGTCTCCGGCGCCGATGAGGATGCCGTCGAGGACGAAGACGACGCCACCGAGCGGGGTGGTGACGGCGAGCACGATGATCGCGGGCACGATGAGCGCCGCGAGGCCGGGGTCGCTTGTGAAGAGCAGGCCGATGACCGGGCTCGCGAGGGCGATGACCAGGCCGAGCACGATCCCCGAGCCGACGCCCCACTGCAGGCAGCGGACGAGGACGGCACGCACACCTGCGACGTCGCCGGCCCCGAGCCCCTTGCCGACGAGCGCCTGCGCGGCGATCGCGAGGGCGTCGAGCGCGAAGGCGAGGGTGGCGAAGAGGGTCATGACGAGCTGGAACCCGGCGAGTTCGTCGGTGCCGAGGTCGGTCGCGACGAACACGGCGATGAGCATCGCGGCGCGGAGGCTGACCGTGCGGAGGAACAACCATCCGCCGGAACGGGCCGCACCACCGAGGCCGGCGCGGTGCGGGCGGAGACTCGCTCCCGTCCGCCGCACATGGCGCAGGACGACGACGAGGTAGGCCACGACCATGCCCCACTGCGCGATGACGGTGCCGATGGCGGATCCCGCGATGCCGAGTCCGAGGCCGTAGATGAAGAGGAAGTTGAGGCCGATGTTCGCGGCGAACCCGGCGCCGGCGACCACGAGGGGCGTGGTGGTGTCCTGCAGGCCGCGGAGGAGCCCGGTCGCACCGAAGACGAGCAGCATGGCGGGGATGCCGAGCATCGAGATGCCGAGGTAGGTGTCGGCCTGCTGGGCGACGGCGTCCGTCGCGCCGAACAGCCCGACGAGCGTGGGCGAGAGGAACCATCCGGCCGCACCGATCACGACACCGAGCCCGAGCGACAACCAGAGCCCATCCACCCCGAGCGATACCGCGCCGCGTTCGTCGCCGTGTCCGAGACGCCGGGCGACCGCGGGCGTCGTCGCGTAGGCGAGGAACACCATGAGCCCGATGACCGTCTGCAGGACCGCGCTCGCGACCCCGAGGCCGGCGAGCGGCACGACGCCGAGGTGACCGATCATCGCGGAGTCGGCGAGCAGGAACAGCGGCTCCGCCATCAGCGCCCCGAGCGCCGGGACCGCGAGCCGGAGGATGTCGCGGTCGACGGGTCGCAGCCGTCGCCTGTCCTGTCCCGTGGTCACCCGCCGAGCCTAGCCGCGGGTGGTGACGCGCCGCGTCACCGTCCGAGGCGGGACGAGTCGACGGCCTACCGCGCGAGCAGCGACCCGCTCAGTCCAGGGAGGTCGCGCAGGCGGATGCCCGTGAGGAAGCCGGCCGCGGCGGCGTAGGCGACCCGCGGTTGGTCGGCGTCCTCGCGGCAGGCGAGGTACAGCGGCACGGCGGTGGCGCCCAGGCGCTCGGCGACGTCGGCGATCTCCGCGAAGCCGACGAGCGGGTCGACCCGGTGGGCGATGCCGGTCATCGTGCGCACGGCGGCGCCGTCGGGCTCGGTGCCGTCCTGTGCCAGCCCGGAAGCAGCGAACGAGACCATGGCTGCGCCTTCCGACGCGAATCGTCGGCAGGCGTCGGTCAGGGCCCGCTCGACGGCTCGGCTGGTGTGTTCCTCCGACGCTGTACCCGCACTCGCCGTCGTTCCGGCGTCGTCCGTCGGCAGTGCGCGCCGGACCGCGTCGAGCGCCCACCCGTGCACGGTGCCGTCGGCCCCGGGGATCGGCAACCAGGACACCGCCGCGAGCACGGCGCCTGCGGCGTCCGTCACGACGGAGACCCGGACCGCGGCGGTCGGCTCCCGGTCGTCGCCATCGGGGGCGTCGATGCTCGAACCCACGGTGAGACCGAGTTCGGGCACGTGCCGGTCGGACACCCACACCGACGACAGCGCGCGGATCTGGCTGCGGAGCTCCCACGGCAGTTCGCGAGCGGGCACCAGGATCGAGGTCGTCGGATCCGCGCCGGCGGCTCCCGTCGCATCGTCCGGACCAACGGGTTCTGATGCATCCGCACCGCTGAGGTCGAGCACGAGGTCTCGGCCGAGTGGCGACACCCGCCACCCCTCGGGCACGATGCGCTCGTCGCGGGTGGCGAAGACCGCCGGTGTGAGCCCCTCCTGCTCGGCCGCCGTCGCGAACGCCGACACCGCGGCGACTGCACCGCCGGGGTCGCCGATCGGCTCGCCGAGGGCAAGCGCGACGCCGGCATGCTGCTGGTAGGCGACCGCGTGTCCACCGTCGGCCGTGACGAACACCCGGTTCTCGCGCCGGAGTGCCGAGGCCGCCAGCGGTCCGCCGCCGTGTTCGCGCAGCAGCTGGGCCGCCCTGGCGCGTGCTCGCCGCGCACCGGGTCCGATCGCCCCGGGCAGGCGTCGCCTGGTCTGGTTCGCCGCGACCCGGAACGCGTGGCGCGACAGCACGAGGACCACCGCCTGTCCCGCCCACAGGACGCTCGCGGAGATCCAGATGGTCGACGCCACGACCGGCACCTGGGCCAGCCAGGCGAGGGCGATGAGGGCGAGCGTGACCAGGAGGTTGCCGACGGTGAGCACCATCGCCGCCCACCAGGCCCAGCGATGACCACGGCGGAGCCAGTTCGCGATCACCAGGATCGCGATGGTGTCGACCCCGACGTCGAGGATCGAGCCCTGCGTCAGGGTGGTCGAACCGAGCGGCCCGTCGAGCGGCACGAGGGTGACGAGCAGCTGCACCGCACCGATCACGAGCAGTCCGGAGACGGCGAACAGCCGCCAGTCGCGCATGGTGGGTCGCGGGGTCGACCGGTGCTCGCCGAGGAGGAGGCGGGCCACGATCACGAAGACGACCGTCGTGATGAAGTGCTCGAGGTCGTCGATCTTCCCGATGTAGAGGAGCGCGATCGACACCCACGACAGGAGCAGCAGCCGCCAGCGCAGCCGGTAGGGGGAACGCATGAACGCGGTCGCGGTCGCGACGCAGGCGAGGATGCCGCAGCTCGGACCGACGTCGAGCGTCGTCACGAGGGACTGCGCCCACGGCCAGTCGAGCCGAGCCAACGCCAGGGCCGCACCGAGGGCCCCGAAGACACCGACGAGATGGCCGGCCACGAAGATCGCCGACGCCCGCAGCGTGCCGAATCGGACCTCGACCCACCCGCCGAACACGGCCGCGCCGACGATCGCGATGAGGTAGGCGAGCGGGTCGGCGGTGATGAACATGCCCGTCAGGACCGTCCACCAGCGCCCGGCTTCAAGGCTCGGCACCCCATACGCGAACGCCGGGTACCAGGCGGCCTGGTCGATCGGGCGCCACAGGCCACCGGTCACGACGCCGAGGGCGACGAAGACGGTGACGAAGGCGGTGGTCGCGGGGGTCGTCCGCAGGGCCCAGCGCAGCGGCGTCAGGACGACGGCGATCGCGGCGCGCAGATCGGTGCGGACGGGGGCCGAGCTGGCGGCCCGGGTGGTCGGCGTGTCCATTCGGGCGTCGGCGTCGGTCGTGGCCGGGACCGACCCGGATGGAGACAGCAGTTCGTCGAGCTCCGCCTCGGTCATCGACACGGGCGCGCGATCGGCGGCCGGCCGGGCGGCCCGACGACGGATCCGGAACACGACGACCACCGCGATCACGACGGCCGCGGCACCGGCCAACGCGAGCGCCGCCCAGGAGAAGCGGTGCAGGAACTCGGTCGCGGCACTCCCCAGTACGGTGACGACCGTCACCACGAGCGAGGCCCAGGCGATGCCACCCGCCGCGTTGGCGACGAGGAAGTGCGGGTACGTCATGCGGAACATGCCCGCGAGCGGTCCGGAGAAGATGCGGAGGACGGCGATGAACCGTCCGACGAACACCGCCCACGGCCCCCACCGCCGCATGAGGTGCACCGCGGCGCCCAGTCGCTTCGGCCCCACGTGCTTCGGGAATCTGCGGTTCAGCACCGACAGGAGCCGCCGGCCGTACCGCTTGCCGATCCAGTAGCCGATCGAGTCGCCGAGGATCGCACCACCGGCGGCCGCGGCGGCGACGAACACCGGGTTCAGGCCACTCGACGCGGCGAGGAGTGTCGCCCCGATGAGCACGGTCTCTCCCGGTAACGGCACGCCGAGGCTTTCGACCGCGACGACCAGGAAGACGACGAGGAGCAGGACGCCGGGCGGGAAGTCGGCCAACCAGTCCACGCGGGCTCCTTCCGGCCGGGTGGGTCAACGGTAGTCCCTCGTTCCCCGAAGCGCTCGCGACGCTCCTCCACAGGACTCGGTCCAGAGCGGCACGCCCGCTCTGAGAGAACACCCGAGCCGTGGTCAGGTGCCGTCGCTAGGCTGATCCGCATGACTGACGCGCAGCTCGCCTCCGGCATCGACCGCTCCGAACTCGACCCGGCCGTGCGGCCGCAGGACGACCTCTTCCGCCACGTGAACGGCAAGTGGATGGACCGCACCGAGATCCCCGATGACAAAGCTCGCTGGGGTTCGTTCCACCAGCTGGCGGAAGACGCCGAGAACGCCGTCCGCGACATCATCGAGGAGTCGCAGACGAACCCCGACGGCGAGGAGGGTGTGAAGGTCGGCGCCCTGTACGCCAGCTTCATGGACGTCGACCGGGCCAACGCCCTCGGAGCGACCCCGCTCGCCGATCAGCTCGCCCGTGTCGCAGCGGTCGACTCCATCGAAGCCTTCCTCCGCCTGTCCGGCGAGTTCGAGGCGGAGGGCGTCGGCGGCTTCCTGCAGCTCTTCGTCGACAACGACCCGGGCAACCCCGAGCGGTACCTCGTCTTCGCCGAACAGGGCGGCATCACGCTGCCCGACGAGTCCTACTTCCGTGAAGACACCTTCGCCGAGATCCGCGAGGCCTACCGCGCACACCTCCAGACGATGTTCGAGCTCGCCGGCATCGACGACGCTGCCGCACGTGCCGACCGCGTGTTCGCCCTCGAGACGGCGATCGCGTCCAAGCACTGGGACAACGTCGCCACTCGCGACAGCGAGAAGACGTACAACCTGTACTCGTGGGACGAAGCTGGGGCGCTCGCCGCGGGCGCCGACCTCGACGGCCCGGACCTCGCCGTCTGGCGCGATGCGATCGGCGCCGCCGACGCGGTGTTCGCGGAGATCGTCGTGCGCGAGCCGAGCTTCCTCGAGGGCCTCGGGGAGCTCCTCGTCGACGAGCAGCTCGAGTCCTGGAAGGACTGGCTGGCCTGGAAGGTCGTCCACGGTGCCGCACCGTACCTCTCCGAGGAGTTCGGTCGCGCCAACTTCGACTTCTACGGCAAGACCCTCACCGGCACGCCGCAGCAGCGCGAGCGCTGGAAGCGCGGCGTCTCGCTCGTCGAGGGCATGCTCGGCGAGGCCGTCGGCCGCATCTACGTCGACCGGCACTTCGGCGCCACGTCGAAGGACGAGATGGACGTCCTCGTCGGCTTCCTCGTCGAGGCGTACCGCGACAGCATCGAGAACCTCGAGTGGATGAGCCCCGAGACCCGCACGCGGGCGCTCGAGAAGCTCGACAAGTTCACGCCCAAGATCGGTTTCCCCGTCAAGTGGCGCGACTACTCGGCGCTCGAGCTCGAAGCCGACGACCTGCTCGGCAACGTCCGTCGCGCCAGCCGGTTCGAGATGGACCGCGAACTGGGCAAGATCGGCAAGCCGCTCGACCGCGACGAGTGGTTCATGACGCCGCAGACGATCAACGCCTACTACAACCCCGGCTTCAACGAGATCGTGTTCCCCGCCGCCATCCTCCAGTACCCGTTCTTCGACGCCGGCCGCGACGCCGCCGCGAACTACGGGGCGATCGGCGCGGTCATCGGTCACGAGATCGGGCACGGCTTCGACGACCAGGGATCGAAGTTCGACGGCGACGGCCGACTCACCGACTGGTGGACCGAGGCCGACCGCGCGGCGTTCGAGGAGCGCACCGCGTCGCTCATCGAGCAGTACAACGCGCTGGCTCCCGCCCAGGTGCCCGACCACCACGTGAACGGCGCACTGACGATCGGCGAGAACATCGGCGACCTCGGAGGGCTCGGCATCGCCTGGAAGGCGTACCTGCTGTCGCTCGAGGGTGCGGAGCCGCCGGTCATCGACGGCCTCACCGGCGCGGAGCGGTTCTTCCTCTCCTGGGCGCAGGCCTGGCAGCAGAAGGGACGCGACGCGGAGGTCATCCGTCTGCTGTCGATCGACCCGCACTCGCCGAACGAGTTCCGCTGCAACCAGATCGTCCGGAACATCGACGCCTTCTACGAGGCGTTCGGCGTCACCGAATCCGACGCAGCATGGCTCGCCCCCGAGGAGCGCGTCACCATCTGGTAGCGCCGCGTCTCGCGGAGCCTGTCGCCCCCTGCCGATGACCCCAGTAGTGGGACGTGCGGAAGACCGACAGACGCTGCGAGAATCACTCTGGAGTCGACGAATCGTCATCCCGATGCACTCGTGAAGCTCATGGCGCGAGACCCGAACAGCGCCTGAGCCGACCTGGTCCGATCCGTCCGGTTCACAGCAGCGTCGCCGTCGATATCGCCACAGCCCCCGCCGTCCCCCGGCCCGGGCGAAGCGGTACCGGCGGCGACGTGCTCCGCTCCCCGCGAACCCGTAGAATCGCAGGCGTGTCTAAAGTCTTGAGCAGCCTCCCCGTCGGCGAGCGCGTCGGCATCGCCTTCTCCGGAGGTCTCGACACCTCCGTCGCCGTCGCCTGGATGCGCGAGAAGGGTGCCGTCCCGTGCACCTACACCGCCGACATCGGCCAGGCGGACGAACCGAACATCGGCGCCGTCCCCGACCGCGCCAAGGAGTACGGCGCCGAGATCGCGCGCCTCGTCGACGCGAAGTCGGCGCTCGTCGAGGAGGGCCTCGTCGCCCTCCAGTGCGGTGCGTTCCACATCCGCAACGCCGGCAAGACCTACTTCAACACGACCCCGCTCGGTCGCGCCGTGACGGGCACCATGCTCGTCCGCGCGATGAAGGAGGACGGCGTCGACATCTGGGGCGACGGCTCCACCTACAAGGGCAACGACATCGAGCGGTTCTACCGCTACGGTCTGCTCGCCAACCCGCGCCTGCGCATCTACAAGCCATGGCTCGACGTCGACTTCGTCAACGAGCTCGGTGGCCGCAAGGAGATGAGCGAGTGGCTCGTCGCCCGCGACTTCCCGTACCGCGACTCCACCGAGAAGGCGTACAGCACCGACGCCAACATCTGGGGCGCCACCCACGAGGCCAAGCGCCTCGAAGAGCTCAGCTCCGGCATGGAACTCGTCGAGCCGATCATGGGCGTGCCGTTCTGGCGTGAAGACGTCGCGATCGCCTCCGAGGTCGTCACCGTCACCTTCGAGGCCGGTCGCCCGGTCGCGCTCAACGGCGTCGAGTACGCCGACGCGGTCGCGCTGGTCCTCGAGGCCAACGCCATCGGTGGTCGTCACGGCCTCGGCATGAGCGACCAGATCGAGAACCGCATCATCGAGGCGAAGAGCCGCGGCATCTACGAGGCCCCCGGCATGGCGCTCCTCCACATCGCGTACGAGCGTCTGCTCAACGCGATCCACAACGAGGACACGGTCGCCAACTACCACAACGAGGGCCGCCGACTCGGCCGCCTCATGTACGAGGGCCGCTGGCTCGATCCGCAGTCGCTCATGCTGCGCGAGTCCATCCAGCGCTGGGTCGGCTCCGCCGTCTCCGGCGAGGTCTCCATCCGTCTGCGCCGCGGCGACGACTACACGATCCTCGACACCTCGGGCCCCGGCCTCAGCTACCACCCCGACAAGCTCTCGATGGAGCGCGTCGGCGACGCAGCGTTCGGTCCCGACGACCGCATCGGTCAGCTCACCATGCGCAACCTCGACATCGCGGACTCGCGCTCGCGGCTCGAGCAGTACGCAGCGGCCGGCATCGTCGGCGGCGCGACCGCCGACCTCGTCGGCAAGCTCGAGCAGGGTGAAGCGCAGGAGATCCTCGGCGGCGAACTCCTCGACCCGACCGCAGACGCCCTCGAGCGCGCGACCGACCTCGCTTCCGAGGGCGCCGCGTTCGACTCCGGCACCGACTAGTCGCACCACGTCACGCAGAACGCCCGCCGCACTCCACGAGTGCGGCGGGCATTCTGTCGTGGTCTCTCGCGTTCCGTTCTCAGGAGTGCTGCGGTGCGTCGAGCGGGAGCGCTTGCGACACGCCGGACGACTCCTGAGTTGGGGACGGCAGGGGTTCACAACTCAGGACCGGTGCGGCGCGTCCCGCGGGACCCGCCGGGTGGCCGATGTGACCCGCCGGGGCCGTCCTGAGTTGTGAATCGGCCAGGGCTACGCGGGGACAGGGGACTCCGCGTACCGCTCGGGCCGGAAGGTCGCGAGCAGCGGCGAGGGTTCGCCGTCGACGATCTCGTCCGCGAGGAGTTCACCGGCGATGAGCCCGAGTGTCGCACCGCTGTGGCTGAAGGCCGTGAAGAGCCCCGGCAGCTGCGGGACCGCGCCGAAGACCGGCTCGCCGTCTCCGGGGATCGGCTTGTAGCCGGCCCCGATGTGGTCGAGTTCGAGGCTCGGGTTGCCGGCGAGCACCCGCGATCCCTCGGCCAACAGCCGCTCTACGGTCGAGTCCGAGATGTGCAGCGAACCGTCGTCGCGGACCTCGATCTCCTCCTCCGACCACGCGGAGTCCAGCGCGAAGCCGCCCTCCCTGGTGCGACGGACGGCCACCTTCGGCGTGTTGAGGACGGCGACGAGCTCGGCTGCGACGGGCTTCGTGAACGCGACGAATGCGGCCGGGCTCTGGTCGCCGATCGTGATGCCGAGTGCGGCGAGCTGGGCCGGGACGTCGGGACCCGTGGCCAACAGGACGGCGTCGGCCTCGATGCGGTCACCGTTCGCGAGCACCGCACCCACGGCACATCCGCCGGACGAGGCGATCTCGGCGCCGGCGTCCGTCACGATCCGTCCGCCGCGGGCGACGAACTCGCGGGACAGCACCTCGATCACGGACGGCAGCTCGACCCAGCCCTCGCCCGGATTGAAGATCGCGCCCTCCGCAGCCACGGCGGCCGGATCGACACCCGGCGTGACCGAAGCGACCTCCTCCGGAGCCAGCCACCGGGCGTCGTAGCCGATGCCGCGCTCGTAGGCGAAGGTCTCCGCGTAGGACTCGCCCTCCGGTGCCCACATCAGTCCGCCGTCGAAGCGGAGGAACTCCGCGCTCGGGATCTGCGCGGCGAAGGTCCGCCAGCGGTCGATCCCGAGGACACGGAGCGCGTGGTACTCGCTCGACCGCCGGGCCGCGGAGTTCAGCCAGGCGAGCGATCGTCCCGAGGCGCCGCTGGCGAGGGAGCGGTCGGTCACGAGGGTCACGTCGGCACCTCGGCGGGCGAGGGCGACGGCGCTGGACGTTCCGAGGATGCCGCCGCCGATCACGACGACGCGTCGGCTGGTCTGGGTGGTGCTGCTCATGCTGTCTGCTCTTTCTGTTCTGGAGTGCTGCGCTGGTGAGGTGCTGCGGCCGCGTGGACGGCCTCGATGATCTCGAGGACGGCGATCGCGTCGGCCGGATCGACCGGTGGACGACCGCCGTCGTGGAGGGCGGTCGCGAGGAGGCGGGTGAAGGCGGCGTAGTCGCCGTCGGCCATGGGGACGGGCTCTGTTGCACCGTCGACCCCGATCGCGCCCCAACCGGACGGGTCACGCCGACCGAATCCGTCGTCACGCGGATCAGCACCGGCCTTCAGTGCGGGCTCCTGGCCGTCGAGTCCCCACGAGGTGTAGGCACCGGAGGATCCGAGGACGCGGAACCGTGGGCCGGCCTGGGCGACGAGCGACCCCATCCAGAGGTGCGACCGGACCCCCGAACGGTGACGGAGCGCCACGAAGGCGTCGTCGTCCGCGACCGTTCCGGGCCGGACGACACCGAGTTCAGCCTGGACGTCCTCGACCTCGCCGAACAGTTGGATGGCCTGATCGATCACGTGCGTGCCGAGGTCGTAGAGGATGCCGCCGCCCTCCGCTGCGGTCGCGGTCGTCTTCCACGATGCGGGCGGATCGGGCTTCCACCACTCGAAGCGTGACTCGAAGCGATGGACGTGCCCGAGCATGCCCTCGTCGAGCAGCCGCCGCACGGTCAGGAAGTCGCCGTCCCAGCGGCGGTTCTGGAAGACCGTGACGAGGCGGTCGGCGGCTGCAGCACGATCGACGATCGCGCGGCCCTCGGCCGCGGTGACGGCGAACGGCTTGTCGACCACGACGTGCAGGCCGGCGTCCAGGGAGGCTGTCGCGAGCGCGGCGTGCGTGCCGGACGGCGAGCCGATGACCACGAGGTCGAGCTCGTCGGCTCGGGCGAAGAGCTCCTCGGCGGTCGACACGACCTTGACGCCCGGGTACCGCCCGAGCGCCTCGGCCCGTCGATCCGGGTCGGAGGTCACGACGAGGTCGAGCGAGTAGTCGGGATCCGCGGCGAGGAACGGCGCGTGGAACACCGCGCCGGAGGTGCCGAAGCCGATGACGCCCGTCCTGATCGTGCCGGAGACGCGTGCCGCCATCAGAGGACCTCGGAGAGGAAGCGCTGCAGGCGGGGGCTCTGCGGGGCGTCGAACAGCTGCGACGGGGTCCCCGCCTCGACCACGCGGCCCTCGTCCATGAACACGACCTGGTCGGCGACCTTGCGGGCGAAGCCCATCTCGTGGGTCACGACGAGCATCGTCATGCCGCGCTGCGCCAGACCGGCCATCAGGTTGAGGACGCCCTTCACGAGTTCGGGGTCGAGGGCGCTCGTGGCCTCGTCGAACAGCATGACCTCGGGCTCCATCGCGAGTGCGCGGGCGATCGCGACGCGCTGTTGTTGGCCTCCCGAGAGGTCGCGCGGCCGGTGGTCCGATCGTTCACCGAGTCCGACGTCGTCGAGGCGCGCTGCTGCGACTCGGAGTGACTCGCTCTTCGACATGCCCTTCACGTTGCGGAGTGCGAGGGCCACGTTCTCGAGCGCGGTGTGGTCGGGGAACAGGTTGAAGTGCTGGAAGACGAGGCCGACCCGCGTCCGGAGCCGTTCCGGCTTCATCTTCAGGGCGCTCTCACCGGCGAGGAAGACGTCGCCGGAGGTGGGCTCGTGCAGGCGGTTCACCCCGCGGAGCAGTGTCGACTTGCCCGAGCCGGACGGCCCGATGATGCAGGTCGTCGTGCCGGGCTCGACGTCGATGCTCACCTCGCGGATGACCTCGATGTCGCCGTACGCCATCGAGACGTCGCGGAGCTCCAGGCTCGAGCCGCGGTAGAAGTGTCCGTCGGTGACGGGCAGGGGAGAGGTGTAGGTCATGTGTTGCTCCCGGTGGTGGCTGGCAGGGGTGGCTGCACCTCGTCGAGCTCGTCGAGGCCGCTCTTCGGCGGGGTGGCCTTGCGGCGACCGGTGCGGAAGCGGTTGTCGAAGAAGTTGACGAGGTGGGTGAGGGGCACGGTGATGACGAGGTAGAACAGCCCCGCCATGACGAGCGGGGAGAGGTTGCCGGTGAGGACGGCGGCGTCCTGACCGACCCGGAACAGCTCGCGCTCACTGACGAGGAGCCCGAGGAAGTAGACGAGGCTCGAGTCCTTCACGATGGCGATGAACTGGTTCACGAGCGCGGGGAGGACCCGGCGGATGCCCTGCGGCACCACGACGAGTCGCATCGCCTTGCCGTAGCTCATGCCGAGTGCCCGGCAGGCCTCGAGCTGGCCGCGGTCGACGCTCTGGATGCCGGCGCGGAAGATCTCGCCGATGTAGGCGGAGGCGATGAGGCTGAGCGCGAGGATGCCCAGCGGATAGGGCGAGGGGCCGAACAGCTGCTGGCTGAAGCGGGCGAAGCCTTGGCCGATGAGGAGGATGGTGAGGATCGCCGGCAGGCCGCGGAACACGTCGGTGTAGATCCGCGCGGGTACTCGGAGCCAGCGTGAGGGCGAGATGCCCATGATGGCGATGATCATGCCGAGGATGACCCCGATCACCGTGGCGGCGATCGAGATGACGAGAGTGTTGACGAGTCCCACGCCGAGCAGCTGCGGGAACACCTGCCACATCGCGTCGAAGTCGAAGAAGGTCTTGATGATGCTGTCGAGCCAGTCCATGCTGTCTGCTCCTGAGGGGTGGGATGGTGTGGTGCCTGTCTCTTATACACATCT